>NZ_JBITCL010000007.1:58837-338226 GCF_044453165.1 Streptomyces sp. NPDC051740 | reverse complement strand
GTTGATAGGCCGGATATGGAAGCACGGTAACGTGTGGAGTTGACCGGTACTAATAGGCCGAGGGCTTGTCCTCAGTTGCTCGCGTCCACTGTGTTGGTTCTGAAACCACGAACAACCCCACGTCTCACGGCGTGGTGCGGTTGTCTGTTTCATAGTGTTTCGGTGGTCATAGCGTAGGGGAAACGCCCGGTTACATTCCGAACCCGGAAGCTAAGCCTTACAGCGCCGATGGTACTGCAGGGGGGACCCTGTGGGAGAGTAGGACGCCGCCGAACAAATATTGAGAAAACCCCCGTGCCCTTCGGCACGGGGGTTTTCTGCGTTTCAGGACGGCTCCACCAGTTTCGCGTCGTACGCCAGGATCACCGCCTGGATGCGGTCCCGTGAGCCGGTCTTCGCGAGTATCCGGCCCACGTGGGTCTTCACCGTGGACTCGGCCAGGTGGAGGCGGGCGGCGATCTCGGTGTTCGTCCAGCCCTTTCCGATGACCGTGAGGATCTCGCGTTCCCGCTCCGTGAGGGCGGACAGACGTGCGTCGTCGGGGGAGACGTCCACGGTGCCGTCACCGGCCGGCAGATGCCGGGCGTAGGCGTCGAGGAGACGGCGGGTCAGGCTGGGGGCGACGACCGCGTCCCCGGACGCCACGGAGCGGATGCCGGAGAGGAGTTCCTCCGGCCGGGCGTCCTTGACGAGGAAGCCGGAGGCGCCCGCGCGGAGGCCGGCGTGGGCGTACTCGTCCAGGTCGAACGTCGTCAGGATGAGGACGCGGGTGCGGTCGCCGGTGGCGACGATGCGGCGGGTGGCCTCGATGCCGTCCAGGCCGGGCATGCGGATGTCCATCAGGACCACGTCGGGGTGCAGTTCCGCCGTCATGCGGATCGCTTCGCTGCCGTTCGACGCCTCGCCCAGGACCGTCATGTCGTCCTGGCTCTCCAGGAGCATGCGGAAGCCGAAACGCTGGAGGGGCTGGTCGTCGGCGATGAGGACGGTGGTCACTGCGGGGATTCCTCCGGAAGGTGCAGACGGACGCGCCAGCCCTGCTCGGGGTGCGGGCGTGGGCCGGCCTCAAGTGTGCCGCCGTACAGGGCTGTTCGCTCGCGCATTCCGGGGATGCCACGGCCGTCGGACGGGGTGGAGGGCGGTGTGCCCTTTCCGGTGTCGGTGATGGTGACGGTGACGGCGCCCTTGTCCCCGTGGGTAATGGAGATCTCGGAGGTCGTTTCGGGGCCGGCGTGCTTGAGGGTGTTGGTGAGGGCTTCCTGGACGACCCGGAACACGGTGAGCTGGCGGCCAGGAGGGAGGGCAGCCCGGCCCTCCACACGGGTGTGGACGGGCAGGCCCGCGCTGCGGACGCCGTCGATGAGCTGGTCCAGGTCGGTGAGGCCGGGCTGGGGGGCCCGTTCGGCGGGGTGTGCGGTGTCGTCGTCGCGGAGGACGTCCAGGAGACGGCGGAGCTCGCCGAGGGCCTGGCGGCTGGTGGTGCCGATGGCGTCCAGGGCCTGGGCGGCGCGTTCCGGGGACTTGCGGGCCGCGTACTTGCCGCCGTCGGCGAGGCCCGTGATGACGGACAGGTTGTGGCCGATGATGTCGTGCATCTCGCGGGCGATGCGGGCGCGTTCGGTGGCGGCGGCGAGCTGGGCCTGCTGGTCGCGTTCGACCTCCAGGCGGCGGGCGCGGTCCTCCAGGGCCTCGGTGTAGTTCTGGCGGGTGCGGACCGTGATGCCGATGAGGACGGCCACGGCGATGGACGTGAGGTGCGAGCCGATCTGCTGGTGCCACTCGCCCTCGCCGTAGCGGGCCGTGGAGACCATCACGGGGGCGAGCATCAGGGCCGCCGCCCACCACAGGTTGCGCAGGGGGACGCGCAGGGCGATGTGGTAGATGACGAGGAGTTGCAGCAGGGCTGCCTGGAGCGCGGTGCCGGACCAGGCGTTGGCCAGGGCGAACGGGGCCGTGGCGAGCAGGACCGCCGCCGGATGGGTGCGGCGCAGGAGGAGCGGGGCGGACAGGCCGAGGCTCAGAACGAGGAGGAGCCAGCCGGGGGCGTCGGGGTTGTGGGTGACGTTGCGCCAGCCGTCGCCGACGTAGTCGATGAGGGCGGCCGTCACCCAGAAGCCGGTGACGTGCGCGTCCCACAGCAGGGGGTGGCGCCGGTCGAAGGCGCGCACCCGCTGGTTGACGCGTTGCGTGTACTGGGTGAGGGGCTCCGTCGTCCGTACCCCCGTCGGAGACTCCCGCTCGTTCGTCACGAGGTCCATGGTGGCGGGTGCGTCCGCCCGGGGGAACACGATGGGGGCCATGGTCAGACGTCCCGGCGGCGCAGGGTGGTCGCGGCCAGGGTGAGGGAGACCGCCGCCCACAGGGTGAGGGCGAGCAGGGCCGCGCCCGGGGTTGCCGCATCCGGTCCGGGACGGGCGGCGGTGGCGGACTCCAGGGCCCTTGCGGGGAAGTACTGGACGGCGTCGTCGACGACGGCGTAGGGGAGCATGTGCAGCAACTCAGGGACGATCATCACCAGGGCGATGTAGACGCCGAGGGCGAGGGGGACCGAGCGGGCGACGGCGCCGAGGCCGAGGGCCATGACGGCGAGGAGGGTGAGGGCGGCCGCGTTTCCGGCGAGGCCGCGCAGGACGCCCGGGTCGCCGAGGGCGGCCGACTGGTCGGTGCCGGTGAGGAAGGCCTGGGCCAGGGGGAAGACGAACAGGTTGGTCAGCAGGCACAGCGGGAAGGCGACGGCGGCGAGGACGGCGGCCTTGGACCACAGGACGGGCAGGCGGCGCGGGACGGCCGTCATCGTGGCGCGGATCTGGCCGGTGGAGTACTCGCCGGCGGTGGCGAGGACGCCCAGGACGGCCAGGGTGATGGTGGCGAACTGGGTGCCGAGGAGGACGAAGACGACCGGGTCGAGGCCGCCCTCGCCGGTGCCGTCGTAGGCGGCGCTGATGCCGACGCCCATGCCGACGGTGAGGGCGCCGGTGACGGAGAGGTTGACCCAGGTGGAGCGGAGCGTCCACAGCTTGTGCCATTCGGAGTGCAGGACGCGGGCCGGGGTGATCCGGTGGGGCCGGTCGGCGGTGGCGGTGGTCACGCGGCTGCTCCTTCCAGGGTGGTGGAGTACTCGACCGCGTCGTGGGTGAGGTCCATGAAGGCCTCCTCCAGGGAGGCGGTGTTCGGGGTGAGTTCGAAGAGGGGGATGCCGTGGGCGGCGGCCGTGCGGCCGATGTGCTCGGCGTCGGTGCCGTGCACGGTGAGGCTGCCGGGGGCGTCGGCGGTGACGGTGACGCCGGGCGCGGTGAGGTGGCGTACGAGATCGGCGGCGTCCGGGGTGACGACCTTGACGGTGCCCGCGCCGGAGTGGCGTACGAAGTCGGTGACCGTGGTGTCGGCGAGGAGCCGGCCGCGGCCGATGATGACCAGGTGGTCGGCGGTGAGGGCCATCTCGCTCATCAGGTGGGAGGAGACCAGGACCGTACGGCCCTCGGCGGCCAGGGACTTGAGGAGGGTGCGGATCCACAGGACGCCCTCCGGGTCGAGGCCGTTGACCGGCTCGTCGAGGATGACGGTGGCCGGGTCGCCGAGCAGCGCGGCGGCGATGCCGAGGCGCTGGCCCATGCCGAGGGAGAAGCCCTTGACCCGGCGGTCCGCCACCTCGGTGAGGCCGGTGAGGCCCAGGACGTGCTCGACGCGGCTCTTCGGGATGCCGTGGGTGAGGGCGAGGGCGCGCAGGTGGTGGCGGGCGGTGCGGCCCGGGTGGACGGAGCGGGCCTCCAGCAGGGCGCCGACCTCGGTGAGGGGCGCGGGGTGGGCGGCGTAGGCGCGGTCGCCGACGGTGGCACGGCCGCGGGTGGGGGCGTCCAGGCCGAGGATCATCCGCATGGTGGTGGACTTGCCGGCGCCGTTCGGACCGAGGAAGCCGGTGACGGTGCCGGGGCGGACGGTGAAGGACAGATCGGTGACGACGGTCCGGTCGCCATAGCGTTTGGTGAGGTCCTGTGCCGTGATCATGCTTCGATGCTCGTCCACGCGGGGGCGGTGGGCGTCGGACCGCGGGCCGTATTCCGGGTGAGGGCGGTGGTACCCCGGTACTACGGTGGCGGCCATGAACGCGATGTCCGTCGATGACTGTGTGATCCGGCCGGTACGCGCGGAGGAGTGGGCCGCGTCGAGGGAACTGCGGCTCACCGCGCTGCGGGACCCGGTCGCGCACATCGCCGAGGCGGGGGACGGGAGCTGGGTCGCCCACGCGGCCGTGCTGATCGAGGAGGCCGGTACGACGGACTGGACCGGGTCCGTCGTCGCGCGGCGGCAGGGGCATCTGGTGGGCGTGTACGTGGCTCCCGGGTACCGGGGGAGCGGGCTGGCGAAGGCGCTGTTCGAGACCGCGCTGGAGTGGGCGTGGGCGCGGGGCGGAGCGTGTGCGGCTCCTCGTGCACGCGGACAACGCACGGGCGCTGGGGTCCTACCGCAAGGCGGGTTTCGTCGAGACCGGGGTGACCATGTCGCTGGGGGACGAACCGGACGACCTGGAACTGGAGCTGGCCGTGGAGCGGCCGGTGCCGGACCGGTAGACAGGCCGGCAGGGCAGACCGGCAGGGCAGGTCAGACCGGTAGTTCGGTGTGGGGCCAGCGGGATCTGGCCTGTTCGCGGGAGCGGAGCAGGGCCAGGGTGGGCATGCCGTGGTGCGTGCCGGTGGTGAGCAGGTCCGGGAGCTGGGGGAGTGGGGCCACGGCCGCCACGTCGTCCAGGACGAGGGTGAGTGGTGGGTCGAGCCGACCGGAGGATGACCGTTCGGCCATGCGCCGGCCGTGCTCGACCACGTGTGAGGCGAGGGCCGTCAGCAGGGGCATCGCGCCCGGACTGGTACGGGGGTCCTCGATGGATTCACCCACGACATAAAGCGTGCCCCCTTCGTGGACAAAGGAATCCAAGGCGAGGGCATCAGTTCGGTTGGGAGTGCAGGCCTCGCGGACATTGACCGTGGAGAGCGCGGCCAGGGCGCGGGTGGTCAGCTGCTGGGCCATGTCCCGGCGCTCGGGGTGCGCCGTGAGGGCCGCCTCGAGTTCGCCGGCGGCGCCGGGGGCGGCCTTGGGGTTGGTGCGGAGGATGCGTACGGCGTCGTGTACCTGGAGGCCCTGGGACCAGCGGTGGACGTGGCGGATCGTACGGCCGTCCACGGCGGCGGCGTGGACGTAGCTGCGGAGCAGGGTCTCCGCGGTGTCGCTGACCGCCTGGTCGAGGCGGGAGGTGGGGCGGACGGGGGTGAGGAGGGCTGCCGCGCGGGCGGCGGCTGTTCGTTTGTCCTCGCAGCCGGCGGTGGGGGACCAGTGGAGGCGGGCCGGGGTGTCGCAGAGGTGGGTGGGGTCGTAGAGGTGGGTGGGGCCGAGTTTGGCGCGGGCGTCCTTGGTGTCGTGCCAGAGGGTGGGGTTGGAGGTGAGGACGAGGGCGGGGCCCTCCGCGTCGCGTACGGCCTGGGTCGCGGTGGTGTGGCGGGTGGCCGGGGGGCCGTAGAGCAGCCCCGCGCCTTCGGGGCGGGGTGTTTCCCGCCCGCCCGTCCGTTCACCCTCGGACAGGGAAGTGAACGCCGCTTCCTGCGGTGTGGGTGACTGCTGAGGTGCCGGTGCCCGCACCGGCTCCGGTGCCGGCGTCTCCTGCTCGGGCCCTCTCGGGGTCGGTACCTCGTGCAGGTGCTTCGGCGTCGGCCGCGGTTCCTGTTCGGGCAGGTGTTCCGCCTCCGGCCGGCTCCCCCGTTCGTACGGGTGCTCCGGCTTCGGCCGCCGCTGCGTGCCGCCCGTCGTCCGTTCCGCCCGGCGTCGTGCCCGTACCGCTCTCCAGCGGGCCACCGTGCCCACGGCGAACACCGTCAGGACGGTCAGGATCATCAGCTGGCCGATGAGCAGGCCCCAGACGAGGCCGTACCCCGAGAGGTCGGCCTCCGGGGTGTCCGGCCAGGCGGCGGGGAGGTTCTGCGGGTCGGCGACGAGGTGGCGCATGGCCACCGGGGTGCGGGCGAAGGTGACGCCGGACGGCCAGTGGCCGTGGGCGAGGAGGCCCGCGAGGCCCGTGGCCGTCCACACCATGGTGGTCACGCCGATGAGGAACGCGAGGATGCCGATCAGCAGCCCGTCGGGGATGCCGCCGCCCTGGCCGCCGGCCCGGCCGTGCTCACGGTGGTCGTCCGGTCTCACGCGTGCTCCCTCTACGCCACCGTCGATTCGGAGTCGCCGACGTGCTGTTCCACGAAGGCCGCCGCCCGCTCCTCCGCCTCCCGTTCGGCGGCGCGCAGGGCGTCGTCGTTGAAGTCGGCGGAGGACTCGGTCATCGCGCGGTCGGTGAAGACCAGCGGGCGTTCGGTCTCGGTGATCAAGTGCTTGACCACCTGGACGTTGCCGTTGACGTCCCACACCGCGATACCGGGCGTCAGCGTCGGGATGATCTCCACCGCCCACCTGGGCAGGCCGAGCACCCGGCCCGTCGCCCTCGCCTCGTCCGCCTTCTGGGCGTAGATGGTCCGGGTCGACGCCATCTTCAGGATGGCCGCGGCCTCCTTCGCCGCCGCCCCGTCCACCACGTCGGACAGGTGGTGGACGACCGCGACGAACGACAGACCGAGCCGCCGCCCGAACTTCAGCAGCCGCTGGAACAACTGCGCCACGAACGGGCTGTTGATGATGT
The DNA here is from genome assembly GCF_044453165.1 of Streptomyces sp. NPDC051740. Lineage (NCBI taxonomy): Bacteria > Bacillati > Actinomycetota > Actinomycetes > Kitasatosporales > Streptomycetaceae > Streptomyces > Streptomyces sp. NPDC051740. The sequence goes on along the minus strand of NZ_JBITCL010000007.1, from coordinate 331,553 downwards.
GCCAGGCCTCCTCGACCAGGAAGATGCGCTTCTTCCGGTCGGGGCGGATCCAGGTGTGCTCCAGCCACACTCCGACGATCGCCATGAGGATCGGCATGGCGATGGAGTTGCGGTCGATGTGGGACAGGTCGAAGACGATGAGCGGCGCGTCGAGGTCGATGCCGACGGTCGTCGGGCCGTCGAACATGCCGCGCAGGTCACCGTCGACGAGGCGGTCCAGGACCAGGGCGACGTCCAGGCCCCACGCCCGTACGTCGTCTATGGGGACGTTCATCGCCTCCGCGGACTCCGGTTCCGGGTGGCGCAGCCGTTCCACGATGTCGGAGAGGACGGGCTGGCGTTCGACGATGGACTCGTTGACGTAGGCGTGCGCGACCTTGAGGGCGAAGCCGGAACGCTCGTCCAGGCCGTGCCCCATCGCGACCTCGATGATGGTCCGCAGCAGCGCCAGCTGCCCGGTGGTCGTGATCGACGGGTCCAGCGGGTTGAGCCGGATGCCCTTGTCGAGCGCGGCCATCGGGTCCAGGCGGATCGGCGTTATCCCCAGCTCCTGCGCGATGAGGTTCCACTCACCGGCGCCGTCCTCGCCCTGGGCGTCCAGGACGACGACCTGGCGGTCGCGGAAGCGCAGTTGCCGCAGGACGTACGTCTTCTCCAGGGCCGACTTGCCGTTGCCGGACTCGCCGAGGACCAACCAGTGCGGGGCGGGGAGTTGTTGGCCGTAGAGCTGGAAGGGGTCGTAGATGTAGCCCTTGCCGGAGTAGACCTCGCGGCCGATGATGACGCCGGAGTCGCCGAGGCCGGGGGCGGCGGTCGGAAGGTAGACCGCCTGCGCCTGGCCGGTGGACGTGCGTACCGGCAGCCGTGTCGTCTCGACCTTCCCGAACAGGAAGGACGTGAAGGCGTCGGTGACGACGGACAGCGGATCCCGCATATCGGCTCAGCCCCTACCTTCGAATGCCGGTGGCGAACGGGAGTGTGTTCACGAAGGCGCGGTGGTGCTCGCGGTCGCACCACTCCAGCTTCAGGTACGACTTTCCGGCCGACGCCCGTATGGTCCGCTTGTCGCGGGCCAGGGCCTCGGGGTTGCGGGAGGAGACGGTGATGTAGCCGACCAGGTTGACGCCGGCGGCGCCGCTGGCGAGGTCCTCGCCGCGCTGGTCCAGGCGGCTGTGGGCGGCCATGTCGCGCGGGTCGACGGTGCGGTTCATCTTGGCGGCGCGGGACGCCTCCGCCACGTCGTTGGTCTTCTCGGTCAGCATCCGCTCGATGGCGACCTCGGTGGGTTCGAGGTCCATGGTGACGGCGACCGTGCGGATCACGTCCGGGGTGTGGACGAGGAGGGGGGCCAGGAAGTTGACGCCCACCGGGGTCATCGGCCACTCCTTGATCCAGGCCGTGGCGTGGCACCAGGGGGCGCGGGTGGCGGACTCGCGGGTCTTGGCCTGGAGGTAGGTGGGCTCCATGGCGTCCAGCTCGGCCGGCCAGGCGTTGCGCTGCGTCATCGCCTGGATGTGGTCGATCGGGTGGTCCGGGTCGTACATGCCGTGGATCAGCGAGGACAGCCTGCTCTGGCCGAGCGGCTGCCGTACGCGGATGTCGGCCTCCTGGAGCCGGGAGCAGATGTCGGTCAGTTCACGGGCCATGACGACGGCGAGCCCCGCGTCCCGGTCCACCTTGCCGCCGCCCTGGCTGCGCATCGCCCGCGCCATGGCGTTGGCCTCGGCGGCCAGTTCGCGCGTGTAGTGCATGCAGGCGACGAGGTAGGCGCGGTGCTGCTCGCTGCTGGTCGACACCATCGACTGGAGCTGGTCGTACGACTGCTGCAGCCACGGCGGCGACTTGTCGTCGCCGCGGACGGAGACGTCCTTGGCGTGGGCGTCGGGGTCGGCGGGCAGGGTGCGGGCCAGCATCTGGATGCGGGTCACGAAGCCGTCGCCGTTGGCGACGTGCTTGAGCAGGGTGCCGAAGCGGTCGACGAGGGCTTCCTGGTCCTCGGAGTCGCGCAGGCCGACGCCCGGTCCCTCGATCTCGATGGCGGCGGTGACGGTCTTGCGGTCCGCGTGCAGCAGTACGGCGATCTCGTCCGGGCCGAACGGCGCGGCGAGCCAGGTGATCCTGCCGATTCCGGGCGGCGTTCCGATCTCCACCTCGCGCCCGTCCAGCCGGGTGCCGGCCTCGACGGCGCCGGAGCGGTAGGTGGTGCCGCGGCGCACGGTGCGCTTGTAGCTGCGGTTGATCTCGAACCACTTGTAGAAGGTGCGGCCCTTGTACGGCACGTACACCGCGGCCAGCGCCAGCATCGGGAGGCCCGCGAGCAGCACGATCCGCACGGACAGGACGGGGACGAGGAGTCCGCACATCATGCCGAGGAACGCGCCCACGACGATCAGCGCGATCTCACCGGTCTCGCGATTACGGCCGACGATCGCGTTCGGCCGGGCGCGGCCGATCAGATACGTACGGCGGGGCGTGACCGGATGGGACAAGTGGGACTCGGTCGTCAACGCCCTTCACCTCCCGTGCTGTTGGTACTGCTGTTGCGGGTGTTGCTGGCGTGGGGGGTGTTCACCGGGCTGCTCGAGCGGGGTGCGGGTGCGGCGGCTCCGCCGCCGTTCGACGGGCGCGAGCTGTGCGCGGCGACTCCGCCGGAGGCGGGGTTGGAGGGGCGGGGGCCGGTGGACTGGCTGCCGCCGCCTCCGTGGTTGTTGTCGGCGCGGGTGCTGTGGGTCTTGATGCCCTGGGAGACCAGGCTCGCCGGGGAGCTCATGACCGCGGCGGCCTTGCCTTCGGCACCCTGCATGAGGCGGTTGTTGCGGGAGTTGGCCAGTTCGTCACCGAAGCCGGGGACGAAGCGGTAGATCATCGCGGAGGCGAAGATGGCGAGCAGGATGATCGCCAGTCCGGAGACCACGGCGGAGAAGGCGCCGGGCCCGTCCTCGGCGGACAGTGCCCCGGCGAGGCCGAGCACGATCACGATCACGGGCTTCACGAGGATCACGGCGATCATGATGCCCGCCCAGCGGCGGACGTGGCCCCACAGGTTCTTGTCCACGAGGCCGGCGTAGACGACGGTGCCGAGGAGGGCGCCGACGTAGAGCAGGGCGGCGCGGATGACGAGCTCCAGCCAGAGGACGCCGGCGGCGAGGATCGACACGAGGGAGACGACGATCAGCATGATCGGGCCGCCGCCGATGTCGTCGCCCTTTTCGAGGGCGGCGGAGAACGTGCCGAAGAACGTGTCCGTCTGGGCGCCGGTCGCCTTGGCCAGGACCTCGGAGACGCCGTCGGTCGCCGACACGACCGTGTAGAGGATCAGCGGGGTGAAGGCGGAGGCGAGCACGGTCAGCCAGAGGAAGCCGATGGCTTCGGAGAGGGCGGTGGTGAAGGGGACACCGCGCACCGCCCGCTTGGTGACCGCGAGCAGCCAGAGCACAAGGGTGAGGATCGCCGACGCCGCGAAGACGATGGCGTACTGCTGACGGAACTGGGCGTTCGTGAAGTCGACGTTCGCGGTCTCGTCGACGGCTTTGCTGAGCTGCTTGACGGTCCAGGACGCCGCGTCGGCACAGCCCTGGGCGAGGGAGGCGAGGGGGTCGAGGGCGGTGGTGGGGTCGTTGAGGGTGGAGGGGCCGTCGGTTGAGGCGCCGCCGTTTTCGCCTCGTTCGCAGTAGTCCTTGGCGGGGCCGCGGATGAGGTCACAGGGGTCGCTGCTGTCCGTCGGAGTCGGCGTCGGAGTCGGGGCGGCGGCGGCTCGTGCGGCGAACATCACCGCCGTGGCCTGCACAGCGGCGACGACGGCCGTGAACTTGAGGAAGCGGTGGTTAGCGCGCATACGTGAACCCTCCGTACTCCTCAACAGCCTTCGTCATGTCGTCGGCGGTGGAGGCCTTCTGGTCGCGCCCGACCGGGACTGGTCCGTCCTTCTGCTGGAAGTCGGTGACTTTCCAGTCGTTGTCGATCCACTTCAGCTGGTACGTGGTGGTGTACCAGCTCTCGATCACCGGGTTGGTCGAGCCCTCGCCGGACAGACCGAACAGCGACGTGTACCAAACCTCGACGGAGGCGTCGCTCGCACTGGACGCCGTCACCTTGGTGCCCACGGGGACAACCCGGGAGACGAAGGTCTGTCCGGCAGGTGCTTGACCGTCCTTGTCGAGGCCGATGTTGGCCAGGAACTCCGCGTTCGAGTAGGCCCGATCCAGGTCGGCCTGCCGGGATGCGGCGGCATCCGGGGTGTAGACGGTGTTGACGATCTCGTGTCGCCGGTCCTTGTTGAACATCTCGGCGGAGCCCAGCGCCACCGCGTAGTTCGCCGCCGCGCTCTCCGCCCCCTGCCGGTCGTGGGCGTAGCCCGAGGGGATGCCGGACGCCTTCGTGTCCACCGGCTTCTCGCCCGACGGGGCCGTCGCCGCCGACTTGGGGGAGTCGCCGGAGCCGTCGCCCTCCTCCGCGGCGGAATCGCCGCCTCCACGGTTCGCGAAGGCGATCGCCGCGATCAGGAGGACCACCACGCCGACCACCGTCACCAGGCTGCGCGACGACGAACGGCCGCCTCTGCGCACACCGCCGTACGGATCGCCGCCCCGCTCCGGCATCCGGGTGCGGGTCTGGCCCGTGTCGTCTCCGAGACTCATACCGCGTACGCCCCCTCAGCGTCGTGCGGAAACACCTCGTACTCCGCGTACTCCATGTACGACGGTAGCCGTGCTGGTCCCCGCGCGGACGCGGTGTGGTGACTGGACATCAGGGAAACGCAACCTCAGCCGGTGGGCACGACGGGCGGGTGGGATGGAGGGGGTGCCGGGCGTGCCCGGCCGGGAGCGATGGGACGGGGCTACACGGCCATTCCGTACACGATGGTGAACAGCGTGCCGAGCGAGCCGATGATGAAGACGCCCGTGAGCCCCGCGATGATGAGGCCCTTGCCCTGTTCGGCACTGAACGTGTCCCTCAACGCGGTGGCGCCGATGCGCTGTTTGGCCGCCCCCCAGATGGCGATGCCCAGGCAGAGGAGGATGGCGACCGCCATGACCACCTCGATCATGATCTTGGCCTCGTTGCCCAGGCTGCCGAAGGGGCCCCAATCCGGAGCGATCCCGCCGATAATGGTGTTGATGTCTCCCTCGTCGGCCGCGAAGAACATGTAAGTCACCGCCCCTGTATGGGTAGTTCTGCACCCCCTGCGTTGGTGCAGGGGACAGACCTCATTGTCGCCGACGATGAGGCTGTCGCATGTCTACTTGGCGTCATCTGTTGGCGGGTTTCGTACGAATAGCTTGCCACCGGCGCGCGCCGTACTCCGGTAGGGGCGCGTTCCGATGGGTGAAGAGTCGTATCGTCACTCTGTGTATCACGCTGGGTGATTCATCACAACGAACCGTGACGACTTCCGTTCGGCATTGGAGCGCCCTGATCGGGCTGTGCCGTGAAGTGATCGAACTCGCCCGCGCGTACGCCCTGCACGAAGGCGTCCCAGCGGCGGCGGTCGGTGGTGACGGTGGGGGCGCCGGGGGCGTGGAGGCGGACGGTGTCGTCGTCGCCGGCGGTGGTCACTTCGAGGGCGGGGGCCCGGGGGTCCCGGCGTGGTTCTCCCTTGAGGGAGTGGAGAAGGGTGCGGAAGGCGTCGGGGGTGGTGGTGAGGATCGCTCCGCCGGGGTCGGCGGACTCGGTTATGTGGATCCCGGCGGGGGTGGCGGCTACGTGTACGCAGGAGTCGCCCTCGCCGCAGTACGACGACTTCTGCCAGGTGAGCTGGGGCATCTCGGTTCCCTTCAGAGGTCTTGGGCGATGGTGCGGATGAGGTCCCGTGACTTCTCGGGGGTGAGGGCGCGAGTTTCCACCCGCTCCAGGACGGCGCGGTACTTACCGAGCTGGGCCTCGGCATCGAGGAAGGTGGGGCCGTGTGACTGGTCGAGGTGGACCGTGTCGAGCTGGGGGACGAGTCCGCACGAGTAGAAGATCGACTGCCCCGACCCCGGGAAGCCTTCGGCGGCGAACGGGATCACCTTGATGGTGATGTGTTCCCGCTCGCTCATGTCCAGCAGGTGCCGCAGTTGTGCTCCGGCGATGGAGGAGCCCCCGAACTGCATGCGCAGCGCGGCTTCGTGAATGAGTGCCAGGTACGGCGTCGGGTTGTCCCGGTAGATCACGGTCTGGCGCTTGATGCGGAACGAGACGCGGTGCTCGATGTCGGGCGGCGCGAGTTCGGGCACGACCTGACGGAACAGGGAACGGGCGTGATCGGTGGTCTGCAGAAGCCCGGGGATGTGGACGGTCACGGAGCCGCGCAGGTGGGTGGCGTGGTGCTCAAGCTCGGCCAGGTCGAGTAGCGCGGGCGACAGGAGGTCGCGGTACTCCTCCCACCAGCCGCGCCTGCGCTCGCCCGTCATTCCGGCGATGGCTTCGACGAGGGCCTTGTCGGCGCAGTCGTAGTGGCAGGCCATGGCGCGGACGCGCTCGGGGCTCACGCCCGCTCGTCCCGCCTCTATGTTGCTGATCTGGTTCGGCTTGACGCCGAGGAGTTGACCGGCCTCGACGGCCGTCAGGCCCGCGCGCTCCCGGAGTTTGCGCAGTTCAGCGCCCAAGCGAAGCTGGCGACCCGTCGGATTGCTTCTCACGGGCTGGTCCGCCTCCTTGCCGTGCATGTCACTCACACGAGTGCAGTATGTGGGGTTTCGTTAGAACCGTGTAAAGGGTTTTACGTTTCCGGCTAGCTTAGTTGCAGGCGCCCCGCCCAGAAGCGCACCGATCGACGGGTCGGCATGCCACTGGGCAACCGTTCACACTCACCCAACCGCCCTCACTGATCGGAGACTTCCATGTCCACCGTAGCCCCGCCCTGGTCCTACACCCTCCACCTCTCGCGCGATCCACGCTCACCGGGGATCGCCCGCTCCACCCTGCGGTCCGTACTGGCCGCCTACGGGCTCGGCGAACTCGCCCCCACCGCCGAGCTGCTCGCCTCGGAGCTGCTGACCAACGCCCATCTGCACACCGGCGGTCCGTACGCGCTGCACATCCGCCCGACCAGGTCCGGCCGGCTCCGGGTGGGCGTGTGGGACAAGGACCCGACCGTCCCCTCCGGGCTGGGCGCCGGCTTCGCTCACGGTGTCATGCCGCACGAAGCCTCGGAGGGCGGACGGGGTCTGGCCCTCGTACGGGCGTACGCCGACTCCTGGGGTGCCTCGCTGCTGGGTGAACAGGGAGGACCCTCCGGCGGGAAGGTGCTGTGGGCGGAATGCGGCTGGAGCGGCCTGCCGTAGCAACCGCGCCAAAGTCCTCTGTGATCATTCCGAAGGGCGGGTGTCGCCTCTACACTGACGTGCGGCGGTGGACTGCCGGACGACGAGGGGCGGTTGACGGTGCGTAAGGCATGGGTCGCGGCGGGGATCGCCGTCAGTTCCGCGCTCGCCTTCGTGATGCTGCTTGCCGTCGGGGTCTACGTCGTCGCCGGGAACCTCGTCAACGGAGTGGGGGGCGGGGCGGCCAAGACCCTCGCCAAGGGGAGCGTGCCGGCCGCGTACCAGGCGCTCGTGCAGAAGTGGGGCAATTCCTGCCCGGCCATCAACCCGGCCCTGCTCGCCGCCCAGCTCTACCAGGAGAGCGGGTTCAACCCGAAGGCGCAGAGCCACGCGGCGGCGCAGGGCATCGCCCAGTTCATCCCCGGTACGTGGGCCACGCACGGGATCGACGGGGACGGGGACGGGGACCGCGACGTATGGGACCCGGCGGACGCGATCCCGTCGGCGGCGATGTACGACTGCTCGCTCGCGTCCTATGTGAAGGACGTCGGCGGGAATCTGACCGAAAACATGCTCGCCTCGTACAACGCGGGGGCCTACGCGGTGATCAAGTACGGGGGCGTGCCGCCGTACAAGGAGACGCAGAACTACGTCAAGCGGATCCGGGCGCTGGAGGAGAGCTTCGCCGCGCCGGTGGGGCGGGTGGATCCGTCGAAGCAGGCTGCCGGGGCGATCTCGTACGCGCAGTCGAAGCTCGGGACGCTGTATCTGTGGGGCGGTAACGGTACGCCTGAGCAGGGCGGACGGTTCGACTGTTCCGGGTTGACCAAGGCCGCGTACGAGAGTGTGGGGATCACGCTGCCGCGTGTGGCGAACGATCAGTACAACGCGGGGCCGCATCCCAGCCGGGACGAACTGCTGCCGGGTGACCTGGTGTTCTTCTCGGACGACCTCACCAATTCCCGGGCCATCCGGCATGTGGGCATTTATGTCGGCGGTGGGTACATGATCGACGCGCCCCGGACCGGGGCCGTGATCCGATTCGACCCGATCGACACACCTGACTACTTCGGTGCCACCCGGGTCACCGAAGATGGCGCGAAAGCACTGCCCACCACGGTGTGAGCGGAACGTCAACCCACCCCCTGAGCTGCGGAGACGTATCTCTCTTCGATAACGTCTGCGTGATCATTCGGTGGAGTGTGGAACGTATCAACGGGGGCCGTGCGTTCCTGTTGTCGTAGCCGATCGAACGAGCGGATCTACAAACCACGGGGGTGGCAGGAGCGGCGTGCGAACCGTGCGCCGGAAGACATGACGAAGGGGCCGCAGCACCATGGCTGGACTCGCCGATTCCGGGTCGAACCCCGACGTCGACCTGCTCTATGACATCAATGGCCTGGCGAAGGCCGCACCGACGTGGTTCGACCACGTCATGGAGTTCGTGGGCGAGTTCGGCCTGCTGTTCGCCTTGGTGGGGCTGCTGGTGTGGTGCTGGTGGGGTGTCAGACGGCGGGGCGGCGAGGATGCGGCTCCGGCCGTGGCGGGTCTGGTGTGGGCCCCGCTCGCGGCGGGCGTCGCGGTCCTGGTGAACGTGCCGATACGTGGGTTCGTGGAGAGGCGCCGGCCCTTCCTCGACCATGAGGGGCTCGAGGTCCTGGTCGACGGGAAGAACGACTACTCGTTCGTCAGTGACCACGCGACGCTCTGCATGGCGTTGGCGGTGGGGTTGTTCCTGGTCAACCGGCGGCTCGGGGTTGTCGGGCTGGTGCTGGGGGTGTTGGGCGGGTTCATCCGGGTCTACATGGGTGTGCACTATCCGACGGACGTCGTGGGTGGGCTTGCGCTCGGTACGGCTGTCGCGTTGCTGTTGTCGCCCGTTGCCATGGCGTTGCTGACGCCGTTGATGCGGGCGATCGAGCGGTCGCCTCGGGGTGGGTGGCTGGTTTCCGCGCGGCGGAAGGTCGAGCGGGGGCGGGTTGCTCCGGGGGCCTCGCGGAGTGGGGCGCCGGGGGCGGAGCAGCGGGACCTGGCGGCCTGAGCCGCTTCTGTTGCCGGGCGGGGGGTGGTTTGCGCGGCTCGGCGCTTACGAGGTGCCTCCCCCACTCTCGGCTTCGCTCGAGCGGGAGGTACCCCCACCGCCCACCCGTGCCGCCCTGGGGGTACCTCCCAGGCCTTTAAGGCGCTGGGGGAGGCACGATTGCCCGCAGTTACGCGGCAGGGGTGCCCGCAGCGACGTGCAGTCGGGTCACTCGCCCGTGTGGTTCGCGGCGTCTTTTCTGGCTTGGCTTCTGGCTCTTCTGGCTGGGCCTCGCCAGCCGCAGGTGCAGTGGGCCGTGCAGAAGGGGCCCTGTTCGGTGGTGGTCGTGGAGTGGGGGGCGGGGGGCGGGGCGTCGTCCTGGTGCGGCACGTCGACCACGGTAGCGCCCTGCTCGCCGGCGTGACGGGGCCTTTTATCGGTCGTTAACCGGGCATGGCTCGGATGCGCGGCGTGGTGGCTGGGATCGGGGTGGTGTGCTGTCTGGGGCTCGGTGGCGTGGGCTGTGCGAGAAGTGACGCCTTGAGCCAAGAGGTTCCCGTCGGGGACCCGGTGCGGGTGTTGAGGGGGGCCGCCGACGCGCTCGTGGACGCCGGGAGTTCCAAGGCGACCACCTCCCTGGAGATGGCGACCGGCGGGACCCGGGTCACCATCCGGGGCGAGGGCGTGTACGACTACCGCAAGCGGCTCGGGCGGCTGAGGGTGCTGCTGCCGCGGGATCCGGCCGGGAAGGTCGTCCGGCGGCCCATCACCGAACTGCTCGCACCCGGCGCGCTCTTCATGAAGAACCGGGGGGCCGGGGTGCCCGCCGACAAGTGGGTGCGGGTGGACACCGGGACGCTGTCCGACGGGAACCTCGTCACCGGCGGGGCCACCGATCCGTTCGCCGCCGCCGAGGTGCTGCGCGGGACGCGGTCGGCGACGTTCGTGGAGCGGACCGAGGTCGCGGGGGCGAAGGTGCGCCACTACCGGGGGACCGCCGACCTGCGGCACGCCTCGCGGGACGCCTCGGAGGCGAACCGGGAGGCGCTGGGCGCGGCGGCGAAAGGGTTCGCCACCGCGCGGGTGCCGTTCGACGCCTACCTCGACGACGAGGGGCGGATCCGCAAGCTCCGCCACCGGTTCAGCTTCGTCAACGGCCGGCAGGACGAACCCGTCGCGGTCGCCTCGACCACGCTGCTGTACGACTTCGGGGTCCCGGCCGACGTACGGCTTCCCGAGGGCGAGGACATCTACGCGGGCCGGATCGCCGCGGAGCGAGGCCATGAGTGAGGTCAGGAGGAGGCCGGGAGTGACCGGCCTGAACTAGCCCTTCCGTGCCATGCGCGGTGTGTGGGGCGCTCCCTACTCTAGGAAGTCGGTGACGACAGGGACGAGGTGAGGCGCGTGGCACCGCTCGGCGGTGGGACGGTTCCGGTACAGGACCACGTGGCGCTCGCCGAGATCGAACTCTGCGGGGAGCTGATCATCGCCGCCTCCAACGCCGAGGAGCGGCTCAGCCTGGAGAGCATCGACGAGGTGCTGAGGGTGGCCGAGGCGCGGACGGAGCCGGACCGTCCCTGACACGGCCGGTCAGGTCCGGAGCATACGGGCGATGGCCTGCGTCGCCTCCTTGACCTTCGCGTCGATCTCGTCGCCGCCCTTGACGGCCGCGTCCGCGACGCAGTGGCGCAGGTGCTCCTCCAGCAGTTGCAGCGCGAACGACTGCAGCGCCTTGGTGGAGGCGGACACCTGGGTGAGTATGTCGATGCAGTAGACGTCCTCGTCGACCATGCGCTGCAGGCCGCGGATCTGGCCCTCGATACGGCGCAGGCGTTTGAGGTGCTCCTGCTTCTGCTTGTGGTAGCCGTGGACGCCGTGGTCGTGATCGGTCACGAGGCCCGTCGCGTCCGGGGCGAAGGGCGCGTCCGCGCCGGTCTCGGTGGTCGTCATCGCGTCCTCCTGGTGCACTGACGGGCGACACATACCCCTGGTGGGTATATGGTAGCGAACTTTGCTGGGTATAGGCCTCTTGGCCGATGACATGCGCAGCGGCCGGAAACGGACCTCGGACCGCCCCCGTACTCATCACTCTGCCCGATGGGCGACACTGGTTGGCGGCCCGTTCGTCGTGGCCGGATGATGCGCCTAGCATCAGCCTGACCGAAACCGATGCTCACCGAGGACCCCACGTGCGCTTTCGTCTGACCCCCAGGGAGACGAGCTTCTACGACATGTTCGCCGCGTCCGCGGACAACATCGTCACGGGCTCGAAGCTCCTGATGGAACTGCTCGGGGCGGACCCCTCCGCCCGGGCCGAGATCGCAGAGCGTATGCGGGCCGCGGAACACGCAGGTGACGACGCCACGCATGCGATCTTCCACCAGCTGAACTCCTCGTTCATCACGCCGTTCGACCGCGAGGACATCTACTCCCTCGCGTCCTCCCTCGACGACATCATGGACTTCATGGAGGAGGCCGTCGACCTGGTCGTCCTCTACAACGTCGAGGAACTGCCCAAGGGCGTCGAGCAGCAGATCGAGGTCCTGGCGCGGGCGGCGGAGCTGACCGCGGAGGCCATGCCGCACCTGCGCACCATGGAGAACCTCACCGAGTACTGGATCGAGGTCAACCGGCTGGAGAACCAGGCCGACCAGATCCACCGCAAGCTGCTGGCCCACCTCTTCAACGGCAAGTACGACGCGATCGAGGTGCTGAAGCTCAAGCAGATCGTGGACGTACTGGAGGAGGCGGCCGACGCCTTCGAGCACGTGGCGAACACGGTGGAGACCATCGCCGTCAAGGAGTCCTGAGCCCTTCATGGACACCTTCGCTCTGGTCGTGACCATCGGCGTCGCGCTCTTCTTCACGTATACGAACGGCTTCCACGACTCGGCGAACGCGATCGCCACGTCCGTGTCGACCCGGGCGCTGACGCCCCGGGCGGCGCTGGCGATGGCGGCCGTGATGAACCTCGCCGGCGCGTTCATGGGGTCCGGGGTCGCCAAGACCGTCAGTGAGGGTGTGATCCAGACACCCGAGGGGTCGAAGGGGATGGGGATCCTCTTCGCCGCGCTGGTCGGGGCGATCGTCTGGAACCTGATCACCTGGTACTTCGGGCTGCCGTCGTCGTCGTCGCACGCGCTGTTCGGGGGCATGGTCGGGGCCGCGCTGGCCGGGGGGACGACCGTCTACTGGAACGGGGTGGTCGACAAGATCGTCATCCCGATGTTCGTGTCGCCGGTCGTCGGTCTGCTCGCCGGGTATCTGGTGATGACCGTGATCCTGTGGATCTTCCGGCGGGCCAATCCGCACAAGGCGAAGCGGGGGTTCCGGATCGCGCAGACCGTTTCCGCGGCGGGGATGGCGCTGGGGCACGGTCTGCAGGACGCGCAGAAGACGATGGGCATCGTGGTGATGGCGCTGGTCATCGCGGATGTCGAGGACTACGGCGATCCGATTCCGGTGTGGGTGAAGATCGCTTGTGCGCTGATGCTGTCCGCGGGGACGTACGCCGGTGGGTGGCGCATCATGCGGACGCTGGGGCGGAAGATCATCGAGCTTGATCCGCCTCAGGGGTTCGCCGCGGAGACCACGGGCGCCTCGATCATGTTCGGATCGGCGTTCATCTTCCACGCTCCGATCTCCACCACGCACGTGATCACTTCGGCGATCATGGGTGTCGGTGCGACGAAGCGGGTCAACGCCGTGCGGTGGGGCGTCGCCAAGAACATCGTCCTCGGCTGGTTCATCACCATGCCTGCGGCGGCTGCTGTGGCCGCGTTGTCGTTCGGGCTGGTGAATCTGGCTGTGCTGTAGCCGGCCTTGGTCGGTGCTGCGCGTTGGTGCCGGGCGGGGGGTGTTGCGCAGCCCGGCGTTTGCGGGGTGCCTCCCCCACTCTCGGCTTCGCTCGAGCGGGAGGTGCCCCCACCGCCCACCCGTGCCGCCCTGGGGGTACCTCCCAGGCCTTTAAGGCACTGGGGGAGGCACGATTGCCCGCAGTTGGGCGGCAATGGTGCCCGCAGGTACGCAGGTACGCAGGTACGTGGGTATGTGAAAGGGCCCGTCCCCGGTTTCGGGGGCGGGCCCTTTGGCCTCGCGGTGGCACCGCCATGCAGCACCGCGAGGAGTTTCGCGGTCTAGCCGAAGCGGCCGGAGATGTAGTCCTCCGTGGCCTGGACCGACGGGTTGGAGAAGATGCGTTCCGTGTCGTCGAGCTCGATCAGCTTGCCGGGCTGGCCGACGGCCGCCAGGTTGAAGAAGGCGGTGCGGTCGGAGACGCGGGCCGCCTGCTGCATGTTGTGCGTCACGATGACGATCGTGAACTGCTCCTTCAGCTCGCCGATCAGGTCCTCGATGGCGAGGGTGGAGATCGGGTCCAGGGCGGAGCAGGGCTCGTCCATGAGGAGGACCTTCGGTTCCACCGCGATCGCCCGCGCGATGCACAGGCGCTGCTGCTGACCGCCGGAGAGGCCGGAGCCCGGCTTGTTCAGGCGGTCCTTGACCTCGTTCCAGAGGTTGGCGCCCTTGAGGGACTTCTCGACGATGTCGTCCAGCTGGGACTTCTTGTACTTTCCGTTCAGGCGCAGGCCCGCCGCCACGTTGTCGTAGACCGACATCGTCGGGAACGGGTTCGGGCGCTGGAAGACCATGCCGACCTCGCGGCGCACGGACACCGGGTCGATGCCGGCGCCGTAGAGGTTCTCGTCGTCGAGCATGACCTTGCCGTCCACCCGGCCGCCGGGGGTGACCTCGTGCATGCGGTTGAGCGTGCGCAGGAAGGTGGACTTGCCGCAGCCGGACGGGCCGATGAAGGCCGTCACGGAGCGGGGCTCGACGGTCATCGAGATGTCCTCGATGGCCAGGAAGGAGCCGTAGTAGGCGTTGAGGCCGCTGACATCAATGCGCTTGGCCATGCGAATCACTGCTTCTTTCGGGAAAGTCTTGCGATCGGTCGCTGTATGGCCGCGTCAGCGACCGGTCTTCGGGGCCTTCCAGCGGGCGATCCCGCGGGCCGCCAGGTTGAGGATCATCACGAAGGCGATCAGGGTGAGAGCCGCGGCCCAGGCGCGGTCGTACGCCGCTTCCGAGCCCGCGCTGTTCGCGTACTGCTGGTAGACGTACAGCGGCAGCGACGCCTGCGCCCCGTCGAAGGGGTTGTTGTTGATGAACGGGTTGCCGAACACCAGCAGCAGGACGGGCGCGGTCTCACCGGCGATACGGGCGACCGCCAGCATCACACCGGTGGTGATACCGCCGATCGCCGTCGGCAGGACCACCTTCAGGATGGTGCGCCACTTGGGCACGCCCAGCGCCAGGGACGCCTCACGCAGCTCGTTCGGGATGAGCTTGAGCATCTCCTCCGTGGAGCGGACCACGACCGGCATCATCAGGATCGCGAGGGAGAGGGCGCCCGCGAAGCCGGAGAAGCCCATGTCGAAGATCAGCAGGAGGCTGAGGATGAACAGACCGGCGACGATCGACGGGATGCCGGTCATCACGTCGACGAAGAAGGTGACGGCGCGGGCCAGGTGACCGCGGCCGTACTCGACCAGGTAGATCGCGGTGAGCACGCCGATCGGCGCGGCGATCAGGGTGGCGATGCCGACCTGCTCCGCGGTGCCGATGATGGCGTGGTAGATACCACCGCCGGCCTCGGTGTCGGCGACGACGCCCATGGAGTGGCTCAGGAAGTAGCCGTCGAGGACCTTCACACCGCGGGCGACGGTCGTCCACACCAGGGAGACCAGCGGCACCACGGCGAGCAGGAACGCGACCCAGACCAGCGAGGTCGCGACGCGGTCCTTGGCCTGGCGCTTGCCCTCGACGCCGGAGGCGATGAAGTACGTACCGAGGACGAAGAGCAGCGCGGCGATCAGACCCCACTGGACCTTGCTCTCGATGCCGGTGGCCAGGCCGAGGCCGATGGAGACGGCGAGCGAACCCGCGGCGATGGCCCAGGGGGACCACTTCGGCAGCCGGGCGCCCTGGAGCGTGCTCGGGTGCTGGACGGTCGTGGTGCTCATGCGTTGGCCCCCGAGTACTCCTTGCGGCGGGCGATGATCATGCGGGCCGCGCCGTTGACCAGCAGGGTGATGACGAACAGGACGAGACCGGAGGCGATCAGCGCGTCACGGCCGAACTCGTTCGCCTCACCGAACTTGCTGGCGATGTTCTGGGCGAAGGTGCCGCCGCCCGGGTTGAGCAGGCTGCCGTGGATCAGGAAGTCCGGGGAGAGCACGGTGGCGACGGCCATCGTCTCGCCGAGCGCGCGGCCGAGGCCGAGCATCGAGGCGGAGATCACGCCGGAGCGGCCGAAGGGCAGCACCGACATCCGGATGACCTCCCAGCGCGTGGCGCCGAGGGCCAGGGCGGCCTCTTCGTTCGTCTGCGGGACCTGCCTGAACACCTCGCGGCTCACGTTGGTGATGATCGGCAGGATCATGATCGCGAGCAGGATGCCGACGGTGAGCATCGAGCGGGCCGGGCCTTCCTCCCACGAGAAGATGCCGGTCCAGCGGAAGTAGTCGTTCAGCCAGCCGAAGAGGCCGTTCATGTGCGGTACGAGGATCAGGGCGCCCCACAGGCCGTACACGATGGACGGTACGGCGGCGAGCAGGTCGATCACGTAGGCGATCGGGCCGCTCAGCCTGCGCGGGGCGTAGTGGGTGAGGAACAGCGCGATGGCGACGGCGATCGGGACCGCGATGACCATGGCGATGATCGAGGAGACGATCGTGCCGTAGGCCAGGACCGCGATGCCGAAGACCGGCTCGGTGCCGCTGGTGCTCCACTCGAAGGTCGTGAGGAAGTTGCCCTCGTTCTCGCTGATGGCGATGGCGGCACGCCAGGTGAGGAAGACCGCGATGGCGGCCATGATCACCAGCAGGAAGATGCCCGAGCCGCGGGCGAGACCGAGGAAGACGCGGTCTCCGGGACGGGTGGCGCCGCGGACGGTGCGCTTGTGCTCGGCCACGGTCGGCTGTGGTGGGGAAGGAGGTGTCTTCGTGGTTATGTCCATCGGGTTCTCCGGTCTGCGGCGCCCTGCTGTGCGCGGGGCTCCTGGCGGCGGTGCACCGGACGGTGCGGCCCGGTCCCGCGGGGGGACCGGGCCGCACACTCAGGTCAGCTCAGGCCCTCGATGGTGCTGCGGACCTTGGTGATGATCTCGGCGGGCATGGGGGCGTAGTCGTTGTCGGCGAGGAGCTGCTGGCCGTCCTCGCTGGCGATGTAGTTCAGGAACGCCTTGACGGTCGGCAGGCTCTCCGCCTTGTTGCCCTTGTCGCAGACGATCTCGTAGGTGACCAGGGTGATCGGGTAGGCGCCCTCGGCCTTGGTGGCGTAGTTCAGCTCCAGGGCCAGGTCCTTGCCGGTGCCGACGACCTTGGCGTCCGCGATGGCCTTGGTGGCACCGTCGACCGAGGCCTGGACGGGCTCGGCGGCACCCGTGTCGATGGCGACCACGGAGGAGCCCTTGGCGTAGGAGAGCTCCATGTAGCTGATCGCGCCGTTGGTCTGCTTGACCTGCTGGGCGACACCGGAGGAGCCGGACGCGGACTGGCCGCCGGGGGCCGTCCAGGCCTTGCCGCCCTCGTACTTCCAGTTCTCCGGGGTGGTCTCGATCAGGTACTTGGTGAAGTTGTCCGTGGTGCCGGAGTCCTCGGAGCGGTGGAACGCCTGGATCTTGAGGTCGGGCAGGTCGGCGTCGGGGTTCAGCTTCGCGATCGCCGGGTCGTTCCAGTTCTTGATCTTGTCGCTGAAGATCTTCGCCAGGGTCGGCGCGTCCAGGACGAGGTTGTCGACACCCTCGAGGTTGTACGCCACGGCGATCGGGCCGCCGACCATCGGCAGGTCGATGCCCTGGCCGCCGGAGCAGACCTCCTTGGTGGCGGTGATCTCCTCGGGGTCCAGCGCGGAGTCGGAGCCGGCGAAGCCGACCGTGCCCTGGGTGAACGCGGTGATACCGGCGCCGGAGCCGCCACCCTTGTAGTTGATCTGGACGCCCTTGCACGCGGCGGCGAACTGCTTCACCCACGCGTCGATCGCGTTCTTCTGCGCGGACGAGCCGTCGGCGAGGAGCTGGCCACTGGCGTCGTCACACTTGATGTTGCCGGCCTGCGTGCTCGTGGTGGCGTCGCCGCTGCCGCTGTCACCGGTGTCGTCGGAGCCGCACGCCGTGAGGGCCAGGGCGCCGGAGACGGCGAGAGCACCGAGAGCGAGGGCCCGCCGGTTCTTGCGCTGAAGCTTCACTTGAGGGAGTTCCTTCCAGAAGCCGCCGTCCTGAATCCGGCGGCGTGCGAGGAGTGGCGTTGAAGACGATCAAGACTGGGTGATACTGACGCGTTGTAGGGCTGCGCCCCGTATCGGTAAGGCCGAAATTAGGCAGATCAGGTGAAGCTGCCGATGGGCGTAAATGAACGTGGGGTGAACCCCTGCGGACGGTGCGGTGAGGTCACGGAACGCTCACGTCGAGGACACAGGGAGATACCGGACGGGAACGGGACACTCACCGTGCCGGGCGGAGGGTGGCGAGGAGGGCGTCCACCAGGCCGGCGTCCCGGGGCTCGGTGAGGCGGGCGCGGGCGGCCTCCGGGGGGAGCCAGAGGATGCGGTCGACCTCGTCGTTCGGGGTGAACGTGCCGGAGACGGCTTCGGCCGCCCAGTAGCGGACCCGCTTCGGGCGGCCTTTGGCCAGGTAGTGCGCGCTGGGGAGTTCGGCGGCCGGGGCGGCGGTGTGGCCCGTCTCCTCGGCGACCTCGCGCAGGGCGCCGGCCAGCGGGTCCTCGCCGGGCTTGAGCTTGCCCTTGGGCCAGGACCAGTCGTCGTACTTCGGCCGGTGCACGAGGCAGAGCTCGAGCCCGCCGGTCACGGGGGAGCGGCGCCACAGGACGCAGCCGGCGGCCTGGACGGTGAGGGTGGGGTGCGGTGCGCGGGCGTGCGCGGAGCGCGGGGTGCTCACCGGGTGCCTCCCTGTGACGTGCCGGCGGCTTCCTATAACGTGCCGGCGGCTTCCTTCCGCCAGGCCCGCTGGAACGCGTACCGCGCCGCCTCCACCTCATGCCGCTGGTCGGCGTGGAGCACGCCCAGCGCGTACGCCGTGGCCGGGGCGATCCGCGGGGTGCGGGCCGCCTGCGCGGCGGCGGCCGCGGCCTCGGAGGCGTCGCGGTGCCGGTCCAGTGCCTCGCCGGCGGCGAGGAGGGCCGGGTCCGGGCCGGTCTGGAGGACCTCCAGGGCGTAGCGGTGCAGGCGCAGGAGGAGCCGGACCTGGTGCCAGGGGGCGTCCTGCGGGTGCGGGGCGGGGTCCGGGGAGAGACCGTGGATCAGCGCCTCGGCGTTGTACGGGCTGCCCGCGGTGAGCAGGGGCAGTGCGGCGACGGCGTCGGCGAGGCGCCCGCGCGCGGCGTCGGCGAGCGGGCGGAGGTCGGCGCCGGCCGCCGCCGCTGCCGGGGAGAGGGGGACCTCGCTGGCGAGTACGGCGACCTTGTCGGCGATCGCGTGGAAGCGGGAGGAGCCGAGGGCCTGCAGGGCGGTGGAGTGCGCACGGGTCCTTGCCAGGGTCAGCTGGCGGTCCAGCAGCGCGCCGGCCTTGGCGGCGCCGACGGTCAGGTTTCCCCGGTCCGGGGTGGGGACGACGGTTCCGTTGACGGAGTCGGCGAGAACACCGGTGGCGGCGGCACCCTTGCTGCCGTAAGCACCGGGTTCGGTGCCCGCCGCTTCGGGTGCCGGGGCGGCCGGGGTGCGGGGCGGGGTCGCGCTGCTCGGCGCCGACGAGGTGCTTCCCCCGGAGGGGGTGCCCCCAGCGCCCACCCGTGCCGCCCCGGCGGCACGACTGCCCGCGGGCTGCGGGCGTGCGGGGTGCGGCAGAGCCGACAACGGCGGTGCCCCCGACAGGCGGTGGAGGGCGAGGAGGAGCTGGTCCAGGCGGGAGGCGTAGGCGTGTTCCAGGGCCAGGGTGCCGGAGACCCAGGCCAGTTCGGGGCGCATCGCCTCCGACCAGTCGGGGTCCAGGACCGGATGGAAGGTGTGCAGGCTCGCGCTGACGCGGCGGGCCGCGCGGCGCAGCGCGCGGGCCGCCCCGACGGAGCCCTCCGACGCCGCCGCGCCCGCACCGGTCTCCCGGTGGAGGCGCAGCGCGCGGAGGAACTCGGTCGCCTGGGCCCGCAGATAGCCGGCCAGGGCCGCGGGGTCCGTCGGGTCAGGGTGTCGCTGTGCCACGCCGGCGCCTCCGGGCGTCTATGAGCATCTCCTGGACGTTGCGCAGGGGCTGGCCGTCCGCGTCCGTCGCGTGCCGGGTCCACTCGCCGTCCGCGGCGAGGTGCCAGGACTGGGTGGTGTCCGACATGCCGGTCTCCAGCAGGCGGTTCAGAGCCGCCCGGTGCGCGGGGTCGGTGACCCGTACCAGCGCCTCTATACGGCGGTCGAGGTTGCGGTGCATCATGTCCGCGCTGCCGAACCACACCTCGGGCTCGCCGCCGTTGCCGAAGGCGAACACGCGGGAGTGTTCGAGGAAGCGGCCGAGGACGGACCGTACCCGCACGTTCTCCGACAGGCCCGCCACGCCCGGCCGGATCGCGCAGATGCCGCGCACCCAGATGTCCACCGGGACGCCGGCCTGCGACGCCCGGTAGCAGGCGTCGATGACGGCCTCGTCGACCATCGAGTTGACCTTGATGCGGACGTAGGCGGGCCGTCCGGCGCGGTGGTGCTGGGCCTCCTTGTCGATGCGGGAGACCAGGCCGTCCCGCAGGGACTTGGGGGCGACGAGCAGGCGCCGGTAGGTCTCGCGGCGGGAGTAGCCGGAGAGCCGGTTGAACAGGTCGGAGAGGTCCGCGCCGACCTGCGGGTCCGCGGTGAGCAGCCCGAGGTCCTCGTAGAGGCGGGCCGTCTTCGGGTGGTAGTTGCCGGTGCCGACGTGGCTGTAGCGCCGTAGCGTCTCGCCCTCCTGACGGACCACCAGGGACAGCTTGCAGTGGGTCTTCAGGCCGACCAGGCCGTACACGACGTGGCAGCCGGCCTCCTCCAGCTTGCGCGCCCACTTGATGTTCGCGTGCTCGTCGAAACGCGCCTTGATCTCGACCAGGACCAGCACCTGCTTGCCGGCCTCGGCGGCGTCGATCAGCGCGTCGACTATGGGGGAGTCGCCCGAAGTGCGGTACAGCGTCTGCTTGATGGCCAGCACGTCGGGGTCCTCGGCCGCCTGCTGCAGGAACGCCTGCACGGAGGTGGAGAACGAGTCGTACGGGTGGTGCAGCAGCACGTCCCGGCTGCGCAGGGCGGCGAAGACGTCGGGCTGGGACGCCGACTCGACCTCCGCCAGGTCGCGGTGGGTGCCGGCGATGAACTTCGGGTACTTCAGCTCGGGCCGGTCCAGGCCGTGGATGCGGAACAGGCCGGTGAGGTCGAGCGGGCCCGGCAGCGGGTACACCTCCGCCTCGCCGACCTTCAGCTCGCGCACCAGCAGGTCCAGCACCTCGCGGTCGATGGACTCCTCGACCTCCAGGCGCACCGGCGGCCCGAAGCGGCGCCGCATGAGCTCCTTCTCCAGCGCCTGGAGCAGGTTCTCCGCGTCGTCCTCCTCGACCTCCAGGTCCTCGTTGCGGGTGAGCCGGAAGGCGTGGTGCTGCAGCACCTCCATGCCCGGGAACAGCTCCTCCAGGTGCGCGGCGATGACGTCCTCGATGGGGACGTACCGGCCGGGGGAGCTCTCCAGGAAGCGGGACAGCAGCGGCGGCACCTTGACCCGCGCGAAGTGCCTGTGCCCGGTGACCGGGTTGCGTACGACCACGGCCAGGTTCAGCGACAGGCCCGAGATGTACGGGAAGGGGTGCGCGGGGTCGACCGCGAGCGGGGTGAGGACCGGGAAGATCTGGTGCCGGAAGAGGGTGAACAGGCGGGCCTGCTCCTTCTCCGCCAGCTCGTTCCAGCGGACCAGGTGGATGCCCTCCTCCGCGAGTGCGGGGGCGACGTCCTCGTGGTAGCAGGCGGCGTGCCGGGCCATCAGCTCGCGGGAGCGGGCCCAGATCATCTCCAGCACCTCGCGCGGTTGGAGACCGGAGGCGGAGCGGGTGGCGACACCGGTGGCGATACGGCGCTTCAGTCCGGCCACGCGGACCATGAAGAACTCGTCCAGGTTGCTGGCGAAGATCGCGAGGAAGTTGGCGCGCTCCAGCAGCGGGGTGTCGGGATCCTCGGCGAGTTCGAGGACGCGTTCGTTGAACGCGAGCCAGCTTCGTTCCCGGTCGAGGAAACGGCCCTGCGGGAGCGGGGTGGCGCCGTCGGTCAGGGATTCCTCGTAACCGTCGAGGTCCGCGTCGATGTCGGGTTCCAGGTCGGAGACCGTTCCGGCCACGGTGTGCGGGCGGTGGGCGGCGATGGAGCCCACGGAGGGCTGCGGGTGCTGTACCTGTGCCTGGGTGCTGGGCTGGCTCATGACCCCATTGTTCCGCGCCACCGGCGTCACGGGCGCGTCGGAGAACGCGGGTGGGAGCGGTGGTGGTCCTGAGGCGTTTCCGTTCTCCCCGTTCACCCTTCGGGGCGGTGAAGCCTCTGGCACGGCGGGATTCATTGGCCGAGCGTCGCAAGCCTGTCTGAATCGATGGTTACGGAGACATGACGTCCGGGATATCGGGCGGCGGCTCACGGGGGTGCGGGGGGCCGTACGTCCCTCCCCCGCCGGGAGGGACGTACGGGCGTGGGGGTCAGACCGTGCGGCGGCGCAGCAGCCGGAAGGCCGCGTGGGCCAGGAGCGCGGCGACGGCGAGCAGGATGCCGGAGGCGACCAGCTGGAGCGGCCAGTAGTGGGCGGCGGGGTGGAGGTCGCGGTAGAAGCCGACGGCGTCGAGGTCCGCCAGTGCCGCCTCGCACTCGGGCATCATGCTGCTGTAGCAGGGAGTGGGCAGCCGGTCGCCGTCGGCGGTCAGGACGCCCTGGCCGACCCAGAGGCCCTCCCCGGCCGGGCCGTCCCGCAGGCTGCTGATCCTGGTGACCGCGGGCCACAGATGCGGCAGGGCGGTGTGGACGGCCGCCCACAGTGCCCCGACCGCGACGGCGGCCGTGGCGAGCGCGGCCAGGGCGCGGCGCAGCACCAGCCCCGCGAGGACGCCCGCGGCCAGTCCGGCCAGGGCGAGGGCCACCGGGACGGTGCCGTTGGCGTAGAACGTGGGGTAGTGGTCCCACGACAGGGCGGTGTCGACGCGGCCGTCGGCCGCCGTCCAGGCCAGGCGGTGCAGCGAGACCAGCAGACCGGTCGCGGCGGCGGTCAGCACGGCCGGGAAGGCGAGCCGGGAGGCCAGCCAGCGGGCCGGGGAGACGCTCTGGGTCCAGGCGAGGCGGGCCGTGCCGGACTCCATCTCGCGGCCGGTCAGCGAGCCGCCGGCCCAGGCGGCGACCAGGAACGGCACGGCGAGCACGGCGAAGGTCGTGTAGGTGTAGACGTCCTTGTAGAGCAGGATCGAGCTCTGGTCGTAGGTGCAGCTCCCGGTGATGCCGCAGGCGTTGTACTGCTTCCAGGCCGCCGCCGAGGCGTCGGTGAGCGGGCCGCCGAGCCACAGCAGGGCCGCGCCGAGCAGCAGCGTGATCGCCGCACCGGTGAGGAGGGCCGGGCGGTGCAGCCGGTACAGCCAGCGCAGCTGCCGGGGCGCGGGGGCGGGGCGGTCGGTGGTGGCCGGGGCGGTCGGGGTGGCGCTCATGCGGCGGCCTCCATGGGGTCGGCCGGGGTGGGGGCCTCGGGGTTGCGCAGGTAGGACAGGACGAGCTCCTCCAGGGACGGCGCGCCGGTGCGCCAGTCGCCGGGCAGCGGGCCGGACGGGCGGATCAGCGCGCTGAGCCGGCGGCCGGTGGTGCGGGACTCCACGACGTCGTGCGGGGCCAGGTCCGTCGCCGCCGGGGCGGAGACGCGGGTGTGGGCGGCCAGCAGGTCGTCGATCTCACCGGCCAGGCGGACCCGGCCGCCGCCGATCAGCAGCAGGTGGTCGCAGGAGTCCTCCAGCTCGGCGACGACGTGCGAGGACATCACGATCGTCGTGCCGTGCGCGGCGGCCTGACCCATCAGTACGCCCATCAGCTCGTGCCGGGCCAGCGGGTCGAGGTCGGCCATCGGCTCGTCCAGGAGCAGCAGTTCGGGGCACTTGGCGAGAGCGAGCGCGAGAGCGACGCGGGTGCGCTGGCCGCCGGAGAGGGAGCGGACGCGCTCGCCCGGGTCCAGGTCGCCGCCGGCCACGATCCGCCGCGCGGTGTCCGCGTCCCAGCGGCCGGGGTTCAGATCGGCGCCCATGCGCAGCGTCTCGTCGACCGTGAGCTGCGGGTACAGCGGCTTGTCCTGGTCGACGAAGCCCACCCGGGGGCGGGCCGACGCCGGGTCGGTGCCGAGGACGGTGATCGTGCCGTCGGTGGGGGCGAGCAGCCCGGCGGCGATCGCGAGCAGTGTGGACTTGCCCGCGCCGTTGGGGCCGACGACGGCGCAGACGCGGCCGGCGGGCAGTCGGAAGGAACAGTCGCGCAGCGCCCACGCGGCGCGCCGGCCGAAGCGCTTGCCGAGCGCACCTGCCTCGATGGCCGGGACGGTCATGACGGGTCTCCCTGAGAGGTCTTCGGAGGTGCGGGGTCCGGCGTTCGTACCGGGTAGTGGGTTTCGAGCACGGCGGTGAAGAGCGCGGCCACGTCCTCCCGCTCCAGGCCGGCCGCACGGGCCCGCGCCGCCCAGTCCTCCAGCTCCGCGCGGAGCGGGGAGTCGGCGGGGGCGGCGCCCAGGGAGCGCCGTACGAAGGTGCCGAGGCCGCGCCGGGCCTCCACCAGGCCCTCGCGTTCCAGCTCGCGGTAGGCCTTCAGCACGGTGTTGGGGTTGACGGCGGTGGCCTCGACGACCTCCCGGGCCGTGGGCAGCTTGTCGCCGGGCGCCAGCAGTCCCAGGCGCAGGGCCTGTTTGGTCTGCTGCACGATCTGGACATAGGTGGCCACGCCGCTGTGCCGGTCGATGCGGTAGTCGATCACTCGACAACCACCCTTTCACTAATTGAGTAGTGAAAGGGTGGTGCAGGGTGGTGGGAAAGTCAACCGCGCTCCCGTGAACCGGTCGGCGGGGGTCGTCCGATGAGGGGATGTGAGCGAAACGAGAAGCGACGGGGAGCTGTTGCGCGCCGTCGCGGCGGACGGGGACCGGCGCGCCTTCGAGGAGCTGTACCGGCGGTACGCGCCGTGGCTGACCGCCCGGATGCGCGGCCGGTGCGCCGACGCGGGGATCGTCGACGACGTCGTGCAGGAGACCTTCCTGGCGGTGTGGCGGGGGAGCGCGCGGTACCGGGAGGACGGGGACGCGGCCGGCTGGCTGTGGCGGATCGCCTCGCGCCGGCTGGTCGACGCCCTGCGCGGCGCCGGTGCGCGGGGCCGGCTGCGGCAGACGCTGGCGCGGCTGCGGCACCGGGACGAGGCGTCGGCGGAGGACCGCGTGCTCGCGGGGGTGGAGCACGGGGACCTCGCCGGTGCGCTGGTCCGGCTGTCGCCGGAACTGCGCGCGGTGCTCCAGGCGACGGTCATCGACGGGCTGACCACCCGTGAGGCCGCCGTCCTGCTCGGCATCCCGCCGGGCACGGTCAAGACGCGGGCGATGCGGGCCCGCAGGCAACTCCGGGAGGCGCTGGCATGACGTACGGAACAACGGGCGGTACGTCCGGGGGCGGCACCGGCTGGCACGTGTCCGAGGAGGACCTGCGGGCCTACGCGCGGGGCGGCCTCCCGGCGCCCCTGCTGTGGTCGGCCGACACCCACCTCACCGCCTGCGCGCACTGCCGGGCCGTCCTCGCCGGGGTGAGCGACCCCGTCGCCCTCGACGCCGGATGGGAACGGCTCGACGCCGAACTGGACGTGCCCCGGCCCGGATTCCTGGAGTCGCTGCTGCTGCGGCTCGGCATCGCCGACCACACCGCTCGGCTGCTCGTCGCCACCCCGGCGCTGCGCCGCTCCTGGCTGGGCGCGGTCACCGCCGTCCTCCTGCTCACGGTGGCCGTCACCGCCGTTCACGGCACCGGCGGCTCGCCCACCCTCTTCCTCGCCCTCGCCCCGCTGCTGCCGCTCGCCGGGGTCGCGCTGTCGTACGGGCCCGCGCTGGACCCTACGTACGAGATGGCGGTCGTCGCCCCGACGCACGGCTTCCGGCTGCTGATGATCCGCACGGTGGCGGTACTCGGCGCCGGGCTCGGCCTCAACGGGCTGGCCACGCTCGCCCTGCCCGGGTACGGGCTGCGCGCCCTGGCCTGGCTGCTGCCCGCCCTCGCGCTCACCGCGACCGGACTCGCGCTGACCGCCCGGCTCGGTCCGGTGCTCGCCCCGTCCCTCGTCGGCGGCGGCTGGATCGCGCTACTGCTCACGGCGGACGCCGCCCGGGCCGGCGGGGACGGCCCGCTCGCCCCGTTCACCGCGGCCGGGCAGGGCGTGTCGGCGGTGGTCACCGCACTCGCCGCCGCCCTGCTCGTCCTGCTCCGGGACCGCTTCGACCTCAGCAGCCGAAGTACGCCCTGACGGCCGCCCGGCTCTCCGCCGGGAGGGGCGACGCGGCCTGACGGCTCCGGCCCCCTCCCCTCCGCCGGGGGCGGGCCGACGGCCTCGGCCGGGAAATCCGGCCGTCCGCGCCGGTGCCTGGACTGTCGGGGGGCCTCGGGCCGTCCGCCCCGGTGGCTGGACGGCCAGAGGTCCTCGGGCCGTCCGCCCCGGTACCTGGCTGACCAGAGGTTCCTGGCTGTCCGCCCGGGTGCGTGGTCGGCCAGGGACCCTCGGCCGTCCGCCCCGGTGGCTGGACGGCCAGAGGTCCTCGGGCCGTCCGCCCCGGTACCTGGCTGACCAGAGGTTCCTGGCCGTCCGCCCCGGTGCTCGGTCGGTCAGGAACCCCGGCCGACCGCCCCGGCGCCTTGTCGGCCACGACCCACCAGCCGTCCGCCCCCGGCCCGGGGAATCGCGGTCCGGCCGCCTTCGGCTCCGTCCACCTGTCTCCAGACTCCATCCACCTGTCCCCACCTGTACGGGAGTTCCGTATGACCCCCACCGTCTCCGCCTCCGGGCTGAGCCTCCGTTACGGCGGTGTCCGCGCCCTCGACG
The DNA here is from genome assembly GCF_044453165.1 of Streptomyces sp. NPDC051740. Lineage (NCBI taxonomy): Bacteria > Bacillati > Actinomycetota > Actinomycetes > Kitasatosporales > Streptomycetaceae > Streptomyces > Streptomyces sp. NPDC051740. The sequence goes on along the minus strand of NZ_JBITCL010000007.1, from coordinate 305,207 downwards.
ACGTGTCGCTGCGGCTGTCCGCCGGTGTCACCGGGCTGCTCGGGCCCAACGGCGCGGGCAAGACCACGCTGCTGCGGGTACTCGCCACCGCCGTACCGGCCGACCGGGGCTCCTTCACGGTGCTCGGTCACGACCCGGGCACCTCGCGGGGCCGGCAGGAGGTCCGGCGCAACCTCGGCTACCTGCCGCAGACGCCCGGCTTCCACCCCGACTTCACCGCTTTCGAGTTCGTCGACTACGTGGCGATCCTCAAGGAGCTCACCGACCGCGCCGCCCGCCACCGCGAGGTGCGCAGGGTGCTCGACGAGGCCGGCCTCGTCGACGTACGCGGCAAGCGGATCCGCAAGCTCTCCGGCGGGATGCGGCAGCGGGTGGCGCTGGCGGCGGCGCTCGTCGGCGATCCCGCGTTCCTCGTCCTCGACGAGCCCACCGTCGGACTCGACCCGGAACAGCGGATGCGGTTCCGTGAGTTGATCGCGCGGGCCGGTGAGGGCCGCACGGTGCTGCTGTCCACGCACCAGACCGAGGACGTGGCGATGCTCTGCCACCGGGTCGTCGTCCTGGCCGACGGCACCGTCCGCTTCGACGGCACCCCCGCCGAGCTGACCGCGCGGGCCGCCGGCCGGGTGTGGAGCAGCACCGAACGCGACCCGGGCGCGAAGGCCGGCTGGCGCACCGGGCTCGGCGCCTTCCGCAACGTGGGCGACCCGCCCGCCGGCGCGGACCTCCTCGAACCCACCCTGGAGGACGGCTACCTGCTCACCCTCGACGGCCTCGACGGCACGGACACGGAGGCGGCCGCATGACCACGCTCACCACCGGGACCCCGGTCGCCACGGTCACGGCGGCCGACCCCCGCACCTCCTGGGCTGCCGTGTTCACCCTGGCCCGCTTCGAGACCCGCCGGCTCCTGCTGCGGGTGCCGGTCCTCATCGCCTTCGCGGTGTACCTCGGCGCGACGGTGTGGAAGACCCGCACCTCCTGGGACGGCTTCCCCGCGCTGCAGGACGCCGACCGCGCCACCCAGAACGCGCCCCTGCTCGTCGGCCTCGCGGTGCTGCTCTGCGTCAACCAGGCCGTGCTGCGCTCCCGCCGGTACGACACCGACCGGCACCTCGACGTGCTGGTGGTCCAGCCGTGGCGCCGTACGGCCGCGCACCTGCTGTCCGTCGCGGCCGTCGCGCTGCTCACCGGGGTGTGCGTGGCCGGCCAGTTCACCTGGGAGGCGCTCAAGCCCGGCGCGGTCGGGCACGGTTCGCCGGGCGAGCTGCTGGCCGGGCCGCTGTCCGTCCTGGTGCTCGGTGCCCTCGGGGTGCTGCTGGGCCGGCTGCTGGCCGCTCCCTTCGCGGCCCCGCTGCTGCTCGTCCTCCTCCTGTCCTTCTCCCTGCTGATCACCGACGCCGGTGGCGAGGGGTGGACGCGGTGGCTGTCGCTGACGGTCGGCGAGAACACCTCCAACACGCTGCCGTCCGAGCTGCTGGGCCGCCCCGCCGCCCGGCACGCCCTCTACCTCACGGGTCTCGCGCTGAGCGCGGCCCTGCTCGCGGTGCTGGTCTCCGGGGGCGCGCGGCTGCGGACCGTGCGGGCGGGCGTCACCGGGGCCGTGCTGCTGACCCTGGTGGGCGCGGTGGCCCAGTCCCAGGGCGTGCCGCCGGAGACGACCGAGGCGCGTACGCGGTACTCCGCCACCCCGGAGAAGGAGCAGCGGTGCGCCGAGCGGGACGCCACGACGTACTGCGCCTTCCCGGAGTGGGGAGCGCGCACCGACGACTGGGCGGAGGTCCTGAACGGCGTGCGCTCCCTCGCGGGCGGCACCGCGCAGGACCGGCCGCTCGTCGTACGGCAGCGCGTCGAGGCGCGGTACGGACTGGACAGCGACGCGGCGATCGACCCGGCCACCCGCCCCGGCGAGGTCACCGTCGGCACGTCCTGGGGCGGCAACCGGGTCCCGGAGTTCGCCGCCGCCGTGGCCGGTGTGCTGGTCACGGGCACCGAGGCGGAGACGGGCGAGATGTGCGACGGCCGGATGGTCACCGTGATGTGGCTGGCGCTCGCCGACCGGCCCGACCCGATGTCGGACCTGCGGCGGGTGCGCCTGGACGACAGCGACACGGGCTCCGCGGTCGTCCTCTCGCAGACGAACCCGCTGTCCATGACCGCCGCGCAGACGGAGGTGGTGCGCGAGCTGCTGCAGCGTCCCAAGGACGGGACCGCCGCGAAGGTGAGGGCGCACTGGGCCGAGCTGACGGCCCCGGAGGTGACGACGGACCGGGTCGCGCGACTGCTGGGCCTGGACGAACCGGAGGCGAAGGACGAGTGCCTGTGAGGACCGTCGACGCGGCTCTGCTGCGGCCGACCGTACGGACCATGCCCTGGAGGGCGATCGGAGCGGCCGGGGCCCTGGGCCTGCTGCTCGCCGCCGTGCCTAGGCTGATGGGCGAGGGGGCGGACGGCCGGCTGGCGCTGAACGTGCTGCGGGCGTCCGCCGTGGCCTTCGCGCTGGGGACGGCCTTCGTGCTGGACGACCCGGCCCGGCACACCACCGCCGCCGTCCCCGTCCGGCGGGCCGTCCGCCACGGACTGCGCGTCCTCCTCGTGGCCCCGGTCGCCGCCGTGTGGTGGACCGCCGCGCTGCTCCTGGTGCCCGCGCCCGTACGCCCCCCGGCCGCCGCGATCACCCTGGAGGCGGCGGCGGCCCTCGCCCTCGCCCTGGCAGGGTCGGCGTTCGCGATCCGCCGCGGGGACGGCGCCCGGCCGGGTCAGGCGGTCGCCGCGTTCCTGCTCGTCGGATCGGTCCTGGGTCCGCTGCTGACCCCCGGGAGCTGGGCGCTGTTCACGACCCCGGACGACACGAGGTGGGCGGCGGGCCACGACCGTTGGGCGGTACTGCTGTGCGCGGCGCTGCTGGTGGGCGCGGTGTGCGCGACGGAACCGAGGCGCCGCCTCACCCTCCGCGGGCTCAGGTCTCCGTCCGGTACATCAGGTCCGTCTCGTGCGTGACGAAGCCCAGCCGCTCGTAGACGGAGACCGCCGCCTTGTTGTCGGCGTCGACGTAGAGCATGGCCGTCGGCAGGCCCCGGGCCGCCAGGTGCCGCAGCCCGATCGTGGTCAGTGACCTGCCGAGGCCGCCGCCCTGGGCGTCGGGGCTCACCCCGAGGACGTACACCTCCCCGAGGCGCTCCGCCGCGTGCACCTTGGTCCAGTGGAAGCCGACGAGCCGGCCGTCCTTCTCCGCCAGGAAGAACCCCTCGGGGTCGAACCACGCCTCGGCCTTGCGGTCGTCGAGGTCGCGCTGGGTGAGGGCGCCCTGCTCGGGGTGGTGGGCGAACGCGGCGGCGTTCACCGCGAGCCAGGCGGCGTCGTCCCGGCCCGGCACGAAGGTGCGTACGGTCACGCCTTCCGGCAGCACCGGGTCGGGCAGTTCGAAGCCGGCCAACGGCCGCCGCATCTGCCGCAGTTCCCGGAACAGCGTCAGCCCGAGGACCTGCGCGAGGTGCCGGGCGGCGGAGTGACCGCCGTGCGCCCACACCCGCAGCCGCTTCCCGGAGGCGGCGAGCAGCGCCGAACCGAGCGCCCGCCCGTGCCCGTGGCCCCGGTACGAGGGGTGCACGACGAGCTCGGCGGCGGGCGGTTCCACCGGATCGGTGTCCTCCAGCTGGGCGTATCCGACGAGTTCGTCGTCGACGGAGAGCAGCAGGTGCGAGACCCCGTCCCGCTCCCCGCCGCGCAGCTGCAACCGCCCCTGTTCGGACACCGCCTGCTGTCCGTCGGTCCGGGCGGCCTCGGCGAGCAGGGCGAGCACCGTCTCGGTCTGCCCGGGGCCGAGCGCGGCATACGTCTGGAGCGAGCGGGGGCGGCCGGGCCGTGCGAAGTCGTCGCTGGTCATGCGTACGAGGTTAAGGGGAGGCGGGCGCAAAACGGACGGCAACGGTGTCGGCGAAAGTTAAACCAGGCCGTAACCTTGAACACCCTGTCGCGCTACGCGCGTTGACTCTAGGCTGCGCCGGTACCCACTCGGACCCTCAGGGGGGCGCATGCCAGCCACATCCCCGGCGCACCACCAGCGCCGCAGACGCCGTACGAACCGTCTTCTCGCGACCGCCGCCGGTGTGCTCACCGTCGGCGCGCTGGCCGCGGCCGCCCTGCCCGGGTCGGCGAGCGCGGGCGAGGACCACGGCGACAAGGGCACGTCGCACGGCCGCTACCAGGACGTGCAGCTGCTGTCCTTCAACGACCTGCACGGCAACCTGGAGCCGCCGTCCGGCTCCTCCGGCCGGGTCACCGAACTCCAGCCCGACGGCACGACGAAGACCGTCGACGCGGGCGGCGTGGAGTACCTCGCCACGCACCTGCGCAAGGCCCGCAAGGGCAACCGCTACTCCGTCACCGCCGCCGGCGGCGACATGGTCGGCGCGTCCCCGCTGATCTCGGGCCTCTTCCACGACGAACCCACGATCGAGGCGCTGAACAAGCTCGACCTGGACGTCACCTCCGTCGGCAACCACGAGTTCGACGAGGGCGCCGCCGAACTGGGCCGCCTGCAGAACGGCGGTTGTCACCCGGTCGACGGCTGCTACACGGACAAGGAGTTCAAGGGCGCCGACTTCCCGTACCTGGCGGCGAACGTCCTCGACGAGAAGACGAAGAAGCCGCTCCTCGAGCCGTACTGGGTGTGGGAACGGAACGGCGTCAACGTCGGCTTCATCGGCGTGACCCTGGAGGGCACCCCGAACATCGTCTCGGCGGAGGGCGTGAAGGGCCTCACCTTCGAGGACGAGGTCGAGACGATCAACAAGTACGCCGAGGAGCTCCAGCGCCAGGGCGTGAAGTCGATCGTGGCGCTCATCCACGAGGGCGGCTTCCCGGCCTCGTCCTCCTACAACTACGACTGCGACTCCCCGGGCGCCGGCGACGGCATCTCCGGCCCGATCGCGGACATCGCCAAGAACGTCTCGCCGCAGGTGGACGCGCTGGTCACCGGTCACACCCACAACGCGTACGTGTGCACCATCCCCGACCCGGCGGGCAAGCCCCGCACGGTCACCTCGGCCGCGTCCTTCGGCCGCCTCTACACGGACACCACGCTGACATACGACCGCTGGACGGGTGACATCGCCCGTACGGCGGTGAAGTCCGCGAACCACGTCGTCACCCGGGACGTCCGCAAGGCGCGCGACATGACCCGCCTGATCGGCAAGTGGAACACCCTCGCCGCGCCCATCGGCAACCGCCCGATCGGCTACATCTCCGGCGACATCGTGAAGGACGGCACCGAGTCCCCGCTCGGCGACCTCATCGCCGACGCGCAGCTGGAGTACGGCAGGACGCTGGACGCGGAGACCGACCTGGCGCTGATGAACCCCGGCGGCATCCGCGCGTCGCTCACCTACGCGGCCGGCGGTGCGGAGGGCGACGGTGTGGTGACCTTCGCCGAGGGCTTCACCGTCCAGCCGTTCGCCAACACGGTCAACCTCCAGGACTTCACGGGCGCGCAGGTCATCCAGGCCCTGAAGGAGCAGGTCAGCGGCGCGAACGAGGCGGCCCCGAAGATCCTCCAGATCTCCTCCGGCCTGACCTACACCCTGGACCTGACGAAGACGGGCGCGGACCGCGTCGTCACGGACTCGATCCGGCTGGGCGGCTCGCCCATCGACCCGTCCGCCACCTACCGCGTCGCGACGAACAGCTTCCTCGCGGGCGGCGGCGACGGCTTCCCGACCCTGGGCCAGGGCACGAACGACCTGGTCGGCGAGGACGACCTGGCGGCCCTGGAGCAGTACCTGACCGCCAACTCGACGGCGACGAACCCGATCGCCCCGCCGAAGGCGGACCGCGTCACCATCGTGGGGTAACCCCCGTCGGGGCCGGTACGAGGCGTGTTCACCGCCGCGTACCGGCCCCGACGCGTGTCCGTCCCCCTACCCGGGCCACACGACCGCCTGCGCGACGATCACCCGCTCACCGTCGAAGGTGACCGACGGCCCTCCGTGCAGCAGGTACCCCGTCTCCAGCGCCTCGCTCACCCGGTGGCAGAAGGCCGGGTCGTCGGGACCGGTCAGTACGCGGTAGACGGGCAGCCCGTCCGGTGGTGTCGACATACCCGGAAGCGTGCCACACCCCCTTTTCCCGGGAGGGGTCAGGACGCCGTGGGGGTCCAGCCGGCCAGCCAGTCGGCGATCTCCTGGTCGGCCGCCTGGGAGTCCGTCAGGTGGGGGCGGTCGCTGCTCGCCGAACCCGAACCCGCGCCCGTGTTCCGGTACTCGGCGAAGCGGTCGTCCTTCCAGGAGAAGCCGCTCATGTCGGTCCAGGGCGTGGTGCGGATCGCGGCGCTGAGGGTGGTGTCGCGGACCGTGGTCTGCGGGTCCAGGGAGGCGTCGCCGCCGGCGTGCCAGGGTCGGCCCAGGTAGAAGGTGCGGTCGGAGACGTCGCCGTTCACCGCCGAGTTGGCGATGAGGATGCCCTTGCGGTTCGCGGCCGTGCTGGGGGCGGTGACGTAGCCGGCGGAGGTGCCGTTCCAGCGCTTCTTCAGGGTGATGACCGAGCGGTCGATCACCGCGGTCGCCCGGCCGAAGATGAAGTCGACGTTCCCGACGACGTAGGAGTCGGTGACGTAGACCCGGCCCAGCTTGTCCTTGGCGGCCGTGTCCAGGAGCAGGGTGTCCTGGTCGCCCTCGACGATCACGCCGTCGAGGAGGATCTTGTCGGCCGCCGTGCGCAGGGCGACCGCCTGGTGGCCGGAGAGGGACTGGTTGGCGCCCTCGTCGAAGTCGTTGGAGACGGTCAGGTTGCGGGCCTGGAAGTCGTCCGCCTCGACGGCGACCGTGGCGCTGCCGGAGGTGCCGTACGTGCCCGAGCCGTCCGGCTTCTGCGTGCCCGACGCGTTGTTGTAGACGATCACCGTGTCCTTGCGGCTGCCGCCGGTGCCCTGGAAGGTGACGTGCGGCTTGTTCGACGGGACCTTGACCGTCTCGCGGTACGTGCCCGGCTTGATGGAGACGACGACGCGGGAGGAGTTGTTCGCGGGGACGGCGTTCACGGCCGCCTGGACCGTCCTGTACTGGCCGCTGCCGTCCTTGGCGACGGTGAGCGTGGTGGCCGCCGCGGCCTTCGCCGAGGCCTCCGCCGGCGTCGCCGCCGTCGTGCCGATGGAACTCCGCGGTCCGGTGCCCGACTTGAGCAGGTCCGGCACGTCGGCCGCCTTGTCGAGCGTGTAGGAGTAGTACGCCTTCGGGTCGAACGCCGTACCGCCGCTCTCGTTGCGGCCCGACGTGCCCGAGAAGACGTTGCCGCGCTGGACGACCGTCGCCGTCGTGTCCTTGATGACCGGGTTCTTCACGCCCTGGAAGTAGCTGTTCTCCAGGACCATCCTGGTGCCGCCGCGCGAGTAGTTGCCGTAGGAGGAGCTGATGTCCGTGCCGGGGACGTCCTCCAGGAAGTTGTTGTAGAGGTGCGCGTGCGCGCAGTTGTCGGTGGAGGGGTTGCGCTGTTCCGTCTCGCGGATCCAGTTGTGGTGGATCGTGATGTCGGTCAGCACGTTCTCGGTCCAGCCGATGCCGAACGTCTTGTTGTTGTGGCTCATCTCGTTCCAGGAGACGGTCACGTACGTGCTGTCCTTGCGGACGTCGATCAGGCCGTCCGCCATGTTCCGCAGGTCGTTGTGGTCGATCCAGACGTGGTGGGCGCCGTCCATCTGGACCGCGTCGAAGTCGTGCTCCTTGTCGTTCCAGACGCCCTGGTAGGCGTCCCGGATCGTCAGGTTGCGGATGATCACGTTGTGGACGCCCTGGCCGAGGAAGAAGCCGCCGCCGACGATGTGCCCGGACGTGCCGGAGCCCACGATCGTCTTGTCGGAGGCGACCTTGATCTCCTTGCCGACCGGGTTCATGGTGATCGTCCCGGCCACGACGATGACGTACGGCTCGGCGGCCGTGGCGTACTTCTCCAGGTCCGCCTGCGTCCGGACGGTGACGGTCCGTCCGTCCCGGCCGCCGTACGTGCCGTTCTGGCCGAGCGCGTCGACGGAGGCGAAGCCGTCGGCGGTGGCGGTGGCCCAGGCGGGGGCGGCGGCGGTCGCCGTCGCGGCGGACGCCTCCTGCTGGGGGAGCAGGTCCGTGCCGTGGACCAGTGTTCCGGCGGCGGTCAGGGCCAGCGGGAGGCCGACGGCCAGGAACTTCCCGGACCTGCGGTGCCGGGCCCTGCTGCGGTGCTCGCTCATGCGGCGATCCGTTCCGTGTGGGGGTGGGGACGACGATCGGTCGCCGCCCGGCACGGAAAGGTTGCCGCCGTCTTCGCTAGGGAACCTCCGGTGGCGGGGTCGGGGCGCCCGGCAGGCGGACCGTGGCCGTGGTGCCGCCGCCGTCCGCGCGGGTCAGGGACACCTCGCCGCCCGTCTGTTGCACCGTGCGGGCCACGATGGACAGGCCGAGGCCGGAGCCCGGGAGGGCGCGGGCGCTCGGGGAGCGCCAGAACCGGTCGAAGACGTGCGGGAGTTCGTCGGCGGGGATGCCGGGGCCGTGGTCGCGGACGGTGAGGACGCCGTCGGTCAGGCGCACGTCGATCGTGCCGCCCCCGGGGCTGAACTTCACCGCGTTGTCCAGGATGTTGACCATCGCCCGCTCCAGCGCGGACGGCTCCGCCCGTACGTACCAGGGGTGGACGTCCGCCGTGATGGTCAGCTCCGGGCCGCGCAGCCGGGCGCGGCGCAGGGCCGACTCGACGACGTCCTGCCAGGCGACGATCTGCGCACGGTCCGCGTGCTGGCCGGTGTCCGGGCGGGACAGCTCCTGGAGGTCGCCGATGAGCGCGGCCAGTTCCGTCATCTGCGCCTTCACGGAGGCGAGCAGGGCCCTGCGGTCGGCCTCCGGGATCGGACGGCCCGTCTCCTCGCTGCGGGTGAGGAGTTCGATGTTGGTGCGGAGCGAGGTGAGCGGGGTGCGCAGCTCGTGGCCGGCGTCCGCGATGAGCTGCTGCTGGAGGTCGCGGGAGCTGGCCAGCGCGGACGTCATGGAGTTGAAGGAGCGGGAGAGCCGGGCGATCTCGTCCTCCGAGTCGTCCGCCACGGGGATGCGGACGGTGAGGTCCTCGGTGCGGGCGACGTGTTCGACGGCCTCGGTGAGCTTGTCCACGGGACGCAGACCGGCGCGGGCCACCGCGAGGCCGGCGCCCGAGGCGCCGAGCACGCCGACACCGGAGACCAGGAGCAGTACCAGCGCCAGTTCGTTGAGGGTGGACCGGGTGTTGTCCAGCGGCAGGGCGACGACGAAGGCGTAGTCCTGGACCACGCCCCGGCCCATGGGTCCGGTCTTGATGGTGACGGCCGTCGTCAGGACGCGGATCCGCTTGCCGTCGCTGTCGGTGCCGTCGCGGAAGACGCCCTCGCCCGGGTCCGGGTTCTCGGCCACCTTCTTGTCACCGCCGGTGACGTCGACCGCGGCCGCGGAGTTCGGGAACAGGCACACGCTGCCGTCCGGGCGCATCAGCTGCGCGTACTGCGTGCTGCGCGGGCCGATGGTGCCGGTGTCGGCCGGCTCCTGGACACAGTTGTCGGTGAGCTGCCGGAATTCCTCCGGCTGGAGCTCGATGACCGACGACTTCAGATCGTCGTCGACCTCGTCGTACAGCTTGCCCCGCACGATGAACCAGCACGTCACCGACACCGCCGCCACCGCGAACGCCACCGCCGCCGCCACCAGCAGCGACAGCCGGGCCCGGATGGGCAGGGCGCGCACGCGGCGGACCAGCCCGCTCACTCCGCGCCGCCCTGCCGCAGCACGTACCCCACCCCCCGCACCGTGTGCACCAGGCGCGGCTCGCCGCCCGCCTCGGTCTTGCGGCGCAGGTACATGACGTACACGTCGAGCGAGTTGGACGAGGGCTCGAAGTCGAAGCCCCAGACCGCCTTCAGGATCTGCTCACGGGTGAGCACCTGGCGCGGGTGCGCCATGAACATCTCCAGCAGGGTGAACTCCGTACGGGTCAGCTCCACCCGCCGGGTGCCGCGGGTGACCTCGCGGGTCGCCAGGTCCATGCGCAGGTCGGCGAAGGAGAGGACGTCGTCCGACTCGGCGGAGGCGGCCAACGCCGCCGCGTACGAGCTGCGGCGCAGCAGCGCGCGGATACGGGCGAACAGCTCGTCCAGCTCGAACGGCTTGACCAGGTAGTCGTCCGCCCCCGCGTCCAGGCCGGTCACCCGGTCGCCGACGGTGTCCCGGGCGGTCAGCATCAGGATGGGCGTGGTGTCGCCGGTGGCGCGGATGCGGCGGGCGGCGGTCAGGCCGTCCATCCGGGGCATCTGGATGTCCAGGACGAGCAGGTCGGGCCGGTACGCCGCCGCCTTCTCCAGGGCGTCCGCGCCGTCGACGGCGACCTCGGTGCCGTACCCCTCGAAGGCCAGGCTGCGCTGGAGCGCTTCGCGCACCGCCGGCTCGTCGTCGACGATCAGGATGCGCTGGGGGTCACGGTCGCCTTCTGCGGGACTCATGGGCTCGGGGTTCCTCACGGCTCTCTACGGTTTCAGGCCTTCAGCCTCGCACGGTTGCCGGGCGGCGCGTCAGTCCGTCGAGCCGGAGCGCAGCGCCGACAGGTCCGACTTGACCGTGTTGACGGGGATGGCGAAGCCCAGGCCCACGCTGCCCGCGTCGGACGAGGACGATCCGCTGCCGCTCGCCGAGTACATCGCGGAGTTGATGCCGATGATGTTGCCGTTCATGTCGATCAGCGCGCCGCCGGAGTTGCCCGGGTTCAGGGACGCGTCGGTCTGGATCGCCTTGTACGTGGTCGTGGAGCTCCCCGTGTCGCCGTTGAACTCCTGGCCGCCGTACTCGAACGGCCAGCCGCCGCCCTGCCGCTGTTGCTGCTGACCCTCGCTCTCGTCCGTCGAGACCGTCACGTCACGGTCGAGGGCGGAGACGATGCCGCTGGTCACCGTGCCGGTCAGGCCCTCGGGGGAGCCGATCGCCACGACCTGGTCGCCGACCCGCACGCCGTCGGAGTCGCCGAGGGTGGCCGTCTGCAGCCCGGAGGCGTCCTGGAGCTTGATCAGGGCGAGGTCCTTGCTGCTGTCGGTGCCGACGGTCTCCGCCGTGTACGTCTTGCCGTCGCTGGTCCGCACCTCGATCGACGAGGCCCCGGACACGACGTGGTTGTTGGTGATGATCTCGCCGTCGGACGTGATGATCACACCGGAGCCGGTGGAGGAGCCGGCGTTCGAGGTCGCGTTGATCTCGACGATGCTCGGGGTGACCGCCTCCGCGACGCCGGACACCGTGCCCTTCTGACTCGACGGTACGACGTTGGTGCTGGTCGAGCTGGAGGCGACGGTGTCGTTGCCGGTCAGCTCCTGCACGCCGTAGGCGGTGCCGCCGCCCACGGCCGCCGCGACGATCGCCACGGCGGCGAGCAGGGCCGCCGGACCCCGGGCACGCTTCCTCTTCGCGGACTGCGGGGCGGGCTCCCGCGCGAACTCCGACGCGGGCTGGGGCGCGGGCTCCGTCGCGGGCTCCTGCGCGAACTCCGACGCGGGCTGCGGGGCGGGCTCCCGCGCGAACGCCGTCGTGGGCTGGGGCGCGGGCTCCCGCGCGAACTCCGACGCGGACTGCCGGGGCGGCGCGTACGCCGGCGGGGGCGGCCACTCGGGGTTCACCGGGGCGGGGCTTCCGTACTCGCCGCTGGGGCGGAGGCTCTCGGTCATGGCTCCGAGCCTCGCGCCCGACCATGAGAGCGAGCTGAGTGTGTGCTGAGAAGCCCGGCAGAACCTCGTATGCCCGATATAAAGGCCGCCGGAGCCGCGGTGGAGGCCGCCGGAGCCCCGGCCGGGGCCCGCTTACTTGCAGCCGCAGGAGTGGCGTACCACCAGCCGGGACGGGTACACCTTCAGCCGCTCGCGGCGCGAACCCGCCACCCGTACGCCGTCGTCCAGGACGAGGTCGACCGCCGAGCGGGCCATCGCCGAACGGTCGGAGGCGACCGTGGTCAGCGGCGGGTCCGCGAGCGCCGCCTCCTTGATGTCGTCGAACCCGGCGACCGCCAGCTCCCCCGGCACGTCGATGCGCAGCTCCCGCGCGGCGCGCAGGATGCCGATCGCCTGGTCGTCGGTGGAGCAGAAGACCGCCGGCGGACGGTCCGGTCCGGAGAGGATCTCCAGGCCGATCCGGTAGGCGTCGTAGCGGTTGTACGGGGCCTCGAAGAGGCGGCCCTCGGTCGGTATCCCGGCCTCCTCCATCGCGCGCCGCCAGCCCTCGACGTGGTCGGAGACCGGGTCGCCGACGGCGGGGGTCTCCGCGGTGCCGCCGACGCAGGCCACGTACTCGTTGCCGTGTTCCAGCAGGTGGCGCACGGCGAGCTGGGCGCCACCGAGGTCGTCGGTGACGACGGCGACGTCGTCGATCGCCTCCGGGCGCTCGTGCAGCAGCACGACCCGGGCGTCCCACGCCTCGATCTCCGCGGCGGCCTGGTCGTTGAGCGCGTGGCTGACCAGGATCAGGCCGGAGACCCGCATCCCGAGGAAGGCCCGCAGATAGTGGACCTCGCGCTCGGCGATGTAGTCCGTGTTGCCGACCAGGACCATCTTCCCGCGCTCGGAGGCGGCCTGCTCGACCGCGTGCGCCATCTCCCCGAAGAACGGCTGACGGGCGTCCGGGATGATCAGGCCTATGAGGTCCGTGCGCCGCGAGGCCATCGCCTGGGCGACCCGGTCCGGCCGGTACCCCAGCTCCTTGATCGCGGCGAGGACGCGCTCGCGCGTGGCCGGGGCGACCGGCCGGGGTCCGTTGTTGATGACATAGCTGACGACGGCGGTGGACGTCCCCGCCAGCCGCGCCACATCATCCCTGGTTACCTTGGCCACGCGCGGAGTCTACGCGGATATACCCGGTACGGGCAGGGCGTATCACACCTTGGATTCCGCCGCTTCCGCGGTGTCCGCCCTCTCCTCGGTGTCCTCCGCGGCGCGGGCCGGCTTCTCCGTCTTCTCCGTCTTCTCGGGCTTCTCGGGAGTGACGAACCGGTAGCCGACGTTGCGGACGGTGCCGATCAGCGATTCGTGCTCGGGGCCGAGTTTGGCGCGCAGGCGCCGTACGTGGACGTCGACCGTGCGGGTGCCGCCGAAGTAGTCGTAGCCCCAGACCTCCTGGAGCAGCTGGGCGCGGGTGAAGACCCGGCCGGGGTGCTGCGCGAGGTATTTGAGCAGTTCGAATTCCTTGAAGGTCAGGTCGAGGACCCTGCCCTTGAGTTTCGCGGAGTACGTCGCCTCGTCGACCGACAGGTCGCCGTTGCGGATCTCCATCGGGGAGTCGTCGTTGACGATCTGCTGGCGGCCCATGGCGAGGCGCAGGCGCGCCTCCACCTCGGCCGGGCCCGCGGTGTCCAGGAGGACGTCGTCGATGCCCCAGTCCGCGGTGACCGCGGCCAGGCCGCCCTCGGTCACGACCAGGACGAGGGGGCAGCCGGGGCCGGTGGAGCGCAGCAGCTGGCACAGGCTGCGGACCTGCGGGAGGTCGCGCCGGCCGTCGACCAGGATCACGTCGGCGCCGGGGGTGTCGACGAGGGCGGGGCCCTCCGCGGGCGCCACCCGCACGTTGTGCAGCAGCAGGCCGAGAGCGGGGAGCACCTCGGTCGACGGCTGGAGCGCGTTGGTCAGGAGCAGCAGAGAGCTCATCGCACCCCACCGGCCCGGGTCGTCATCGTCGTTCGCTCGTGCACGGTTCGCTCGCCCATAACGTCTGGTTCCTCCTCGGTCCCTGCGAGGACGTTTACGGCATTGCTGCGTGCGTTCGACGGCCCGTACACCGGCGGTTTCCCGCGTTCGTATACAACGCTTCCGAAAGCACAAAAGGACCCGGGGGCTTCACTGCCCGAGTCCTCTTCGCAGCAGAATAGCCGACATGAGCACCGGTCCGGCAGGTCATGTGGCGCGATCCACCGATCGATCCGCCATTCGTCCATATTCCGAGACGGCTGACGTAACGCGGGGCGGTAGGCCTTTGCGGACGTTCCTGCGCACCGCGGACGGAGTGGCGATCGATTCCGTATACGAACCGGGGACCGGTTCTTCCGGTGATCTCGTGTTCGTGGTCGCGCACGGGTTCACCGGGGACGCGGACCGGCCGCACGTGCGGCGGGCGGCGCGGGCCCTCGCGCGGTACGGCGGTGTCGTGACGTTCTCCTTCCGGGGGCACGGGGCGTCGGGCGGGCGGTCGACCGTGGGGGACCGGGAGGTGCTCGACCTCGCGGCGGTGGTGGGATGGGCGCGTGGGCTGGGGTACGCGCGGGTGGCCACCGTCGGGTTCTCCATGGGCGGCTCGGTGGTGCTGCGGCACGCCGCGGTCGGCCGGGACACCCGGGTCGACGCCGTCGTCTCCGTGAGCGCGCCCGCGCGGTGGTTCTACCGGGGGACCGCCCCCATGCGGCGGCTGCACTGGCTGGTGACCCGGCCGTCCGGGCGGCTGGTGGGGCGGTACGGGCTGCGGACGCGGATCCACCACCGGCAGTGGGACCCGGTGCCGCTGTCACCCGTCGAGGCGGTGCCGCGGATCGCGCCCACGCCGTTGCTGATCGTGCACGGGGACCAGGACGGGTACTTCCCGCTCGATCACCCGCGGATGCTGGCGGCCGCCGCGGGCGGACACGGGGAGCTGTGGGTCGAGGCCGGCATGGGGCACGCGGAGAACGCGGCGCCGGAGGCGCTGCTGGAGCGGATCGGGGACTGGGTGGTGGACAGAGCGGGCTAGCCTGACGGTGTTCGTCGTCGACCGATTGAGGATCAGCAGATGGCAAAGGTCACGGTGCGGTACTGGGCCGCAGCCAAGGCCGCGGCCGGGGTGGCCGAGGAGGCGTACGAGGCGGCCACGCTCGCCGGAGCGCTCGACGCGGTGCGCGGGCGGCATCCCGGCGAACTCGCGCGCGTGCTGCTGCGGTGCTCGTTCCTCGTCGACGGTGATCCCGTGGGGAAGCGCGCGCATGAGACGGTACGGCTGGCCGACGGCGGCACGGTCGAGGTGCTTCCGCCGTTCGCAGGAGGGTGAGCGATGACGAACCAGCCGTACGGGGCGTACGACCCGTCGTACCAGGATCCGCGGCAGGCCGCCGCTCAGGGCGCGTGGCCCGGGCAGCAGGCGTACGGGGATCCGTACGCGGACCAGCAGTACACGCAGCAGTGGCAGGGGCAGACGTGGGAGACGCAGACGCAGCCGCCGGTGGCGGCGGCTCCGGCGGCTCCGGCCCCGACCCCGGCTCCGGACCCGGCTCCGACTCCGGTGTCTCCTGAGGCCGGACCCGAGTACGGGCCGGCCACGCTGGCCGGGAACTCGCGTCTCACCGACGCGCAGCGGGCGCGGGCCGAGGGGCGGTCGCCGATCATCGAGCCCGGGATGCAGCCGGCGGCGCTCACCGCGCTGCTGGGGCTGCTGCTGGCGGGCGGGGCGGCGCTGGGGACGTACGCGCTGCTGGTGCCGTTGGTGGTGCTGCAGGGGCTCACGGCGGCGGGCTGGTTCCGGCTGAACGGGATGTGGCCGGCGCGGCAGGGCATCGCGCTGGGGTTCCTCGGCGCGCTGGCCGCGGACGCGGCGCTGCTGGTGTCCGACCGGTCGCCGGGGGCGATCCTGGGGACGCTGGGGGTGTGGGTGCTGCTGTCGCTGATGCTGCAACTGCGGTCGCACGCGGATCCCGACGAGCGGATGTACGGCCTGATGGCGACGGTCGTGGCGGCGGCGCTGGCGATCGCGGCGGGCGGGTACCTGGCGGCGGACGCGTCCGCGGTGACCGTGGGCGCGGTGGCCGTGGCTGCGGGGGTGGTGGCACGGGCGCTGCCGTTGCCGACGCCGGTGTCCGTGGTGGTCGCGCTGCTGGCGGCGGCGGGGGCGGGGTACGCCGTCGACGGTCCGGCGGGGGCGGTGCTCGGTGCGGGCGCGGCGGTCTGCGCGCTGATCGGCCACCGGGTGGCCTCCTACGACTACCCGTCCCGCTTCGTCCACTTCACGGCCGGCGTGGCCCTGCCGCTGGCCGCGGCGGCCCCCGCGGTCTACGCCCTGGCCCGCGTACTCACCTGACGGCTGCCGGGCGGGCCTCCTGTCACAAGTGATCCACAATCCCCCGGCCCCCGCCTTCCTCGGCATTACCCTCACGCAGGGACGGCCGCCCGGTCGTCGACGAACGCCGTCGTCAAACGCCAGGTGGGGGCCACCGCATGCGCGCACTGCGAATACTGCTCATCGTCATCGTGATACTCGGCGGAATCCTCGTCATCGTCGACCGCGTGGCCGTCGACTTCGCCGAGGGCGAGGCGGCGGACCGCCTGAAGGCGACCGAGAACCTGGCGAGCACCCCCGACGTGTCGATCAACGGCTTCCCCTTCCTCACCCAGCTCGCCGACGGCACCCTCGACGAGGTGGAAGTGGGCATCCAGGACTACGAGGCCGGTACCGGCGACGGCGCCGAGCGGATCCGCATCGCCGACCTGCGCGCGGACATGCACGGCGTCGACTTCTCCACCGACTTCAGCTCCGCCGTCGCCGACAGCGCCACCGGCACGGCCACCATCGCCTACGACGAGCTGCTGAAGGCGGCCGGCAAGTCCGAGCCGGGCCGGGTGGCCCCCGGCGTCACCGCCGGGGTCGTCGGCCTGTCCGACGGCGGCAACGGGAAGATCAAGGTCGAGCTGGAAGCCACCGTGCTGGGCGCCGAGCTGCCCGAGCCGGTCTCCGTGCTCAGCTCCGTGACGGTCGTGGACGGCGACACCGTGCGCGTGAAGGCCGACGCGGTACCGGCGTTCGGCGGGGTCGAGATCGTCGAGTCCGGCGTGCGGCGGGTCACCGACTTCGAGCAGAGGATCGACGGACTGCCCGGCGGCATCCGGCTGGACAAGGTCGAGGCGGCGGAGAACGGCGTGGACATCACGGTGAAGGGTTCCGACGTCCGTCTGGTCGGGTAGGGAGTGGTTTGACGGGGGAAGCTGTCCGACAGGCGAGACGGGGACGTCCGTAGAGCAGATGTGAGAGAGGGGCGCGAAGGGACCGCGGAGCGTGGAGGGACGCTTCCGCGATGCGTCATCCCGCATGGTGGACGATCCCGTCTCACCATGCGACACGCCGGTGACATGCCCGCCCCTCCCTCCTTACGATCGGACCCATGCAGCATCAGACGAGCGTCCTCCGGTCGCGAGGACAGGCGGATCTCACGAAGCGGCGGGCAGTGGACCTGTGCCGTGTCGCCGCCATGCTCTGTCGTTCCTTCTGAGCGGACGTCGACGTCCGCGTTCCCGCCCCGCCCCCCCCCGCTGAGGGCACCCGTGCGCCGACCCCGTGAGGCCGCGCGCACCCTCTCACCCGCACGCCCCGCCGCAACTGCCCCGGAGGAGAACAAGCATGAGCCGCAGCGACGTCCTGGTCGACGCCGACTGGGTCCAGGAGCACCTGGACGACCCGACCATCGCCATCGTCGAGGTGGACGAGGACACGTCCGCCTACGAGAAGAACCACATCAAGAACGCGATCCGGATCGACTGGACCAAGGACCTGCAGGACCCGGTCCGCCGTGACTTCGTCGACCAGGCCGGCTTCGAGAAGCTCCTGTCGGACAAGGGCATCGGCAACGACCACACGGTCGTCCTCTACGGCGGCAACAACAACTGGTTCGCCTCGTACGCCTACTGGTACTTCAAGCTGTACGGCCACGAGAACGTCAAGCTCCTCGACGGCGGCCGCAAGAAGTGGGAGCTCGACGCCCGCGAGCTGGTCCCCGGCGACGAGGTGCCGGAGCGCCCGAAGACCGACTACAAGGCCAAGCCGCAGGACGCGTCCATCCGCGCCTTCCGCGACGACGTCGTGGCCGCCATCGGCAGCCAGAACCTGGTCGACGTGCGCTCGCCCGACGAGTTCTCCGGCAAGCTGCTCGCCCCGGCCCACCTGCCGCAGGAGCAGTCGCAGCGTCCGGGTCACGTCCCGTCGGCCGCCAACATCCCGTGGTCGAAGAACGCCAACGACGACGGCACCTTCAAGTCCGACGACGAGCTCAAGGCGCTCTACGAGGCCGAGCAGGTCGACCTGGCCAAGGACACCATCGCCTACTGCCGCATCGGTGAGCGCTCCGCGCTGACCTGGTTCGTGCTGCACGAGCTGCTCGGCGTGGAGAACGTCAAGAACTACGACGGCTCCTGGACCGAGTACGGCTCCCTCGTCGGCGTGCCGATCGAGCTCGGCTCCGGCAAGTAGTCCCTCCCGACCGACCTTTCCAGACCCCTTCAGGAGTAAGACATGTGCGGTGCGAAGGCCGGCGGCCCGGACGCCTCGACGATCAAGCCCGGTGAGACCACCATCCAGGGTCAGGTGACCCGCGACGGGGAGCCGGTGACGGGCTACGTCCGTCTGCTGGACTCGACCGGCGAGTTCACCGCGGAGGTCCCGACCTCCGCCACCGGACAGTTCCGCTTCTACGCGGCGGAGGGCACCTGGACCGTCCGCGCCCTGGTGCCCGGCGGCACCGCCGACCGCACGGTCGTCGCCCAGCAGGGCGGTCTGGCCGAGGTCGCGATCGCGGTCTGAGGACACGGGAACGGCCGAGGGGCCGCACCCCACGGGTTGGACGCCCGGGGTGCGGCCCTTCGGCGTGCCCGGACCTACGCTGGACGTATGTACGCGCGCAGGCGGCACGTCTACTTCGCCATGATGGGCACCTGCATCGGGCTGTTCGTCCTGGCCTGGGGCGTGGTGCGGCTGTGGTCGGTGCCGGCGGCCGTGGGCATGTGTTTCGTGGCCATGGTCATCCCGCCGGTCGCCGCGATGGTCGCCAACCGGCGGGGGCCGGAGGACCGCTGGTGGGACGATCCGTCCGGCGACCCGAAGTCCGACGAGTGGTGGGACGAGCTGGACGGCAGGAAGCGGCCCCGGTAGGGCGGGCCGCTCAGTAGACGAGCGCCTGCGTCCCGTCCGCCATCGCCTCCTGTACGAAGACCTGCGCGCCGGCGATCCGTACGCCCTCGACGACGTCCTTCTCGGTGATGTCGCGGCGGGCCGCGCACTGGGTGCACAGGGTGACCCGGCCGGTGGCCAGGATCGTGTCCAGCAGGTCGGGCAGCGGGGCGGCGTGCGGCAGCTCGAACTCGGCCGCGCGGCCCGGCAGGGAGAACCACGCGGACTCGCCGGTGAGCCACAGGGAGACCTCGACACCGCTGGCCGCGGCCACCGCCGCCACCGTGAACGCCTGCGAGCAGCGCTCGGGTGCGTCGGTTCCCGCGGTCACTTTGATCACAAGCTTCTTCGCCATGACCGAATCGTAATCATGATCGCTACAACTTCGGCCGACGCCTGTGGGTCTCCTGTGCGCGCGTGGACGGAATGCGCGCTTCACCTTCTGTGGGGGGGACGTCTTGGAACAACCCGAAGAAGCAGCCGACGCCCCGGATGCACCGAGAACCGAGGACGTACCGGAGGCCGTCCCGGCTCCGGGAACACCGGTGATCGAGGTCCCGGAAACACCGGTGGGCGAGACTCCGGAAACGCCGGAGGTCCCGGCTCCGGGTGCGCCCCGGAAACGCCGACGGGGGCGGACGGCCGTGCTGATCGCCGCCGCGGCCGTGCTCGGCGTGGTCGCCGGCACCTGCACCGGCTACCTCGTCCAGGCCGACCGTGAGCCCACCAGGCTGCCGTCGCTGTCGCAGCCGGTGCTCGCGCAGTCGAAGGGCGAGGCGCCCGAGCCGCTGTCGGCAGCCCGGGACCGCCGTGTGAAGACCGACGGCGACCTGCGCGAGCTGCTGCTGAAGAAGCCCCGGGGGACGCAGGAGGCCCCCTGGCCGATGGGCGAGGACGGCTGGATGGACCTTGCCGAGTACGCCGGTAACTACGAGACGCCCGGCTCGACGTTCGGAGGGATGGCCACGGACGAGTTCCGAAGGGCGGCCGTCGTCGGCTGGCTCGACGACGACTACAGCGTGGAGATCCGGCTGGTCCAGTTCCGCCAGGAGGAGGTCCTGGCGGCCGCGGACAGCGTCGCCAACGGCCAGTACTGGGCGGAGGACGTGGAGGACACGGACAGCTGGGCCGTCCCCGGTACCAAGGAGGGCCGGGCGTACGTCCACCACAGCCCCGACGCCGAACCCGGCTACGAACCCCTGTACGGCGCGGAGGCGCACGCCTGGCGAGGCGACATCGCCATGGAGGTCTGGGTGTACGGAATCAAGCCCGTCCCCAAGAAAATGATCATGGACCTGGCCGAGCGGCAGATGGAGCGGCTGTGAACGAGACACAGAGCCCGGCACCCGTTCCGCCCGTCCCCGATGACACCCCCGCCGCGGCCCTCTTGAAGCGGCCCGTGCGGTGGGGCCGTGTCGCGTCCGTCGTCGGCTCCGTGCTGCTGGCCGGGGCCGTCGTCACGGGCGTCGGGTACACCGTCGTGACCGTGGACGGCGCCGACCGCGACGCCGCCGCGCCCGAGTGGGAGTTCCCGAAGGAGGCGGCGGCCGAGGACAGGAAGGCCGAGCCGGAAGGGCTGGCCGGGACGCTCGTGCCGTACGGGCACGACAACTGGCTTCGAGGACCGGACCTCGGTGAGTTCGGCTCGGACGCGCAGCTCAGCGGCGGCCGGGCCACGGCGCTGCAGAAGGAGTCGCTGAGCGATCTGCCGCGCTCCCAGCGCAAGCGGCTGGAGAAGGAGATCGACAGCTGGCGCATCGAGGGCATGGCGATGCGCAGCTACACCAGCGGGTCGGTCAGCATCTACCAGGAGGACGAGATCTTCACCGTGGGCATCGTGCTCGCCCGGATGGAGAACAAGGCGGCCGTGCGGGACTTCGCGCGGTTCCAGACCGAGTTCCTCGAGGCCCTCGACATCTTCCGCGAGGGGCCGGAGATCAAGGGCCACAAGGACGCCCGGTGCTTCCTGCCGCCCGCGGACGCGGAGACCGACCTCGACATGATGCAGTGCTCCGCCCGTGTCGGGAACGTCCTGGTCACCCTCACCGCGGACGGTGCGAAGCCGCTGGACACCAAGAGTGTCGCCGCACTGTTCCGCGAGCAGCTCGACCGTATCGACGAACCGGGGAAGGCCGTATGACCGAGCAGCCGCAGAGCCTCGTACCCGCCCCGCCCACGGAGCCACCGGCCGCACCGGATGTACCGGCCGCACCGGATGTACCGGAGGCGGTGGCCGATCCCGGGCCGCCGCCGCGCAAGGACCGCCGGGTGCTGCGTGCCGCCCTGCGCTGGACCGCCGCCGTCGTGGTCTTCGCCGTGGCCGGCGCGGGCACGGCGTACGGGATCACCCGGATGGAACGGACGGACGTACCCGGCCTGGCGACCGCGTCCGACGGGCGGTGGGACTACCCGGAGCTGACGAAGCCGCCGCTGCCCGCCGGCAGCCCCGGACCGCAGGCGGAGTCCAACCCGGCCGGCACCCACCACGCCGACCTGCGCGCCCTCCTGCTGCCCGCCCCGGCGGGCGCCGAGGAGAACAAGGCGCTGCGCGGCGAGGACGGCTGGCTGGCGACGGACGACTTCCTCGAGGAGTACGCGGAGGACGACGACCGGGACACCTTCCGGCAGGAACTCGTCGACGCCGGGCTGCGGCACATCGCGGCCCGCGGCTGGACGACCGGGGACGGCACCCGGACGAGGATCTACCTGCTGCGGTTCGACACCGCGGCCGTGGTGGAGGACGCCTTCTTCAAGCCCCACTTCTCGTACACCTCGGCCTACTCGGTGAAGGGCGCCGACTTCACCGACAACGACGAGTCGTTCCCGGTGGAGTCGGAGGTCGCGGGGGTCCAGCGCTCGGCCCAGGTCGAGACCGAGCCGTACGGGGAGGAACAGGACCGCCAGGCCTACCTCGCCGCCGGTGACGTCCTCGCCGTCGTGCTGCAGTCCCGGAAGGGCACCGCGCCCGCCGTGCCGTTCCGGCAGACGGTCGTGCTGCAGAGCCAGCTGCTGGGCTGAGGCACGGCAGGCACCACCTCGCACGACAGGGGCCGGACCCGGCCGCGTAAGCTGGGGTCCGGCCCTGTGCACACCACCGCACCCCCGCCCAAGGAGCACTCCGTGGAACTCTTCTTCAGCATTCTGTTGGTCCTGGTCGCCGTCGGCGTCCTCGCCTTCGCCGGGCTGACCGTGAAGAAGCTGTACCAGGGCCAGCGCTGATCACCGACGCCAGGAAGTTCCGCTCATGATCGAGATCCCGTCCGACCTGCACAAGGACCTCGTCCCGCTCGCCTTCCTGCTCGGCGACTGGGCCGGCGCGGGCGTGCACGACTTCCCCGGTGCCGAGAAGTGCAACTTCGGCCAGGAGGTCACGTTCGCCCACGACGGCCGGGACTTCCTGGAGTACGCCTCCCACACCTGGGTGCTGGACGGCGACGGCAACAAGGTCCGCCCGCTGGAGTCGGAGCACGGCTTCTGGCGGATCGACGCGGACCGCAAGGTCGAGGTGACGATGACCCGCGACGACGGCGTCATCGAGATCTGGTACGGCGAGCTCGCCCACCAGAAGCCGCAGATCGACCTGGTGACGGACGCGGTCGCGCGCACCGCCGCCTCGGGCCCCTACAACGGCGGCAAGCGGCTGTACGGCTACGTCAAGAGCGACCTGATGTGGGTCGGCGAGAAGCAGACCCCCGAGGTCGAGCTGCGCCCCTACATGTCGGCGCACCTGAAGAAGGTCGTCACCCCGGAGGAGGTCGAGCGCTGGGCCAAGGCCCTGCCCGACGACATGCCCGACGACGGGATCGCCTTCTTCAAGTAGGCCCCCGTCCAAGAGGTTCCGGCCCGATCCGGACGACACCCCCTAGACTCGTGGGTGTGGTGAGCACCGACTGGAAGAGCGACCTCAGGCAGCGCGGCTACCGGCTGACCCCGCAGCGGCAGCTGGTGCTCGAAGCCGTGGACACCCTGGAACACGCGACCCCCGACGACATCCTCGGCGAAGTGAGGAAGACGGCGTCGGGGGTCAACATTTCCACCGTGTACCGCACGCTGGAGCTCCTCGAGGAGCTGGGGCTGGTCAGCCACGCCCACCTCGGGCACGGCGCTCCGACGTACCACCTCGCCGACCGGCACCACCACATCCACCTGGTCTGCCGGGACTGCACGAACGTGATCGAGGCCGACCTCTCGGTGGCCGCCGAGTTCACCGCCAAGCTGCGCGAGCAGTTCGGGTTCGACACCGACATGAGGCACTTCGCGATCTTCGGCCGGTGCGAGGACTGCTCCCTGAAGGCTTCAAGTACCGAGTCGTAGGCTTAGGCGTATGAAGAGCCCCCTGCTGACCCTGCCCGGCGCCGTTCCCGCCGAGGGCGTGGACGAAGGCGTGGCCGCCCACTACGGCGACCTGTTCCGCGAGCAGCGCGCCCTCGCCGACGGCACCGGTTTCGTCGACCTGTCCCACCGCGGGGTCGTCACCGTGACCGGTCCGGAGCGGCTGGCCTGGCTGCACCTGCTGCTCACCCAGCACGTCAGCGACCTGCCGCCGCACCAGGCCACCGAGGCGCTGATACTTTCCGCCAACGGCCACATCGAGCACGCGCTGTACCTGGTCGACGACGGGGAGACGGTCTGGGCGCACGTCGAGCCCGGCACCCAGGAGGCGCTGATCGCGTACCTGGAGTCGATGAAGTTCTTCTACCGGGTCGAGGTCGCCGACCGCACCGCCGACATCGCGGTGGTGCACCTGCCGGCCGGGTCCATCACGGAGGTGCCCGAGGGGGCCGCCGTCCGCGAGACGCCGTACGGGCGGGACCTGTTCCTGCCGCGCGGCGAGCTGGAGTCGTACGCGGAGAAGGCCGGCCCCGCCGCCGGGATCCTCGCGTACGAGGCGCTGCGGGTCGAGCGGCACCGGCCGCGGCTCGGTTTCGAGACCGACCACCGCACCATCCCGCACGAGCTGGGCTGGATCGGCACCGCCGTGCACCTGCAGAAGGGCTGCTACCGCGGGCAGGAGACGGTCGCCCGGGTGCAGAACCTGGGGAAGCCGCCGCGCCGGCTGGTCTTCCTGCACCTGGACGGCAGCGAGGTGCACCTGCCGGTGGCGGGGACCGAGCTGCGGGTCGCGGACGACGGCTCCGACGGGCGGAAGATCGGGTTCGTCACCACGTCCGTACGCCACTACGAGCTGGGGCCGGTCGCGCTGGCGCTGGTGAAGCGGAACGTGCCGGTGGACGCGCGGCTGCTCGCCGGGGAGACGGCGGCGGCGCAGGAGACCGTCGTCGAGCCCTGAGTCGTACGGTCTCAGTCCCGAGCCATATGGTTCAGCCCCGAGCCGTACGGCTCAGATCTCCAGCAGGACGGTGAACGGGCCGTCGTTGGTCAGCGACACGCTCATCTTCGCGCCGAAGCGGCCCGTCGCCACCGTCGCGCCCAGCGCGCGCAGTTGCGCGACCACCTCGTCGACCAGCGGCTCGGCGACGTCGCCGGGGGCGGCGGCGTTCCAGGTGGGGCGGCGGCCCTTGCGGGCGTCGCCGTAAAGGGTGAACTGGCTGATCACCAGCAGCGGGGCGTCGAGGTCGCTGCACGACTTCTCGTCCTGGAGCATCCGGACCGACCAGAGCTTGCGGGCGAGCTGCGCCGCCTTCTCCTCGGTGTCCTCGTGGGTGACGCCGACGAGGACGCACAGCCCCTCGCCCTCGATCGCCCCCACCGTCTCGCCGTCCACGACCACGCTCGCGCCGTCGACCCTCTGCACCACTGCTCGCATACGACCATCATGCCGGTCGGCGAACAGGCGGCCGACGGCGGCCCACGGAGGGCCCCGGCCGGGCTATTTTTACTCCTTAACGCCCATCTGGGGCGGATCGGGGGCACTCGCTCACAATGTGGCCGCTAGGGGTGGCACGATGCTGGCACATGCCGGTCGAGGGGACGGTTGAGGCATATGAGCACACCAGGGATCGGACAGCCGCTCGGGGCTGTCCCGTCGGCCCAGGCGGGAATCGGGGAACGGGAGTTCTGCCGACCGCCCGCACAGCGCACGGACAGCCCGGTGCTGCCCGAGGACCGGGCGGTGCACGATCTGATCGTGCTCAGCCTGCCCGAGCTGCGGACGGTGCGGCGCGACGCGCAGCGTGACGAGGCCGACCTCAGTTACGTACGGCGGCTGCTGCAGGGGCGGATCGACATCCTGCGGGCGGAGCTGGCCCGGCGCCTCCCTCAGGAGGCGCCCTCGGTCGTCGCGCCGGGGGAGGTGTCCGTCGTGGAGCGGCTGGGGGAGATCCTGCGGGACACCCCGGCCCGGCACCGCTCCTCCGCCCGGCACGTGACGCTGGGGACGCCGCGGGGCGAGGAGTACCGGCGGCTGGCGGCCGAGACGCTCGCCGAGGTGGAGCTGTCCGACCTGGGCGCCCGCACGGACGGGGAGCTGAGCACCGCGATGGGGCGGCTCGTGCGGTACGAGCAGCAGGTGTCCCGGCGGCGGCAGCGGCTGCAGCGTACGGCCGACGAGTGCGGCGCGGAGATCGCGCGCCGGTACCGGGACGGGGAGGCGCAGGTGGACGACCTGCTCGTGTGAGCGGGCCGGGGGAAACCTCTTCGACACCCGGCGCGCGGCCGACCTACCGTGAGCCCATGACCTCCCGCGCCGACGTCGACGTACGTCCGATCACCGAGTCCGAGTTCGCCGACTGGCAACGGGCCATGAACGTCGGGTTCCTGCGGGAGCCCACCCTGTCCGAGGAGATCGTCGACGCGCGCCGGGCGCAGTTCACGCCCGGCCGGTCGGTGGGGGCCTTCGACGGCGGGCGGTGCGTCGCGACGTTCCGGT
This sequence comes from Streptomyces sp. NPDC051740, assembly GCF_044453165.1. Lineage (NCBI taxonomy): Bacteria > Bacillati > Actinomycetota > Actinomycetes > Kitasatosporales > Streptomycetaceae > Streptomyces > Streptomyces sp. NPDC051740. Next base: position 279,479 of record NZ_JBITCL010000007.1, on the reverse strand, counting down.
CCTTCGCGCAGGAGCTGACGGTGGTCGGCGGGGCGACCGTGCCCGCCGACGCCGTCACCAACGTCACCGTCACCGCCACCCACCGCCGTCGCGGTTTGCTGACCCGGATGATGGAGCGGGACCTCGCCGCCGCGAAGGAGCGCGGGGACGTCGTCGCCACGCTGATCGCGGCCGAGTACCCGATCTACGGGCGGTACGGCTTCGGCCCGGCCACCACGGCGACCGAGTGGACGATCGACGTGCCGCGCGCCGGTCTCGACCCGCGCCGGGCGGGCCCTCAGGACGGCGGCCGGGTCGACCTGGTGGACGCGGAGGACGTCCGCAAGTTCGGCCCCGAGCTGCACGAGCGGCTGCGCCGCATCCAGCCGGGTGCCGTCAGCCGGGACGAGCTGTGGTGGCGGACGACCACCGGCGCCGTGCGCTTCCACCCGACCTTCCACGAGCCGTACTACGCGGTGTACCGCTCGGCCGGCGGCGAGGTCGAGGGCATGGTCGCCTACACGGCGGACGACAACTGGGGTGACGCCAAGCAGCCGCTGAACACGGTGCGGGTGAAGTGGCTGACCGGGGTGACCCCGGCGGCCGAGCGCGCGCTGTGGCTCTACCTGTGTTCCATCGACTGGGTGGTCGGGGTGAAGAGCGGCTGGCGGGCGCCCGACGATCTGCTCCCGCACTTCCTGCCGGACCCGCGCGCCGCCGCCGTCACCACGCAGGCGGACTGGATGTGGGTGCGGATGCTGGACGTCGTACGGGCCCTCCAGGCGCGGACGTACGGGGCCGCGGGGTCGCTGGTGCTGGAGGTGGCCGACGGGGCCGGACTGGCCGGGGGGCGCTACCGGCTGGAGGCGTCCGCGGACGGGACCGGGGTCTGTGTGCCGACCGGTGAGAGCGCCGATCTGACGCTGGACGTCGCCGAGCTGTCCGTGCTGTGGCTGGGGGACGAGTCCGCGGTGCGACTGGCCGCGCTGGGCCGGGTCCGGGAAGAACGAGCGGGCGCCGCCCGTCAGGCCGACGCCCTGCTGCGTACTTCCAGGCGACCGTGGTGCCCGGACGTGTTCTGAGCGCTGTCGCTCCCGCGCTCCTGCTGCCTGCCTCCTTCCGCCGACGGCGGGTGGGTTCTCATCCGTAGCGAGCTGTTCGGTTGTGGTTGTGGTTGTTGTGCGGGTGGTGCCCGTCGGCGGGACTCCCGGCTCCCCTCCGGAAGGGAGCCCGGCCGGCGGTCCGTGCGGTGTGCTGTCAGCCGGACTGGGCGAGCAGCATCACGAGGATGACCGCGCCGATGCCGCTGATCGTGGTGTTGCGTGCCTTGATGCCCACGGTGAGGGCGACGAAGGCGATGATTCCCATCGGCCCGTACTTCCACTGGACGAGTTGCTCGAACCCGATGGCCAGGGCCGCGAGGGCGATGGCGATGAGCGGCATGGCGGTCCCCCTTGTTGTCCGTGGCTCCCGGTCCCTCCCCTGTCGGCCAACCCTTGGGTCTGCCAACCAGGTTGTAGGAGTTGGTTACCAACTTGCTCTCAGTTATAGCCACTTGGAAGAGTCTTATAACCACCCTTCGCTGAACTGCCCGAAGATGGCGGGAAGTTGTAGTGTTCTGCCGTGGACCCGGAACACGCCTCCGTCAATGGACGGAAGAAGCCGCAGCGGCCACGGAGGACACACCGCGAGGTGGCCGACGAACTGCGCGCACGGATCAGGTCCGGGGTGCTGCAGCCGGGTCAGCGCATGCCCACCCAGGCCCGGCTCGCCGCCGAGTTCGGCGTGGAGCGCCCCGCGGTGCGCCAGGCACTGCGCATCCTGCGGTCCGAGCGACTGCTCACCAACGTCTCCAAGGGCGCCCCGGCGACCGTCGCCGCCGACCCCGGCAGGGCGCCGACCGGCCCCTCGGCGCCCCCGCTGCCCACCACCGTGGGCCTCGCGCCCAGGATCGCCGCCGCCTTCGAGGCCGAGCACGTCGAGATCGACGCCGTCTGCCTGACCTCGATCTCCCTCACCCTGGCGCTCGGGGAGCCGCTGCGCCGGATCCACTCCGGACGGCTGAAACCGGCCAAGGTCGACCTGCGGGTGCTGCTGCCCAGCCGGGACATCGACCTCGCCTTCCCGGTGCCGGTCGAGGGGCGCGACGGCGACGAGGACCCGGTGCACGAGCGGTGGCTGGCGCAGCGCAACGCCCAAGGGCAGGTGCTGCGGCACAATCTGCTCGCGCTGCGTGCCACCCACGGCGTCGACGTGCGGGTCTCCTTCCGCGCGCTGCCGTTCACCCCGCCGGTGAAGCTGTACCTGCTCAACCGGGAGGAGGCGCTGTTCGCCTACTACACGCTGACGCGCAGCAAGGCGCAGATCGACCAGGAGTACCTGGAGACGTACGACGCGCAGGGCATCCGGTCCCTGCTGTTCGGCTTCGAGCGGGGGCCCGGCCCGAGGGACACCACGTTCGTGGAGCAGTCGCACCTGTGGTTCAACGCGCTGTGGGAGACGATCAGTTCGGAGCTGGTGCTCACGGACTGACGTCTCCCACGGGTCCCCGGGTGCGGTGGTGGCTCCTCACAGCGGCTCCTCACAGCGGCTCCTCACAGGGCCGGCCTCGCCACCAGCAGCGCGAGCAGGACCGCTCCGGCGGAGCTGACCCCCGGCCTGTTGGCCCTGATGCCTATGGTGAGCAGCAGCAGGCCGAGGATGCCGGCCGCGCCGTACTTCCACTGGACGAGCTGTTCGACGGTGACGACCAGGACGGCGGAGACGAGGGCGAGGACGGGCATGGCGTGTTCCTCCTTCGGGTGCGCGGATCGGGGCTGCGGAACCAGAGAACTGCCAACTTGGAGAAGTTGGCAACCAACTCTATAGAGGTTGTCCCCACTTGGCCCCTACTTACAAACAACTTTCAAACAACTCCCTTCAGATGGATCAAAGTTGTAGCGTTTGGTCGTGACCCAGGAGAACGTGTCAGTGAACGGCAGCAGCAGAGTCTCGCCGCAGGAGATCGCCGACATCCTGCGGGAACGCATCCGGTCCGGTGAGCTCAAGGCGGGCGACCGCCTGCCCACCCAGGCGGAACTGGCCGAGGAGTTCGGCGTGGAGCGCGGCGCCGTCCGTCAGGCCCTGCACGCGCTCCGGGAGGACGGCCTGCTCAGCAACCTCGGCAAGGGCAGCCCGCCGCGGATCGCCGAACCGGCCCCCGCCCTGGAGGAACCCCAGCCGACGATGGTGGGACTGGCACCGCGCCTGACGGACGCGTTCTCGACGGCCCACGTACGGATCGACGCGGTGTGCCTGACCGCCGAGAGCCTGATGCTGGCGCTGAGCGAACCGGTCCGGCACATCCACGAGGGCCGCATCCGCCCCGAGTCGGTCGACGTCCGCATCCTGCTGCCCTCCCGGCGGATCAACCTGGCCTTCCCCGTCCCGGTCGAGGGCCGGGACGGCGACGACGACCCGGTCCACGAGCGGTGGCTGGTCCAGCGCAACGCCCAGGCCCGCGTGCTCCAGCACAACCTCCTCGCGCTGCGCGCCACCCACGGCGCCGACGTGCGGGTCTCCTTCCGCGCGCTGCCCTTCACCCCGCCGGTGAAGCTGTACCTGCTCAACGGGGAGGAGGCGCTGATCGGCTACTACATGCTGACCCGGCGCGAGGAGGAGTGGGAGAGCCACACCCTGGAGATGTACGACGCCCTGGGCTCCCAGTCCCTCCTCTTCCCCTTCGTCAAGCGGGACGGGCAGCGGGAGCGGGCGTTCGTGGAGGAATCCCAGAAGTGGTTCGACGCCCTCTGGGAAACCATCACGACGGACCTGACACTCTCCTAGTGACCTCTGAGACGAAGCGGACCGATGCGGTGACGGCCGAGAAGCGGAACGGGACCGGGACCGACGACGAACCGAACGCACTGCGGCAGCTGATCGAAGACGCCCGGGTGGTGCTGTGGGACTTCGACGGTCCCGTCTGCCGCCTGTTCGCGGGCCACTCGGCGGAACGGGTGGCGAACGACCTGGCGTCCTGGCTGGAGGGCCGAGGCCTGCACGGCCTGCTCACGGACGCCGAACGCGACTCCCTGGACCCGCACTTCGTCCTGCGCGCCGTCGACCGCCGGCACCCCGGCAGCGACCTGGTCGCGGAACTGGAGGAGCGGCTCACCCAGGAGGAGCTGCGCGCCACCGCCTCGGCGATGCCCACCCCGTACGCCGATCCACTGATCCGCACCTGGACCGCGGTGGGCTCCCGGCTGGCCGTCACCACCAACAACTCCCCGCGCGTGGTCCGCGAGTACCTCGCCTCCCGCGGCCTCGGTGCCTGCTTCGCCCCGCACATATACGGCCGCACCCAGGAACTGGGCCGCCTCAAACCCGACCCGCACTGCGTCAACCGGGCCCTGAACGCCATGGGCGCCGCTCCCGCGACCGCCCTGATGATCGGCGACGCCCCGACGGACCTCCTCGCCGCACGGGCGGCCGGCGTCCCCTTCCTCGGCTACGCACGCAACGGACACAAGGGCAAACTCCTGCGCGAAGCGGGCGCCACGGCGGTCGTGGACTCACTGGAGCCGGTTCTCCGGTTGCTCCGCCGATGAGGGCCTGCCCGGGGGCGCGTTCCGGACCGTGGCGTCGTGCGTCCGTGAACCAGGGCGCCTTCGGGGGGAACGCGTGCGGTGGACGGACGGGTCCGGCGGGAAGTACGGCGGTGGCGGGGGTAACGTACTGCCACTTCTGTAACCCGCGGAAGGGTCCAGCACGCGAGAAACGGGCCCATGTCACCCGAAACACCTTCCCTTGCCCGGCAGCACGCGATCGAGGCCTGCGGGAATCCGGGTGCGGTCGAGGGACCGCTCCAGGGCTATCACCACGAGACCTATGTGTTCCCCCTGGGTGACGAGGCGGGGGCGCCCGCGACGACACGATGGAAGTGCCGGGAGCCGCGCGCCGGTCTGCTCTGGTTCGACCGGCGGTGTTTCGACTCGGAGGAGCAGCTCCTGACCGCGCTGAGCGGTCGGATCAGCAGCATTCCGGGAATCACGGAATTCGGCGGCTTGCGCCTGCAGCGGTTCATCGAGGGCCGGACGCTGGGCGCGCTGAGGAGGTCCGGCCTTCCGGTTCCCGGCCCGCTGCTCCGACAGGTCGTCGGTCTCTTCCGCGAGCTGGCCGGAGTGAGGCCGGAGACGCTCGTCGTCAAGCGGCGCTGTGAAGCCAGGGACCGCCCCCGGGACGGTGACACCAACGGGTTCCTCGATCGGCTCGTCTCCTTCGCGGAGGAAAGCGTCTACCTGTCGAACCTCGACGAGTTCGCGGGGCTCTTCGACGAACTCGGCGTGAGGGCGGACGCGTTCGAGAACCTCAGGGAGCACGTGTCGGGCCTGGCGGAGCGGCCTTTCTGCCTCCTCCACGCCGATCTCCACCGCGAGAACTTCATCGTCGACTCCGGGCAACGGCTCTGGACCATCGACTGGGAGCTCGCGATGGTCGGCGACCCGCTCTACGACCTGGCCACCCACCTGTATCTCATGCGGTATCCGGAGTGGCAGGCCCGCAGGCTCACCCGGCACTGGGTGAGCACCGTCGAAGACGTCCGCCCGGGTGGTTCGGAGGGCTGGCAGCGCGATCTGGGGCTGCTGACGGACTTCAAGAAGGCCCAGTCCGTGTTCACCGACGTCATCCGCGCGGCCCTGGCACCGGACCCCGGACAGGGCACCGGCCGGCGTCGGCCGGAAGGCACGGGAAGGAAGCTGCGCCGCGTCCTGACCGAGGCCGCCGTCCCGCTGGGCCTCGCCTCCGTGCCGGCCCCGGACCGTATCGCGGACGCCCTCGTGCGCTGGCGCGGGGAGCACGGGAAGGCCGGGGACGTCTTCCCGGGCTGACCCGGGCACGCGTCGTCATGCGGGCCGGCGCGGCCGAGCGGCCCGCCGCCGTCCTGGTGGACGTGTGCGTAGGCTCGCCGCATGAGTGAGATCGGCCTGCGGGAGCGCAAGAAGCGGCGGATGTACCGGACCGTGTCGGACACCGCCGTCCGGCTCTTCCTGGAGCGCGGCTTCGACGCCGTGTCCGTCGCCGAGGTGGCGGCCGCGGCCGAGATCTCCAAGCCGACGCTCTTCCGGTACTTCCCGGTGAAGGAGGACCTCGTCCTGTACCGGATCGCCGATCACGAGGGCGAGGCCGCCCGGGTGGCCGCGGAGGGGCCGACGCCGGTCGAGGCGCTGCGGCGGCACTTCCTGGACGGGCTCCGGCGGTGCGATCCGGTCACCGGGCTCAACGACGATCCCGAGGTACTGGCCTTCCACACGCTGCTGTACGGCACACCGGCGCTGGTCGCGCGGCTGTACGGGTATCTGGAGCGGGCCGAGGAGGCGCTGGCCGGGGCGCTCGGGGGCGGGCTCGACGCGCGGCTGGCGGCGGGGCAGATCATCGCCGTACGGCGGATCCTCGCGCAGGAGAACTGGCGGCGGATCGCGGCGGGGGAGCGGATCGACGACGTACGGGGTGACGCGGTGGCGGCGGCCGGGCGGGCGTTCGGGGTGCTGGCGGAGACGCTGCCGCGATTGCAGGACCGAGTGAAGGGTACCGAGTAAAAAATGTGACTCGGTTGCTTTATTTAGTACGCTCGGTGGAATGACACCACCCGAGCCCGCCCTCGACCGGGAACGCACGCACCACGACCGCTGCCGCACAGCCCTCGCCGCCATGGCCGACGGCGCCGACGAGCGGGTCACCACCGGCGAGGACGTCTCCGCCTCCGGAGCCGACGCCGAGGTCCTCGGACACCGGCTGCGCAGCCACGCCAAGGAGCTGCGGGAACTGCCCCCGGGTCCGCTGTTCTTCGGGCGGCTGGACTTCGCGCGGGGTGACACCGGCCACGCGGGGCAGAGCTACCACGTCGGACGGCTGCGGATCACCGAGCACCCCGCCGCGCCGCCCCTCGTCGTCGACTGGCGGGCACCCGTCTCCCGCGCCTTCTACCAGGCCACCGCCCGCGACCCGCAGGGCGTCGCCGTACGCCGGCGGTTCGGCTGGGCGCCCGGCAGCCGGGGCGACTCCGCCGACCTGACCGGCCTGGAGGACGAACACCTGGAGCGGGGGGAGGAACGGGCCGGCGGCATCGTCGCCCGGGAGATCGAGCGGCCCCGCGTCGGCCCCATGCGGGACATCGCGGCCACCATCCAGCCCGAGCAGGACGACCTCGTCCGCGGGGACCTGGGCCTCTCCGTGTGCGTGCAGGGCGCCCCCGGCACCGGCAAGACCGCCGTCGGCCTGCACCGGGCGGCGTACCTGCTCTACACCCACCCGCAGCGCATCCGGCGCGGCGGACTGCTCGTCCTCGGCCCCAACCGCACCTTCCTCTCCTACATCTCCGAGGTCCTGCCCGCCCTCGGCGAGACCGGCGTACGGCAGTCGACCCTCGCCGAGGAGATCGCCCGGCACCCGGTCACCGGCACCGACGACGAGCGCGCCGCCGCCGTCAAGCACGACGCCCGGATGGCCGAGGTGCTGCACCGGGCCCTGTACGCGCGGGTGCGCACCGGCCCGGCCGGCTCCCTCGCCGTGCCCGACGGTTCATACCGCTGGCGGGTCGAGCCGGACGAGCTGACGCGGATCGTGACGGACGTACGGGCCGGGGAACCGCCGTACGGCGTCGGGCGGGAGCGGGTACGGGCCCGGATCGTGCGGGCCGTGCGGGAGCGGGCCGAGCGGCGCGGCGGCCCGCGCGGCACCGCCTGGGTGCGCCGGATCGAGCGGGCGCGGCCGGTGTCGGCGTACGTCGACACCGTATGGCCGCGTGCGCGGGCGGAGGAGGTGGTGGCCGGACTGCTGGGCGATCCCGAGGCGCTGGCCGTCGCCGCCGAGGGGGTGCTGGACGCCGGGGAGCAGAAGGCGGTGCTGTGGGCGGGGCCGCCGCGGTCGTGGAGGTCGGCGCGCTGGTCGGCCGCGGACCTGGTGCTGCTCGACGAGGCCGCCGGGCTGGTCGAGCACCCCGAGGGGTACGGGCACGTCGTGGTCGACGAGGCCCAGGACCTCTCCCCGATGGAGTGCCGGGCCATCGCCCGCCGGGCCGCCTTCGGCTCGCTCACCGTGCTGGGCGACCTCGCCCAGGGGACGACCCCCTGGGCGGCCCGCTCGTGGCCGGCGGTGCTGCGGCACCTGGGGAAGCCGGACGCGGCCGTGATCCCGCTGACCACCGGCTTCCGGGTGCCGCGGGCGGTGGTCACGCTCGCCAACCGGCTCCTGGAACGCCTCGACGTCGACGTCCCGGCGGCCCGCTCCCTGCGCGGCGACGGCGAGTTGCGCACCCGGCGGGTCGCCACGCCGGGTGCGGTGCCGGACGCGGTCGTGGCCGCCGTACGGGACGCGCTGGAGCGGGACGGGTCCGTCGGCGTCGTGGCGGCGGACGCGGACGTGCCCCGGCTGCGGCGGGCGCTGGCCGGGGCGGGGGTGGAGGCGTCGGGTCCGGAGGTGCTGGGCGCACGCGTGGCCGTGGTGCCGGCGAGCGTCGTCAAGGGCCTGGAGTACGACCATGTGGTGGCCGTCGAACCCGCGGCGATCGCGGAGGCCGAGGAGCGGGGGCTGCACCGGCTGTACGTGGTGCTGACGCGGGCGGTGTCCCGGCTGGAGGTGGTACGGGCACGGGAGTTGCCCTTCTAGGGTCCCGTCAGCGACGGGCGAGCACCTCGGCGACCCGGCTGAAGCCGTCCCCGCCGTGCCCCCGCGCGATGACCCGGCGGGCCTGGCCCTCGATCACCCGCATCACGCTCGCGTCGATGCCGTGCGCCTCGGAGGCGTGCACGATGTGGGCCATGGTCGACGCGGCCGAGGTGATCGGGTTCAGCTCGCCCGAGTACGTGCCGGCGTCGGTGTCGGCCGCGAACTCGGTGAACAGCGGGGGCAGGATCGCGGCGATCCCGTGGGCGAAGGGAGCGAGTTCCGTCGCGGTGACGCCCTCCGCGCGGGCCACGGCGAGGGCGTGCGTGTAGCCGGCCATCGCCGTCCAGAAGACGTCGAGCAGCGCGACGTCGTACGCCGCCGCGCGGCCGATCTCCTCCCCGAGGTGGGTGTGGCTGCCGCCGAGCGCCGCCAGGACGGGCCGGTGCTCCCGGTACAGCTCCTCGGGGCCGCTGTGCAGGAAGACCGCGTCGTCCGTGCCGATGGTCGGCGTCGGGGTCATGATCGCGCCGTCCAGGTAGCGGATGCCGTGCCGGCCGGCCCACTCGGCCGTGTCCCGGGCGCGGCCGGGGGTGTCGGCGCTCAGATTCACCACCGTACGGCCCTTGAGCGCGGCGGTGACGGCGTCCTGGCGCAGTACGGCGTCCGAGGCGTCGTAGTTCACCACGCAGACGACGGTGAGCGGGGCGGCGGCGACCGCCTCCTCGGGCGACGGTGCCGTGACCGCGCCCCGGGCGGTCAACTCGGCGTCCCGGCCGGGCGTGCGGTTCCAGACGGTGGTGCGCACACCCGCCTCCAGGAAGGCGCCGGCCAGCGCGCGGCCCATCGGGCCGAGCCCGAGGACGGTGACGGAGGGCCGGCCGATGTGCTCAGACATGTATGAACTCCCTTAAGGTCTATCGCGATTACTGAAGAAAGGGGCACGGCATGGTGCATCGGCGCCACGATCCGGACGTCTGCGGGGTGACCGCCGCGATCGCCGTGATCGAGGGCAAGTGGAAGACCACGCTGCTGTGGCTGCTGGAGTCCGGCCCGCACCGGCCGGCCGAACTGCGCCGACGGGTGCCCGGCCTCACCGAGAAGGTGCTGACCCAGGCGCTGCGTGAGATGGAGACGGACGGACTGGTGCACCGGGAGGTGCACGACGTGCTGCCGCCGAAGACGGTCTACTCCCTGACCGCGTTCGGCCGCGAGTTCGCCGAGGCGCTGGCGCCGCTGTCCGACTGGGGCCACCGCCGCCTGGAGAGGCTGACCGAGGCCCCGGCCTCCTGACCGCCGGCCGTTCCCGCTCCCTTCCTGTCCGGCGCCCCGCATCCAGGTTCGCCGCACGCCGTCACGTTGCCAAGTACGTACAAAAAAGTGCGTATGCCTCCCCTCAAGAGGCCCCGTGGCGATCGTGCGGTCGAGTTAGGATCCGATGTTCTTCGCGGAGGGGAGTCATGTGAGCGAGACCGAGACCGGGGTCGGTACCGCGCCCCGGCCCCTGCTGCTGGACGACGGCCGGCCGGCGGCACGGGCCTGGTCGCTGGATCCCGGCCTGCGCCATCTCAACCACGGTTCCTTCGGTGCCGTACCGCTGGCCGCGCAGGAGCGGCAGCAGGAGCTGCGTGCGCGGATGGAGAGCGCGCCGGTGGTGTGGTTCCCCGAGCTGCCGCGGCGGCTCGCGGCGGCCCGGGTCGAACTCGCGGCCTTCCTCGGCGCGGACCCCGGCGACCTCGCCCTGGTGCCGAACGCGAGCGCCGGCGCGAGTGTCGTGTACGCGAACCTGGAGCGCCGGGGCGGCGGGGAGATCGTCGTCACCGACCACGGCTACGGCGCCGTGACGATGGGTGCCGAGCGGCTGGCCCGTCGCTGGGGCGGCCGGGTGCGTACGGCCGGGGTGCCGCTGGACGCCGGTGAGGAGCAGGCGTACGAGGCGGTCATGGCCGAGATGGGCGAGGACACCGGGCTCGTCGTCGTCGACCAGGTCACCTCGGCGACCGCCCGCCGGCTGCCGGTGGAGCGGATCGGCGCCGAGGCGCGGCGGCGCGGTGTCCCGCTGCTCGTGGACGGCGCGCACGCGCCCGGCCTGATCGACGCGCCGCTCGAAGGGCTGACCTGCGACTTCTGGACGGGCAATCTGCACAAGTGGGGGTGCGCCCCGCGCGGCACCGCGGCCCTGGTGGCGCGCGGTCCGCTGCGGGACGGGCTGTACCCGCTGATCGACTCGTGGGGCGCCGCCGATCCGTACCCCGACCGCTTCGACCAGCAGGGCACGGTCGACGCGACCAACCACCTGGCCGCGGCGACGGCCCTCGACTTCGTCGACCGTACCTGGGGCTGGCCCGCCGCCCGCCGGTACATGGACGAGCTGGCCGGTTACGGCGCGCGGGTCGTGGGTGCCGCGCTCGCCGAGCTGACCGGCGCGGACGCCTCCGTCGACGTCGGCATGCCCGTGCCCGGCATGCGGCTGGTGCGGCTGCCCGACGGGCTCGCCGACAGCCGCCTCGCGGCCGACGCGCTGCGCGACCGGGCCCCCGCCGAGCTGGGTGTCGAGGCGGCGTTCACCAGCTTCGGCGGAGCCGGCTATCTGCGGCTGTCCGCGCACGTCTACAACACCGCCGAGGACTACGAGTACTTCGCCGAGCGGTGCGTCCCCGTGCTCGGCGCGTGGGCCCGCGCGGTGCGGTGAGGCGTCGGGGCCGACTGGTCAGGCCTCCCGCGCCACACGCTCCAGACGGTCCCGGTAGGCCTTCCACCAGGCCGGGTCGTCCGCCGGCAGGCCGCAGCCGGTGACCGGGGCACGCTGTCCCGTCCCGGAGGAACGGGAGCGGGATCGGACGGACGCCGTACGCGGTGCCCGAGGGTGCCGCCCAGAGGCCGGTGTCGTTCTCGGGTCCCGCGCGGCGGAGCCTCCGTCACGGTGTCATGGCGGCCGGCGACGCGGCCTGCCAGGCGAACCCGTCCGGGTCCGTGAAGGCATCCGCACCACCACCGATCACCAGCCGGTGCGATCCGCTCCCCTCCGCGGAGACGCCGAGGTCCTTGGCGAGGGCACGGCGCCGGTACAGCGCCAGCTTGAGGGGACTCGACTCCCCGCCGGCGAACTCGACGTACGTACCGCCGAAGCTCTTCGCCACGGCGAGGCCCCGCCCGACGTAGAACCGCTTGCTCGCGGCCACGTCCGCGACGCCGAGCAGCAGCACGATCTCGTCGATCCGCCGGGTGACGGGGCCGCGGTCCTTCTTCGCCGTGGTCGCGACCTTCCAGATCGTCCCGTCCGGGGCCTGTACGACGCCCCCGTACCCCCAGAGCGACTTCGCGGCCGGCTTCAGCGGTACGGCACCGGCCTCCACGGCGGTACCGATGAGGCTGTCGACGTCACCCGGCTGGGACACCGTGAGCCCCAGGGTGAACCCGCGGAACCCGCTCGTGGCCTCCTCCGAGGCGCGCAGCCCTATCTGCGAGTCCAGCCCGAAGGCCGCGGACTGGAACCGGCGTGCGGCCTCGGTGTCGGCCACGTCGAGCGTCACACTGTCGATGAATGTCATGCCCTCCACGCTAGGAGCCCTCCGCCTCTTGGGGCTTCTCGATTCCTGACCGGTCTCCTCCGGCCCCGGCGTGGCCGTCCGGCCGGCGGTGCCGTGGCCATGACGCCGCCGCGCCGGTGCGGACAGTTGCAGGTCCAGGCCCATCGCGTAGCCGACGATGCTGTCCTCGTGGCCGTGCCGGAAGCGTTTGACCACGCGCTGGACGGGCCAGATGACGGAGCCGTCGGGGAGGCGGAGCCTGAGGTCCACCTCGCTGTGCGGGTCCTCGTCGTCGGCCTCCCAGGCCCCGCCGGCGCTGCGCCGGACCGTCTCCCCGAGGTAGGCGCCGAGGGCGAACAGGCGTGGCCCCAGGTCCGTCGCGAGGAGGCCGTCGGCCACCGCGATCCCGTGGTCGCTGTGCTCGGCCATGAAGCGCTCGACGTCCCGCAGGCTCGTGGGCGTGAAGTCCGCCCGGTACCCGGCGCTGTCGAGCGCGCGGGCGATCCAGGCGGCGCCGGTGTGTACGTCGTCCAGGAGGTCCCGTGTGTCGGCGGCGGTCGCAGTCATGTCCGGATCCTCGCCGATGCCACTGACAACGGGCGGCTCAGCCCTTGACGGCCTCCGCGATCCGCAGGGCCGCCTCGGCGGGTGTGAGGTGGGTGGTGTCGACGACCTCGGCCTCGTCGTGCAGCCAGGTGCGGGCCGCCTCGGCGTAGGGCTCCAGGTGGCCGAGACGGAACGGGGAGTCCGGGCCGAGGACCGTGTCCCCCGCGATGCGCCCGCGGAGGGTGTCCTGGTCGGCGTGGAGGACGAAGTGGCGTACCGGGATGGCATGGCGCGCGAGGCCCGTGCTGATCTCGCGCCAGTACTCCTCGACCAGGACCGTCATGGGCATCACCAGGGTGCCGCCGGTGTAGTCGAGTACGTGGCGGGCGGTCTCGACCACGAGCGGCCGCCACGGCGGCCAGTGCTGGAAGTTGCCCGTCCAGGGCAGCCCCGGCGTGATGTCCATGAGCGTCTCGCCGACCTTCTCGGCGTCGAACACCCGTGAGTCCGGGAGCAGCCGCCGCACGAGCGCGCCGGTCGTCGTCTTGCCCGCGCCGTGGGTGCCGTCGATCCACACGATCATGGGCCCCACGCCAGTGCCCCGTCCGGTACGGCTTCGGTGTTCTCCGGGATCCGTCTGTGCCGTGGCGCACTATTGCAAGCAGGTGCTTGCAATAGTTAGCGAGGTGGGGCACGGTGGGGGTATGGCATCGCTCAACGTCGGCAATCTCGGTGAGTACCTGCGCGAGCAGCGGCGCAGTGCGCAGTTGTCGCTGCGGCAGCTCGCCGACGCCGCCGGGGTGTCCAATCCGTATCTCAGCCAGATCGAGCGCGGACTGCGCAAGCCGAGCGCGGAGGTGCTGCAGCAGGTCGCCAAGGCGCTGCGGATCTCCGCCGAGACGCTGTACGTCCGGGCCGGCATCCTCGACGCCGAGCGGGACCGGTCCGAGGTCGAGACGCGGGCCGCCGTCCTCGCCGATCCCACGCTGACCGGGCGTCAGAAGCAGGTGCTGCTCCAGATCTACGAGTCGTTCCGCAAGGAGAACGGGTTTGGGAGCGCCGAGGACGGTGAGGCGACGCCCGGGGATCCCGAGGCCGTCGACGCCCCGGCGGACGGCACGGCCGACGACAGCGACAGTGACAGCGGTCCGCGGCGGACGGCCGGCTGAGCCGGACCAGGGCACCGGCCGCCCGCCGCGGACCACACAGAACCCTCAGCCGAAAACGAATCCGGGAGGACCATCACCATGGCCATCACCGACGACCTGCGCAAGACCTTCAGCGACCCGACCCCGCTCTACTTCGCCGCCGGCACCGCCGACCTCGCGTTGCAGCAGGCCAAGAAGGTGCCGGCCCTGGTGGAGCAGCTGCGCACCGAGGCCCCGGCCCGTATCGAGGCCGTGCGCAACACCGACCCCAAGGCCGTCCAGGAGCGGGCGACCGTCCGGGTCCGGGAGACGCAGGAGAACCTCCAGACCAAGGTCGGCGAGCTCTTCGGCTCGCTCGACACCGACCTGAAGAAGCTCGGTGAGAACGCCCAGGACCTCGCGCTGCGCGGGGTCGGCATCGCCGCCGAGTACGCCGTCAAGGCCCGGGAGGCCTACGAGAAGGTCGCCGAGCACGGCGAGCAGGCCGTGAGGACCTGGCGCGGCGACGCCGCCGAGGGCATCGAGGACATCGCCGTCGCCGTCGAGCCGTCGGCGGCCGAGCCGAAGCCCGCGCCCCGGCCGGAGCCGGTCGAGCCGGTCGAGGTCAAGGACGACAGGCCCGCCGCCGAGTCCGTCACGGTGAAGAAGCCCGCCGCCGCCAAGAAGGCCCCGGTCCGCAAGACCACGGCGAAGAAGACGACTCCGCCCGCGAAGTAGGCGGGACGGAACCGGACGGGCCGGGCACTCTCGCGGTGCCCGGCCCGTTGTCCGGGTAGCCGGCCGGTGGTTGCGGGTACGGTGACGGCGTAGAGGACGAGCCGAGTCTGGTGGTGGACGTTGTGCTGATGCAGGGCTTCGCGGGGTTCATGTGGCTGCTGAGCATGGCCCTGATCGTGTTCAGCGGCTTCGCGCTGATCGACGCCGCCACGCGCCGTGAGGACGCCTACCGCGCGGCCGACAAGAAGACCAAGCCGTTCTGGCTGATCATCCTCGCCCTCGCCTTCGTGGTGAACCTGATCTTCAACATCCTGTCGTTCCTGCCGATCATCGGGCTGATCGCGACCATCGTGTACATGGTCGACGTCCGCCCCGCCCTCCGCGGCCTGTCCGGCGGCGGACGCCCCCGCAGGGGCTCCAGCAGCGACGGTCCCTACGGGCCGTACAACGGCGGTCGCTGACCCGAAGGCGGTCCCGCCCCCTTGAAAGGGGCGCGGGACCGTGGCGACGCGCGGCTACCGCCGCGTGGGCGCCGCCGGCCCCGACGGACCGGCACCCGGCATACGGCACACCCCGGACGGACGGCTCCCGCTCACACCGCCCGGTCCAGCAGCAGCACCGCCACGTCGTCCGTCAGCTCGCCCCCGTTGAGGTCCCGGACCTCGTTGACGGCGGTCCGCAGCAGCTCCTCCCCGCGCAGCCCCTCGGAGAGCTGGCGGCGGATCATCTCCACCATGCCGTCCTGGCCGAGCCGCTCCCCGGTGTCGCCGACCCTGCCCTCGATCAGGCCGTCGGTGTAGAGCATCAGGCTCCACTCGGCGCCCAGCTCCACCTGCATCCGGGGCCAGCGGGCGCCCGGCAGCAGGCCGAGCGCCGGGCCGTTGTTGTCGTACGGCAGCAGCCGCGCGGGGTGCCCGGGGCGGGCGAGCAGCGGTGACGGGTGGCCGGCCAGGCACAGGCCCGCCCGACGGCCGTCCGGCGCGATGTCCACCGTGCACAGGGTCGCGAAGATCTCGTCGTCCGACCGTTCGTGCTCCAGCACCTGCTGCAGCGTGCCGAGGAGCTGGTCGCCGCAGAGTCCCGCCAGGGTCAGCGCGCGCCAGGCGATGCGCAGCTCCACACCGAGCGCGGCCTCGTCCGGGCCGTGCCCGCAGACGTCGCCGATCATGGCGTGCACGGTGCCGTCCGGGGTGCGGACGACGTCGTAGAAGTCCCCGCCGAGCAGCGCGCGGGAGCGGCCGGGGCGGTAGCGGGCGGCGAACCGCAGCGGGGAGCCGTCCAGCAGCGGGGTGGGCAGCAGGCCGCGTTCCAGCCGGCGGTTCTCCTGGGCGCGCACACGGCCCTCGGCGAGCCGCCGCTCGGCGGAGTCGGACCGCTTGCGCTCCACCGCGTACCGGATCGCCCGGCTCAGCAGCCGGCCGTCCAGTTCGTCGCGGACGAGGTAGTCCTGGGCGCCCACCCGTACGGCCTCGGCGCCGCGCTCGGTGTCGTCGGCGCCGGTGAGCGCGAGGACGGCGTGCCGGGGCGCGAGCTCCAGGACGTGCTTGAGCACGGCGAGCTCGTCGTCGGCGTCGCCCGCCCGGCCGGGCGCGGGCAGCGCGAGGTCCAGCAGGATGCAGTGGACGTCGTCGGTCAGCAGCCGCTCGGCCTCGGTGAGGTTGCGGGCGGTGCGGACGCGGATCGGCTTGCCGGACTGGTCGAGCAGCTCCGGCACGATCGGCGACCCGCCGGGGTCGTCCTCGATCAGCAGCAGTGTGAGGTTGGTGTGGGCGGCCGTCTCGGCCCGGTCCGGCGCGGTGCCGGCCCGGTCCGCGGTGTGCTCGGACGGGTCCGCCGCGCGCGGGGCCGTCACCCTGGTCTCCGAGGAGTCCTGGGCGGAGCCGCCGTTCGGTGCGGCGGTCGGCGCCTGACCACCTTCCGCGGCCGGGATCGCTCTCTGCCGCGGTACGGGTGCGGGCATTGTTGCGGGTTCCTTCCCTCCCCCCGAGGGCACGGTGGGGGCTTCGGCCACAGGCCTGTGTCCTGCTCCCACCTCCGGGTGCGAGCAGGGGATGCCCCCTTCGAACGGGGACCATAGCGGCTGACGGCGCCGCAGCGGAATGGTGTGAACCACGCCGCTCCGCCATCGACCCCCGTCATATGCCGCGTTTGCTACCGCAGTTGGACAGCCTGAAGGCACCACGGGGATGACGAACGTCACGTCCGCAGGGGGTTTGGCGGAAAGATCGACGTGTACTGGGTCACATGGCGCATGTCACCGGGGTGTTGAGCGGCCGGCCAGGAGGGTGCGAACCGCTCAGTTCGCGTCCGCGTCCGGACGTACCACCCCGAGGATCGGCATCGTTCCGGCCCCCGCGAGCGTCACCGTCCGTCCCGGGCGCGGGGCGTGCACGATCATGCCGTCCCCGACGTACATCCCCACGTGGCTGGCGTCGTCGAAGTAGATGACGAGGTCACCGGGGAGCATGTCCTTGATGTCGACGCGCTCGAGCTGCTTCCACTGCGCCTGCGAGGTGCGCGGCATGCTCCGCCCGGCCGAGATCCAGGCCTGGGAGGTCAGTCCGGAGCAGTCGTACGTGTTCGGCCCCTCGGCGCCCCACTGGTACGGCTTCCCGATCTGCGCGGTGGCGTACGCGACGGCCTTCGCGCCCTGCTCCGTCGCCTTGCCCCTGATCTCGTCGAGGATGCCGGAGCCCAGCCACGAGGCCTGCGCCTCGGCGGCGGCCCGCTTCTCCAGCAGGGCCAGGCGCTCCTTCTCCACCTGCTCCAGCTCGGACTCGACCTTCTCGGCCGCCTCGATCCGCTCCTCGATCTTCTTCTGCGCCTCGGCCTTGGTCTTGCGGCCCGCCTCCAGCTTCGTCATCTGCGCTTCGGCGTCCTGCGCGTACTGCTCCAGGTCCTGCTGGGTGCGGGTCATTTCCCCGAGCAGGCCCCTGGTCGCGTGCTCGCCCTGGCGCACCCGGCCCGCGCCGTCGAGGAAATCCTGCGGGTCGTCGCTCAGCATCAGGTGGGCCTCGGGCGGAAGTCCGCCGCCGCGGTACTGGGCGGCGGCCGCGGCACCCGCGCGGGCCTTCAGCTCGTCCAGTCTCTCCCGGCCCTCGACGATCTTCTTCGCCAGCCGGACGATCTGGGCGGACTGCTGCCGTGCCTTCTCCTCGGCGGCGTTGTACTCCTCGGTGGCGACGGCCGCCGCGCGATAGAGCTTGTCGAGCTTCTCGCGTACGGCCTCGAGTTCCTTGTCCTGGTCGGGGACCACGGTGACGCTCGCGGTCGTGCCCGGGGACGGCGGGGGAGCGGGGGCCGCGAACGCCGTACCGGGCAGGGCCAGTACGGTGACCGCGCAGACCACGGTCACAGCCGCCGTGAGCAACCCGCGCTTGGCCGTCTCCATGACTCGCACCCCCGTTGATTAACCGTCGGTAACTTGTGGTCGCCCGGTGGATGCTGTCATGCCGACGCGCGAAACGACAGAGGGAGTACACCCTGTGTCCCGCGCCCCGGCATCTCCGGCGCAGTGATCATCCCGCCCGTGTGACGAACGACTCACGCGGATCGTTCCCGCTCCGTGCCGCCCCGGAGTCACCCCCGCGGCGCCAGCGCCTCCCACCGCACCGTCACTTCCCCCTGCCGCCACCGCCCCGGCCCGTCCGACACCGGCCAGTCGGCCGTGAGGTCCCGCACCGCCCGGATCCAGCGCTGCCGCGCGCCGTACGAGGCATAGGGCGCGGCGGCGGCCCAGGCGCGGTCGAAGTCGCGCAGGAAGGCGTGCACCGGTTCGCCCGGCACGTTGCGGTGGATGAGCGCCTTCGGCAGGCGTTCCGCCAGCTCGGAGGGGTGCTCCAGGGAGCCGAGGCGGGTCGCGAAGGTGACCGTGCGCGGCCCTTCGGGGCCGAGGGCGACCCATACGTGCCGGCGCCCGATCTCGTCACAGGTCCCCTCGACCAGCAGTCCGCCGCGCGAGCCGGTCGCCGGGTCGGCGGGGGCGAGCCGCGCGCACAGCCGCCGCCACACGGCGGCGACCTCGGCCTCGTCGTACTGGCGCAGCACGTTCGCCGCGCGGACCAGCACCGGCCGTCCGGGAACCGGGACCTCGAAGCCGCCGCGGAGGAAGGCCAGCCCCTCGCGCTCGTAGGGCCGGGCCGCCGCGACCCGGGCCGGTTCGATCTCGACGCCCGTCACCCGCGCGCGGGGTGCCGAGGTGCGCAGCCGGTGCAGCAGTTCGACCGCCGTCCAGGGGGCCGCGCCGTAGCCGAGGTCGACGGCGACGGGATCGGCCGCGCGGCGCAGTTCCGCGCCGTGCGTGGCCGCGATCCAGCGGTCCATGCGGCGCAGGCGGTTGGGGTTGGTCGTCCCGCGCGTCACCGTGCCTACGGGGCGGGGAGTGGCGCGGGCTGTCATACGGACGAGTATGCGGGTACCCGGGAACGGCACCGATGGGGGTGACGCGGCCCACTCTCGAACGGTTGAGCGACATTCGGTAATGGTTCGGCAAAAAACCGAACCGGAGACGTCGTCCGGAAATGAGGAAGCGGTTTTCGGACGTTGACCTCGCCGAGGGCCGCACGCCCTCCGCCAGCCACGCCCGCAGCGAGGAGGAACGCCACGTGAGCCAGTACATCGCGAGGCTCGGACGGCGCTCCCCCGCCGTGTCCCCACGGCTGCGGCTGCACCGCAGGCCCCGTCGCGTGGCGATGCTCTCCGTGCACACCTCCCCGCTCCACCAGCCGGGCACCGGCGACGCGGGCGGCATGAACGTCTACATCGTGGAGCTCGCGCAGCGCCTCGCCGCGATCAACATCGAGGTCGAGATCTTCACCCGCGCGACCACCGCCGCCCTCCCGCCCACCGTCGAACTCGCCCCCGGCGTCCTCGTCCGGCACGTCGACGCGGGCCCCTACGAGGGCCTCGCCAAGGAGGAGCTCCCGGCCCAGCTCTGCGCCTTCACCCACGGAGTGATGCAGGCCTGGGCCCACCACCGCCCCGGCCACTACGACCTGGTCCACTCCCACTACTGGCTCTCCGGCCACGTCGGCTGGCTCGCCGCCCAGCGCTGGGGCGTGCCCCTGGTGCACGCCATGCACACCATGGCCAAGGTCAAGAACGCCAGCCTGGCCGTCGGCGACACGCCCGAGCCCGCCGCGCGCGTCATCGGCGAGACCCAGATCGTCGCCGCCGCCGACCGGCTGATCGCCAACACCGCCGAGGAGGCCGACGAACTCGTACGGCACTACGCGGCCGACCCCGGCAAGGTCGCCGTCGTCCACCCCGGCGTGAACCTCTCCCGCTTCCGCCCGGCCGACGGCCGCGCCGCCGCGCGGGCCCGCCTCGGCCTCCCCGAGGACGCCCTGATCCCGCTCTTCGCGGGCCGCATCCAGCCCCTCAAGGCCCCCGACGTGCTCCTCCGCGCGGTGGCCGCCCTGCTCGGCGAACGCCCCGAGCTGCGCTCACGCATCTGCGTCCCCGTCGTCGGCGGCCCCAGCGGCAGCGGCCTCGCCAAGCCGGAGGGGCTGCAGAAGCTCGCCGCGCGGCTCGGCATCGCCGACGTCGTACGGTTCTGCCCGCCCGTCGGGCAGGAGCAGCTCGCGGACTGGTTCCGCGCGGCGTCCGTGCTCGTCATGCCGTCCTACAGCGAGTCCTTCGGACTGGTCGCCATAGAGGCGCAGGCCGCCGGCACCCCGGTGCTCGCGGCAGCGGTCGGCGGCCTCCCGGTGGCCGTACGGGACGGGCACACCGGCTTCCTCGTCCAGGGCCACGACCCCGACGCCTACGCGCGCGTGCTGCGCGACTTCGCCGACCACCCGCACCTCGCCGACCGCATGGGCGAGGCCGCCGCCCGGCACGCCCGGTCCTTCGGCTGGGACACCTCCGCCGCGGCCACCGCCGACGTCTACACGGCCGCGACCCAGTCCCACCGCCGTCACGTACGCTCCCACCATGGCTGACAAGGCGACGGAGGCAACGCGGGTCATCGAGGACGTCCTGAAGGACGCCGAGCTGGAGTGGGAGAGTCCCGCGCCCGGCAGCTACGTGGTGAAACTCCCCGGCACCCGCAAGCTCTCCACCACCGTGTCCCTGATCGCCGGCCGGCACACGCTCTCCCTGAACGCCTTCGTCATCCGCCACCCCGACGAGAACGAGAGCGGCGTCCACCGCTGGCTCCTGGAGCGCAACCTCAAGCTCTTCGGCGTGAGTTACGCCGTCGACCCGCTCGGCGACATCTACGTCACCGGCCGCCTGCCCCTGGCCGCCGTCACCGCGGAGGAACTCGACCGCCTCCTCGGCCAGGTCCTGGAGGCCGCCGACGGCAGCTTCAACACCCTCCTGGAGCTCGGTTTCGCCTCGGCGATCCGCAAGGAGTACGACTGGCGGGTGTCGCGCGGCGAGTCCACCCGCAACCTGGACGCGTTCGCACACCTGCTGCGGCGCCCCTCGGGCGAGTGACGACCGCGCAGGTCACGGCACGGGCACCGAACGTGCGTACGGCCGCGGGCTGTTAGTCTGCCGCGATCCGGGCCCCGGTCTCAGGGGTCCCATGCATGAAGAGAGACGTGCATGCGCACAGGCAGATCCACCCTGACGGCCGCGCTCACCGGAGCGCTCGCCCTCGGGGTGCTCACCGCGACGCCCGCACAGGCGGCCGACACCGGCGTCACGGTGACGAACATGGTCGTCAACAAGGGCAAGCCCATCGTCGTGGGCATCTCCGAGGAGAAGTACCCCAGCCTCAGCTTCCGCATGACCTGGCCCGCGGGCTACTCGTCCCAGGACGTCACCGCGTTCCCGTTCCTGTACCACGACACCACGGCCGCCAAGGGCGCGGAGAGCGGCATCCGCACGGGCCACGTCATCTACTACGACGACACCCCCGGCTCGGCGGACGTCGAGGGCGATCTCTACATCGACCCCCGCTGGACCCTGGACTCCACCAAGGACGCCACCACCTGGAAGATCGCGGCCAACATCCGCCTCTGGGCCCCCGGGAGCGAGACCAGGCTCAAGGCCGAGGAGAACCTGACCGGCCTCGGCACGGTCCAGGTCAAGCGTGCCGCGCGGGCCACGGTCAACGCCTCGCCGGAACCGGTCGCCAGGAACAAGACGCTCACCGTGACGGGCAGGCTGACCCGCGCCGACTGGGGCAAGGAGGCGTACGTCGGCTACGGGAGCAAGCTGGCCAAGCTCCAGTTCCGCAAGGCGGGCACCAGCACCTACACGACGGTCAAGACCGTACGGGCGAACTCCACGGGCTCCCTGAAGACCACCGTGAAGGCCACCACCGACGGCTACTGGCGCTGGACCTTCGGCGAGACGTCCACGACGGGCGGGGCGACGGCGGCGGGCGACTACGTCGACGTGAAGTGACCCGCGCGGGGCCGGTGGCGGCGGCTACCGGCCCACCGCGCGGTAACGCCCCGGCGTGACCCCGACCAACTTGCGGAAGTGGCGCGTGAGATGCGCCTGATCGTAGAAGCCGGTCGCGACGGCGACCTCGCTCGGTGACCGTCCCTCCAGGAGCAGCCGCCGGGCGCGGCCGACCCGGCGCGACATCAGGTACTGGTGCGGCGCGATGCCGTAGGCCCCGCTGAACGCCCGTACGAGGTGCGCGGGGTGGGCGGACAGCGTCCCGCCGGCCTCCGCCAGGCTCACCCCGTCCACGACCCGCTCGTCGAGCAGCTCCCGCAGCCGCCGCGCGAGCACGGGGTCCCGCCGGGGCGCGCCGAGGACCTCCCGGGACCGCAGATGCTCCCGCAACCGCTCCCCGACCAGCGTCAGCCTGCTCTCGGCCTCCAGCTCGTCCCCGGGCCGCACGAGCGCGGAGTGCACCTGCCCGACACGCCGCCGCAGCAGGGGATCGCGCAGATCGGGCCGGTCGACGGCGGCCCCGATGAGACCGTCGGGGAGATGGCCGGTGTCGAGGTAGAGCACCCGTTTCCGGAAGCCGTCTGGGGTGGCGGGGGCCCCGTTGTGGGGAACGTGCGGCGGCAGCAGGGACACGGTGTCGTGCGGGGTGCCGTGCTCGTGCCGGTCGAGGTCGTACCGTACGGCGCCGTCGTCCACGATGAGCAGCGTCCAGGCGTCGTGGACGTGCATCGGGTAGGCGTACTCGGTGAAGCGGGCGTGGAACACCTCGACGACGCCCGGGACACGGGGCCGCCAGGCGGACACGCTCGCCCGGGAGGACATGCAAACAACGTACAAGACGCGGGCCGGCCCCGATCGGCAGTCTCAGGGCATGAGCACTCGCTTCGACACGAAGATCGCCGTACTGCTGCGCGAGGACCTGGAACCCTGGCAGCGCCTCAACGTCACCGCGTTCCTGGTCAGCGGCCTGGGCACCCGGCTCCCCGAGCTGATCGGCGCACCCTACGAGGACGCGGACGACGTGCCGTACCTGCCGATGTTCCGCCAGCCGGTCCTGGTCTTCCAGGGCACGAAGGAGGTGCTGAAGGCGGCCCACACGCGCGCCCTCTCCCGCGCCCTGCCCCGCGCGGTCTTCACCTCCGACCTGTTCGCCACGGGCCACGACGAGGCCAACCGCGCGGCGGTCCGCGCCGTGGGCACGGCGGACCTGGACCTGGTGGGCCTGTCGCTCCACGGCCCGAGGAACGCGGTGGACAAGGTCCTGAAGGGGGCCAGGATGCACCCGTGAGACGCTGACCGCATGAGCAGTGAGCCCCGCCCGGTTCTCTTCCTGGACGTGGACGGCCCTCTGATCCCCTTCGGCTCCGGCTCCGGTTCCGGCGCACCCGCGCGGGGACCGTTCACGGACTCCGGGAACCCCCTGCTGACCCGCCTCGACCCCACGGTGGGCGCACGCCTGCTCACCCTCCCCTGCGAGCTGGTGTGGGCGACGACCTGGCAGTACGAGGCGAACGACACGATCGCCCCACGCCTCGGCCTGCCGCGACTGCCGACGGTCTCCTGGCCGGAGGACGACGACACTCCCGCACCACGCGGCCTCCACTGGAAGACCCGCCCCCTCGTGGAGTGGGCCGGGCGGCGCCCCTTCGTCTGGCTGGACGACGAGATCGGCGAGACGGACCGCGCGTGGACCGAAGCGGCCCACCCGGCCCCGGCACTGCTCCACCGGGTGGACCCGGCGAAGGGCCTGACGGAGGCGGACTTCACGGCGGTACGGGAGTGGCTGCGCACCCTCCCTCCCGGCTGGTAACGTCGCGCTCTTCGCCAGGCCCCCTGTGCGGAGTCCCCGTGGCAGGCCGACATGTCCGACCCCCGCGCCGTCGCCGTCGATCCGTACGCGATGTGGCGCCACGCGCTCGCCGAGGCCGACCGGGTCTTCGCGTCACCCCCCGGACTCGACCGTCCGGTGTTCGGCTGCACGTACTGCACCCCGGAGTCGGAGCTCCGCACGCTCGGCGGCGACCCCGACGCCGTACCGGACGACGTCCTCGGCCACTTCCTGCGCGAGACCGTCAGCCACTGGGACGAGGAGCAGTACCCCATCCTGTGGCGCCGCCTCATGCCACGCGCCCTGCGCCACTGGGGCCCGGGCGGCGAGAGCACCGACCCGGACCTGGAGATCGGTCACCTGGCCGGTTACGGTGCCGGACTGACCGACTGGCCCGCGCCCGAACGCGCCGCCGTCGAGCAGGCGTTCCACGCGCTGCTCGCCATCGCCCTGACCGACGGCCGACCCCCGGGAAGCGTCACGGACCTGGTCGAAGGCATCGCCCATGCGACGGGCGACCTGCGGCCCTGGCTGGACCACCTCGCCGCCCTCCCCGGCCCGGCGGCGGACGCCGGCCTGGTCCGGCTCACCCTCGACTGGGCGACCGACCTGCTCTGGGAGGACTTCGACTTCACGTGGTGGTACGACGGCGACCCCGGACTCATCACCGCCTGGCTCCCCACCCAGCGCCCCCGCGTCGCCGCCTTCGCCACCCGCCATCCCCGCTGCAAGACGGCGTCGGACGCCCTGGTCGCGATCGACCGCCTGGCCGCCGGTGACCACAGTCCGTGGTGGTACCCGTACGGAACGGACCCGTGCATGCGCCTGACCGCCGTCACGCCGTGAGCTCCTCAGCCGGGCAGCGGGGCGGAGGTCTCGCGGCCCGGCCGCCTGCCCTCCGGCGGGTAGTCGCAGTCGATGGCGGTCACCTCGCGGTCACCGTCCTCGGAGTCGACCACCGCCACGCCCGTACAGGCCCGGCCGTGTTCGTCGGTCCACGTGACGATCTCCGTCCGGTCGGGCTCGGCGCAGCCCGCGAGCAGCAGCGCGCACAGCAGCGCCGACGCCGTGAGTACGGTCCCGCGCGGTCCTCTCATGACATCCCCCCGTGACGACCGGCCTGCGACGCGAGTGCGTCCGGTCAGGTGGATACCCGGCGGAGGTGAACCGTCCGCCGACCACGGGACACGAAGCCGTCACGACAGGGCGGCCAGCCACTCGGTCAGGAGCCGGTTGACCTCGTCGGGGCGTTCCTGCTGGATCCAGTGGCCGCAGCCGTCGAGCAGGTGCGAGGAGACCAGGCCCGGCAGCGTCACCGGGTACGCCTCGATCGCGTCGGCCAGCCAGGTCATGGAGGCGTCCTGGCGGCCACCGACGAACAGCGACGGCTGAGGGATCGGGGCGCCGTCGAAGGCGGCGAGGTCCTCCCAGTCGCGGTCCATGTTCCGGTAGCGGTTGAGCGCGCCGGTCATCCCCGTCCGCTCGAACTCCCCGGCGTAGACGTCGAGGTCCCGCTCGCTCAGCCAGCCGGGCAGCCGGCCCGCGGGGAACCGGTCGCGCATGGTCCCGCCCCTGCCGACGAAGTGCGGGTCGGGAGCGCCGGGTGCGGGCATGGTGTCGGCGGACAACGCCGCGTAGAGGCCCGCGAGCCAGCCCCGTACGTCGGGCTCGATCTCCGCCTCGGCGCGGCCCGGTTCCTGGAAGTACGAGACGTAGAACTCCTCGTCGCCGCCCATCCCGGCGAAGACGTCACGGGGGCGGGGCCCGCCGCGGGGGGTGTAGGGGACGCTCAGCAGCCCCACCGCGCGGAACACGTCCGGCGCGAGCAGCGCGGAGTTCGCGGCGATGACCGAGCCCCAGTCGTGTCCGACGACCACCGCCGACTCCTCGCCCAGGGCGCGCACCACGGCGACGTTGTCCTCCACCAGGGCACGCGTCCGGTACGCCTCCGTCGCGGCCGGCCTGGAGGAGCGCCCGTAGCCACGCACATCGACGGCGACCGCGCGGTACCCCGCCGCGGCGAGGGCCGGCAGCTGGTGGCGCCAGGAGTACCAGGACTCCGGAAACCCGTGTACGAGCAGCACCAGCGGCCCGCTTCCCTGCTCCGCGAGATGGATCCGCCCGGCCGGCGAGGGAATCAGCCGGTGCGTGATCTCCGTGGCTTCCTGATGCATGCGCCCTCCTCCGGGCCCGCTGGTCTTCCGTGCCTCGATCATGCGGAAGACCGCCCCGAAGGCCCGAGCGGGTTTGCCGATCCGGCAAACCCGCCGACCGCGACCCGGTCCGTCCCGCCCTCACCGGAACCTGTGAGGCCATGGCGAGGGCGGGGGCGATGAGTCGGGCGGAGGCGTCAGACGTCGTACAGGGTGACGGTGACCGACCCGTCCTCGCCGGTGACGGTGTACTGGCCGGGGCCCGTGACCGGCACACAGCCGGCGGCGAGGACGTCGTCGTCGTTGATGCCCGTGTCGTCCTCGTCCACGAAGGCGCACAGCTCGGTGACGGGGTGGTCGGCGTACCTCACCTCGTAGGGGCCCGAGTCCGGGTAGCGCGGAAGGGTGGGGGTGTAGACGCCGACGTCCGGGTGCTCCCACAGGGCGGTCTCCTGGCCCCACGGTGCCTGCAGCCAGACCCTCCCGTAGGGCTCGGGCAGGTCGTTGTCGTCGCGCTCCTGGGGGTTGGAGAACTCGATCGAGTACAGGACGGGCCCGGGCGCCGCCGCCTGTGCGGAGGCGGCCGCTCCCCCGAGCAGCAGCAGCACTGCCGAACCGGTTGCCGCCAGCCGGCCCATGAATGTGAGACGCATCCCTCCACCTTTCACCGAAAGTAGTCACACGACTACAAAAAGGGAGATTAGGGGGGGTCGGGCCTCGATTCCCGAGGGCGACGGCTAAACCACTCAGGGGACTGACGCGGGGGCTCGCCTCGCCTTCCCCGTGCGCCACCCGGCCGGGAGTATGGTGCTCCGCTCCCGTACCGAACGAACAGGAGGCCCGACTGGAGGTGCTCAAGGACTACCCGACCTCACCGGGCTGCACGTCCCCGTACGCACCGGTCCGGATCGCCGGAACGGTGCGGCGACAGCAGGGCGAGTAGACAGGGGGAGGGGATCGGCGGGGCACCGCTCGCACGGGCTACTGCCCCACCCGCCCGTCGACGCACTCGCGCAGCAGGTCGGCGTGGCCGCAGTGGCGGGCGTACTCCTCGATCCGGTGGACCCACAGTTCGCGTACGGAGCTGCCGTCCTGGACGACCCGCGCGCCCAGGTCCGGGTACTCGGCCAACGCCGCGTCGGTGGCCGCCTGTTCGCGGGCGAGGTCGGCGAAGGCGCCGTCGACCAGCGCCTGATCGGCGACGGCACCGTCGAAGTCGGCGTCACGCGCCCCGTACAGCTTCGGTTCCGGTCCGCCGGGCCGGAGCCAGCCCCGCCAGTCCCGCTCCACCTCCGCGAGATGCCGGACCAGCCCCAGCAGGGACATGGTCGACGGCGGCACCGACCGGCACGCCAACTGCTCCGGGCTCAACCCCTCGCACTTCATCTCCAGGGTCAGCCGGTAACTCCGCAGGTAGTCCCGCAGCGTCGCCAACTCACCCTCCGGCCCGGCCCCGTCACTCTCCCGGGGATCGTCGTCGGGGTCCGCCCACATGTCGGGGTGGACACTGGCCTGGCTCCACCGCTCCGGCGCATCGCTCACCGGGCTCACGATGCTGAGCGGCGCCCCGGGCCGCAAGCGAATATCGCGGCGGCGGTGATGTCAGGGCGGTCCCCGACTTCCACGGAGGTCTTGAGCCGCACCGCCTCGTCCGGAGCCGGGGAAAGCGGTCGTGGTCGGCGTACAACCGTTGACGGTCCGT
The DNA here is from genome assembly GCF_044453165.1 of Streptomyces sp. NPDC051740. Lineage (NCBI taxonomy): Bacteria > Bacillati > Actinomycetota > Actinomycetes > Kitasatosporales > Streptomycetaceae > Streptomyces > Streptomyces sp. NPDC051740. The sequence goes on along the minus strand of NZ_JBITCL010000007.1, from coordinate 251,877 downwards.
ACGCGTCCAAGATCGCAGTTCAAGTGTCCGTCCACAGGACGCTTCTCGGACCTCGGAGAATCATGCCCTCCTCGCGTACCGCCCTCGCAGCCGCTTCCGCACTCGTGGCGGCGCTCTGCACGCCGCTCCTCGCCGCCCCCACCGCGTCCGCGGCCCCCGCCAAGTACGCCGACGACTTCAACGGTGACGGTTACCGCGACTACGCCTACGGACAGAGCGTCACCGACGCGGGCAACGACGGCTCCGGAACCGTCGGCGTCATCTACGGCACGGCCACCGGACCGAACGGGCACAAGCAGAACATCACACAGAACAGCGCGGGCGTCCCCGGCGCCAACGAGTGGGACGACAGCTTCGGCAACGAGCTGGCGGCCGCCGACTTCAACCGCGACGGATACGGCGACCTGGCCGTCGGCGTCTACGGCGAGGACATCGGCGCGAACGAGGAGCAGGGTGCGACCACGATCCTCTGGGGGTCCGCGAAGGGCCTGTCCGGAGGCACCACCGTCCCGAACAAGGCACCCGGGAAGTACGGCCAGATGGGTCTCGACCTCGTCGCCGGTGACTTCAACGGCGACGGCAAGCCCGACCTGGCCCTGATCAACGACCGCACCGCGCACGTGTACACCGGCTCGTTCGCCAAGTCCGGCTTCAGCGGCAAGGTCACCAAGCTCAGCAACGACAGGGTGTTCGCCGAGCACCTGACCGCCGGACGGGTCACCAAGGACAAGGCCTCCGACCTCGTGGTCGTCGGCGCGGTGGACGGAGACGAGCACACCGTCACCGGCGCCTGGTTCATCCGCGGCGGAAGCACGCTCACCCGGGGCAAGACCTACAGGATGGGCACCGGTGAGGACACCAGCTGGGAGGTCGACGCCCGGATCGCCGACTTCGACAAGGACGGCTACGGGGACATCGCCCTCGGCCACCCCAACGCCAACGGCGCGGGCGGCGTCCTCGTCTGGCGCGGTGGTTCCAGCGGCCCCGGCAGCGTCACCCGCGTCAACCAGAACACCGCGGGCGTCTCCGGCGGCATGGAGAGGGGCGACCGCTTCGGCGCCCGGATCTCCGTCGGCGACGTCGACCGCGACGGCTATCCGGACCTCGCCGTCGCCGTCCCCGGAGAGGACATCGGCGAACACGCCGACGCCGGCGCCGTCCACATCCTCCGCGGCAGCGCCTCCGGGCTCACCGGCTCCAAGTCGCAGTTCATCGACCGCAACACCTCGGGTGTGCCGGGCGGCCTGGAAGCCGGCGAGTCCTTCGGCGAGGGCCTGCGCCTGCGCGACTCCGACCGCGACGGCTACGCAGACCTCTTCACCGACTACCTCCGCCTGCGCGGTTCCTCCGGAGGCATCACGGGATCCGGCATCCAGCAGGCGGTCTGGTCCGACTTCGTGGAGTAGCCCTCGGGCCTGGTGGGGCCGCGGCTCGGGGGGACGCCTCCTCCCGGGCCGGCGGACCCCGACCGTCCAGGTGAGCCGCCTTGTCGGTGCGCACGGCCGGGGTGCGCCCACAAAGGCTCGTCCGGCCGGTCGGCCCAGCCCCACCAGACATGCCGACGGGTACACCTCCATGGCGTCCGGCAGGCCCGTCGGCCGTCGTCCTCCCGCCGAGAGAGGATGAAGCCGGCGGACCTCATGGACTGGCTGCACTCGGGACGAGCCGGGGCTTCGGTCATGCGGCGCACCCCAACCGAGCGGCCCTTTCGTCCCGAGGCAACTCGGGTGGGGACTCTGCCTTGGACCGGTGTGTCCCTCACCTGCGTCGGTGGTCCGCAGACGCTCGCGCTCGTCCGCCGCTGTTCGCCGGCGTCGTCACACGGTGAGAGGTCGTCTTCTCCTGCTTCCCGCACGACGGCATCCGCCACGTGTACGACACAGAGGTGAATCCCTTCCACTTCCACGACGGCACGTACGACCCGCCGAGATCCGAGGGCAGCCAGGAGCCCGTGCGGGAGCGTGGACCGTGCGGTCCGCCGACGACTTCACGGCGCTTGGCGGACACGGCCGCGGAGCTGCCGCGGAACCCGGTCATTCCGAGAGTCGGCTCCCGGTGCTCCCGGGTGCGCCGTCCGCGGCTTCCGTGCCGAACGCGTGCCGGCGCAGCCCGTGGACATCGGTGACGACGATCCGGGACCTCGCCGATGAGCCGCCGAGGAACCCCAGTCTCTGCAACTCCCTGACCTGCCTCCCGGCTGCCTCCCGGCCCACTCCCAGCCAGTCGCCCAGGTCCTCCTGCGTCACCTGCCTGATCTCGATTCCCAGGGCGGTGGTCACGCCTTCCACCTCCGCCAGCTGCAGCAGCAGCCGGCTGAGCCTGAGCCGGGCGGGAGCGCTCGCGATGACGATCCGATGGTGATCCGACTCCTTCAACCGCGTGCACACGCTCAGGAGCACCTTCCGCAGAATCTCCGGGTGCTCCGCCAACACCTCCTCGAACACCTTGAGCCCGTACCAGCGGACGTACGTCTGCGTGAGCGCCATGACGGTCGCGTTCCGGGGGCCGCCGTCCAGGAGGCCCATCTCGCCGATGAGTTCTCCGCCCCGGCGAGTGGCCAGATAGGTCGTGCGGTCGTGCGCGCCGTGCCAGAGCACACGGCACTTCCCACTGATGATCAGGGCGGCCCGGTCGGCGTTGTCGCTCTGCCGGAAAATCGTGTCACCGGGTTCGAACGGCTGCCGCGGGACCCGCCCGACCCGCTCCATGGCCTTGCGCTCACCGTCGTCGAGGGTGTCCCAGAACGTCTTGTGCCTCACCTCGGGAGTGTCTCGAAGTCACCTGTCCCAATGAGGCACTTGCATCTTTTTGATCGGTCCGGTGCTGCTCTCGTGTGCCTTGTAGGCACATGAGTAGACAGGTATGACAGATGCTCGAAGAGCAGGAGCCCTCGCAGGGCCGAAGCCCGCGCCAGGAACAGCGCGCACGCGACGGACGGAACCAGCTGAACTTCCAGTCGGGACGCGACATCAACGTCCGCGCGCCCGTGGCCGGCCGTGACGTCCATGTCGGCGACAACGTCCACGGGAACAAGGTCACCATCATCAAGAGGGCCCACCGATGGCCCTCGCCAACCCCCTGCTGGCCGGCGGCCTGGTGATCGCCGTCGTCCTGCCCTCGGTCTGGGCCGGGGTCTCGCTGGGGTCCGGGGACGGGCCCGGGGTCGACCGGTCCGTCGTGAACGAGCAGGGGCTCACCGGAGCCCTCCACACCGTCGAACAGACCCGCACCGCGGAGCGGATCGGGGACGCCGCGTCCTGGTGCCACCTGGTGCAGCCCGGCGACGGGACCTGCGAGACCACCATGACGTCCGCGTTCGCCGAGAAGTCACCGGCGTACCGCGACCGGGTCGACGAGGTCGAGCTGGGCAAGCCCGAGGAGACCGACAAGGGCGCCCAGGTGATGCTCAGGTGGAAGGGCCGGAACCAGGGCACCGTGCGCCTCGTCCGGTCCGGCGGGCGCTGGCAGGTCGACTCCTCCGACTACGGACTGCTGAAGCTCTGCCACGTCGGGATCTTCCTCTCGCTGGTCGACGCGAGAAGCCAGGAACTGAAGTGCGGCATGTTCTCGATTCCGACGACGTGACTCCCGCCGGTACGGCACCGGCACCCCTGCCGCCGCCGCAGGACGACACACGCACCTACAGAAAGTGACATCCATCGTGATCAGCCATGCCCAGCAGGCATCTCTGGTGTTCGCCGACATCAAGGGGTTCAGCTCGCGCAGCGACCGTGACCAGCTGCGCAGCCGGGAGGACCTCTACACCGAGCTGCGTTCGGCGTTCACCGACGAACTGTGGCAGTTGTGCCCTCACGAGGACCGGGGGGACGGCGTGCTGGTCGTCATACCGCCGGCCCTGCCGGTGGGGGCCCTGTTCACCGACGTGCTCCCCCGGCTGGAGGACGGGCTGGGCAGGAGGCGGCGCAGCGCCCCGCTGCTCCGGCTGAGGATCGCCGTTCACACCGGTGCCGTGCACCGCGACCGCCACGGCCTCGCCGGGAACGCCGTCAACCACGTCTTCCGGCTCTGCGACGGGGAACCACTGCGGCAGGCGCTCGACGAGGCCACGAGCGACACCGCGCTCCTGGTGTCCGAGGCGGTCCACGACACGGTGGTCCGCGCGGGCCTCCCGGGAGTGGAACCCACGACGTTCCATGCCGTCACGCTCCAGGTCAAGGAGACCCGGGCCAAAGCCTGGCTGCACGTGGTCGGGGACCACGCCTGTGCCCTGCGCATCGCCCGCGAGTCGGCACCCGGGACGGAAGACGAACCGGACGGGAACAGGCGTGGCGGAGTGTCCGTCACGGCGGGCCACAGCGTGCACATGGACGGCGCGGTAGTGACCGGCGGCGATGCCCACCTGGGCACGCTGCCCGCCCCACGTTCCCGCTGGTGGCGCGGCACCCGGTGACGGCCGCGCACACGGCGGGAGACCGACAGCGGCAAAGCAAGGAGAAGCGGATGACGCACCACCTCATGGTCGTACGGCGCGTCGCTGTGGCCGTGGCGGCCGCGGGCCTGCTCACGGTGACCACCACCGCGTGCGCCACGGGGCCCGCGTCCAAGAAGGAGGTCTGCGAGCGGTACGAGTCGCTGGACGGTCGGCTCGGGATCGGCGAGGTGTTCGGCGACCCCGTGTTCTGGGCGGCGGACCGGCTCGCGGATTCGGCCGACCGCTACGAGGGACCGGAGGACCTCTCCACTGACGCGGAACGACTGGACACCATCTCGGACTCCGACTCGACCTCCGTCCTGGAACTGAACGAGGCCACACAGAACATAGCCGCGCTCTGCGGCCACCCACTGACCACCGGCCCGCTCCTCCCCTACGAGTGAGGCCCGACACAGGAGCGGGTGACCGCCCCGCTCCCCGCAGGATCCGACCACAGGACCGGAGAAGAAAGGCAGTCAGTTGACCTTCTACAAGGTACTGATGGGAGCGGGCACCGCTCTCTTCGTGCTCATGGCCGTACTGCTGAAAATCGGCACGACGAGCCTGGGCCTCTTCATCACCTACGGGGTACTCGCCCTGGTGGGTGCCGGCGGCGCCCTCGCCGGCAAGAAGCTGCGGGACCAGAGCCGCAGCCAGTGAACGGGCCATCGCCCGGCACTTCGTGGCGATCCCCGAAGCGCTGAGGGGGAAACGCTGAGGGGGGAAACCCAGGGCCGCATTCGGCCGAAGCCTGCGACACGGACGTTCCTCGGGCGGAATCCCGCTGACCCCGAGAACCAGCCCCGGGCCACCAGCCGGGGGCTCCCACCTGAAAGAGCCCTTTCCCTGGGACGACACCGCGGGGAAAGGGCTTTTTCAGGTTGTGTCACTTCTTCTTGCCGGGGGTCTTGGGGGCTGTGTCTTCGCTGGTCAGAAGCGGTGAAACCATGCGCCTGGTGGTCGTCGTCGGTCGTCCTCGGCCACTGGTGAGCAACCTCGGACGGCCCAGGAACGACCCGGCTTGACCGCGCCTGGCTGACGGCCGGCCACCTCGATGTACCCCTTCTCCGACGGGCGACTCCTCGGACCGCATTGCCGGACTCCGCGAGGACCTTGCTCTTCACGACCGACTGCTCACCATGCTCGGCGGTATCCGTCCGGGCAGGGCGGGGAGTGCCACCACGATCCCGATGCCACGGACCGCCGTCGACCACTTGCCGCACCCGCGGATGCCGCGTGCCCAAGTGATCCGGGAACTCGCCTTCTGTGGGGCACACTGAGGAGACGCAGGGCTTCACCCGGCAGTGACAGATTCCGGTGCAGCGCATCCGCGAGCAACTTTCCCTTCATGCGGACCAGTTGTTGTGGGTAGGACTTCGCAACGCCTTGAGGATGAAACCGACACGGTTACTGGTGGGGAGACACACGATGGCGATGGGGCCGAGTCCGGAACCGAACGGCGCACCGCGGCGGGGAGGGTCCGGCGCGTGGCGGATGTGGTTGAAAGTACTCGTCTCCCTTGCGGCCGGCGGTCTGACCTCCGTCATCACCAAGGTTGCGAACTCGGAGGCCAAGTGGCAGATCGGTGTCGGCATTTTTGTCGGTGGCTGCATCCTGGTCCTTCAGCTCCTGGGTGACCTGATCAATCAGGTGAGGGATCTCAAGGCCGCGTTGCCTCGGCACAACGCGCAGACACAGGAAACGGTCGTGAGGAGCTTCGCCCGGATCAGCGAGGCAACCAAGTTCTACAGCGAGATGGAGAGGCTGCCTTCCGACGGAGTGGCCGCGTTGGCCACCAGTGCGGTGGAGGTCACCTCCAGGGGGCCCGACATCATGAGGCGCTTCGCCGAGGAGCTGATGCGGCGCCTCGCCGTCGACATGGAGGCGCTCAAAAGCGGAAGTGTCGATTGCGCCGGCGAGAACCACGACTGGTTGCTGACCCTTACCAACTGCGCCACGAACTCCATCGACACCACGAGCACGCTCTCCCTGGTGGACCGGGACTTCTGGAACAGCGGGCCTGCCGACCTCTATCTGCAGGCGCAACGCGATGCGATAGCGAGGGGAGTGACGGTGCGACGGCTGTTTCTGGTGGACGACTCGGCGGACCTCAACGACGACCTGCGTCAACTCGGCGAAGAACAAAGGGAACTGGGCATAGAGACGCGGGTGCTTGTCCGGACGCAGCTGCCCCAGAACGTCAGGCGGGGCTTGGTGGACGAATTCATTGTTTTCGACAAGGCGACTTGCTACGAGATCGAGCAGGACCAACTTCATGTCAACACCTCGACGCGCGTGAGGGCGCATGAGGACTACGTCAGACTGAGGAGCCAGCGGTTCGCCGAGCTATGGGATGTGGGCGTGCCGACGCAGACGATCGCAACCCCGACAGGTGAGCCAGGGACGGTTGGCGCGTGATGTGGCTGCCTGGGCTCGACTCTGTCGGGGATCTTGGAGCTTCCCGGTGCGGCAGCATGATCAAGGGGCGGGCTCGGGGTTGTTCCACGGGCCTGTGTGGTTATTGAGGTGTCCGTTGTCGCTGCATATCCGCGCCGTGCACGGGCGTTGAGCCCGTGAAGAAGGTTGGGACTCAGTCGTTGGCCGGGGTGATGGCCGGGCTCGCGTCGAAGTCGTACTCCAGGACGTACGAGGCGGCGTCCAGTGTCATCTCGTTGACCTCGACGGGGCGGCCCCGGTCCGTGAACGCGGTGCGGGAAGCGAGGATGACCGGCGTGCCCGTAGCCATGCTCAACTGTGTCGCCTCGTCCTTCGACGGCATGTGGGAGCGGATCTCCTCGCGGAAGTGCACCGGCTCATGGCCGAGTTCGGCGAGTCTGGCGTATGTTCCGCCCGGTCCGGTGTCCTCCTGGGTGATGGCGGAGCCGGCGACCAGGGGCATGGGGAGGTAGCTGGTCGCGAGCAGGACCGGCTTGCCGTCCAGGACGAAGCGCCGGCGCCGCACGCACGTCACCTCTCCGTCGGCCAGGTTCAGGACCGTGCTGACGCGGTCGGGTGCCGTCTCCTCGGACACAGGGACCCGGTCGACCTCAAGTACCCGGTTCTCGCTGTCCGCCGACCAGATGGAACGGCCGTTGCCCCATTGGTCGCGGGTCAGGCGCTGGATGCCGTGGCGCCGGATCGGGCGGAAGGCCCGGACGAACACGCCTGCGCCCTTGCGGGCTTCGGCGATGCCTTCGTCCCGTAGGACACCGAGGGCCTGTCGGGCCGTCATGCGGGCCACGCCGTGCGTGGTCATGAGGTCGTTCTCTCCCGGAAGCCGATCACCGGGACCGTACTCGCCCGACTGGATCGCCTCGCGCAGGGAGTCCGCGATCCGCTGGTACTTGGGCCGACGGTCGTCGTCGGTAGTCGCCATTCCGGAACCCTCCTCGCTTCTCTAGACACCTTGGGCCACAGGTCGGGCGTTCGCTCGCTGCGTGTAGCCGCACGCGCCCTCTTTCCGGCGGACTCCGACCGTCTTGCCTGGCATCTCTAGAGAGCTGCCAGGAGGGTTCTTGATGTCTAGAGAAGTTCCGCTTCCGTGGGCGTCGACCAAGACGGTTCGACGTCCGGGATCAGTGCTGCCGCCGGCGCGGCGGCAACGGTGAGGAGTGAGTGCGGACGGCCTTTGTGATCGACCGGCACCCCTGTGAGGGATCACCGCGACTCGGGTCGATGACCTCGCAGCCGGTTCCGGAGTCCGTCCCCCGAGCGTGACGCTGGTTCCGGAAGTTCATCGCCCCGTACCGTCCGCTCTGTTCGGTCGACGACTGCGTGCTGATGATCTCGGAGCTGGTGACCAACGCGGTCCTCCACGGGCGGTCCGATGACGAGTGGGTCGTACGGGTCGAGTGGTTCCGAGACGGAACATCGCTGCGCGTGGAGGTGCGCAATCCGGGGTTCCCCGCGAATGTGCGCCTCCGCCGGCCGGACGCCGACGCTCACGGACGCGGGCTGCTCCTGGTCGACGCCATCGCCGCTTCCTGGCACTCCGGGCCGAGCCGTTTCGGAGGGACGGTCGTCTCCTTCGAGCTGGCTGACACCTGGCTTGGGTGAGACGGCCCAGCCCCACAAGTAAGCCCCCTACCGGCGTAGAAACCGCAGGCAGGGGGCTTATTGACGGGCGCCTACTTCTTCTTGCCCTGGTTCTTGACCGCCTCGATGGCGGCGGCGGCCGCCTCCGGGTCGAGGTACTTGCCGCCGGGGGTGACCGGCTTGAAGTCCGAGTCGAGCTCGTAGTACAGCGGGATGCCCGTCGGGATGTTCAGGCCCGCGATGTCGGCGTCCGAGATGCCGTCGAGGTGCTTGACCAGGGCGCGCAGGCTGTTGCCGTGGGCGGCGACCAGGACCGTGCGATTGGCCAGGAGGTCGGGGACGATCGCGTCGAACCAGTACGGGAGCATCCGGACGACGACGTCCTTCAGGCACTCCGTCTGCGGGCGCAGCTCCGGCGGGAGGGTCGCGTAGCGCGGGTCGGAGAACTGGGAGTACTCGGCGTCGTTGGAGAGCGCCGGCGGCGGGGTGTCGTAGGAGCGGCGCCACAGCATGAACTGCTCCTCGCCGAACTCCGCGAGGGTCTGCGCCTTGTCCTTGCCCTGCAGGGCGCCGTAGTGACGCTCGTTCAGGCGCCAGCTGCGGTTCACCGGGATCCACAGGCGGTCGGCGGCCTCCAGGGCGAGCTGCGCGGTGCGGATCGCGCGCTTCTGGAGGGAGGTGTGGAGCACGTCGGGCAGCAGGCCGGCGTCCTTGAGCAGCTCGCCGCCGCGCGTCGCCTCCTTCTCGCCCTTCGGGGTGAGGTTGACGTCCACCCAGCCGGTGAACAGGTTCTTCTCGTTCCACTCGCTCTCGCCGTGGCGGAGGAGGATCAGCTTGTACGGTGCGTCGGCCATGTGTCCGAGCGTAATCGACACCCCGCGGGGGCCGCGCGCCCTGCCCGCTTGGCGGACGGCTGACGGGATCTGTTAATTGAGTGGTCCCCGGGAACCGGCCTCCCGTAAGTTATGCCTGCCGCATTAGACACTTACATCTGTTCTACGAGGGTCCCATGTCAGTCGCCGGACTGAGACGTGCCGTGCGCGAGTCCGTCTTCGGGCTCCCCCGCGAGTTCTGGTGGCTTTGACATCCTCCCCCTCTTGATAAAGGGGGATTCCAACCCGGACGGGTTGGGGTTCACGGGTGCTCGAGCGGCTGGTGGCCGCTGTCACCCCTCCGGCACCGGCCGTGCGCCGGGGGCGGGGGATCCCGCCCTGTCCTGCCGCGACGTTGACTGCCGCGTTCTCGTCGGCGTTGCAGGTGAACCCGCAGGACACGCAGACGAACTCGGCTTGGCTCTTGCGCGAGTCCTTCTCGATCCAGCCGCAGGCACTGCACCGCAACGACGTGTACGGGGCGGGGACGTCCTCCACCCGCCCGGGGGCCTTCTCCTGCGTTCGGCGGCGTAGTAGGCCCCAGCCCCGGGCCAGGACCGCCCGGTTCAGCCCGGCCTTCTGCCGGACGTTCCTGCCCGGCTGTTCGATTGTTCCCTTCGCCGAGGCGGTCATATTCCTGATGTTGAGCTTCTCGAACCGGATCAGGCGATAGGTGCGGGCGAGCATGGTGCTGGTCTTCTCGCACCAGTCCTTGCGCCGGTTCGCCTCCCGCGCCTTGAGCCTGGCCACCTTCGCGTACTCGCCCTGCTTGCGGTCGCTGCCCTTGGGTGTGCGGGCGGCCCGCCGCTGGTGTTTGCGGATCTGCGCGCGTTCGCGGGTGGTGAGCTGGGGGCAGTTCAGTTTCCGGCCGTCGGAGAGGGCTGCGGTGATCTTCACGCCCCGGTCGATACCGATGATCTCACCCGTGCCGGGCGCGGGGATGGAGTCGGGGGTGGTTGCGAAGGCGATGTGCCACTGCTGGTCGCGGAAGGTGACCCGGAACGTCTTCGCCTGCGGCAGTTCGGCGCGGGTGAGGCGGAAACGCACCCAGCCGCAGCCGGGTACCTTCACCCGCGCCCACCGCCGGTTCAGCCTCTGCACTACCACTGAGCGGCCCATCACCTGCCTGCCCCGGGCATTCAGCTTCGGCGAACCGTCCGCCTCGAACTCCGGGACCCGGTCGGTGCCGATCACCCGGAAGCCCTCGTGCGCATGCTTCCGGCGCCAGGTCGGCGCACCGAACCCGGAGGTGAACCGGGCGTTCCTGGCCCTGGCGAAGTCCTGCAACGCCTGCTGCTGAACATCCGCGTTTCCCGCGGCCAGCCAGTCGCTGCTCCGCCGTGCCTCGGTGAGCTGACGGCACTGCTCCGCGAACCCGGGAGCGGACCTGCGGCCCGGCCGCCAGCACACGTGCTGCTCGACCGCCAGATTCCAGACATACCGGGCGTGCGCGCAGTGCAGCAGCATCCGCTCCGCCTGCTCGCTCGTCGGGTACATCCGGAAACGTGACATGCCGCCCAACGTAGCTCCGATACTCGCCCTTCTCTTTGCATCCGATCACGCTCACCCGAACGAGCGACCGGCCCTCGCCGCCGCACCCACCGGCACGCCGAGGACCCCGGCGCCCATGACGGGCGCCGGGGTCCTCGGTCGACGACGGGCCGGGCGCGTACGGCGTCAGCCGCACTGACAGGGGTTGCCCGACTGGCAGCCGCAGCCGCAGCCCGAGCCGCAGCCGCAGGCGGCGATCAGGGTGAGGTTCCTGATCTCGGCGGGCTGCTCGGTCTCACGCTCCCGCGCGGGGTCGGGCGTCGTGCTGGGGGATTCGGCCATGGGTCCCTCCTCGGGGCTGGCGCCTGTGCACACCTGGCCCCATTGGACGCCCGCCCCGCCGGGCGCATCAACGGCGCATTGAGGCTCGTATGCACTCCGGCCAAGCCCCTTCGCGCGGGGTCACGCCGGCCGTCAGGCCCCCTCGACCCCCGGCACCGGCTGCAGGTCCGACTGGATCTCGTCCGCGTGTTCGCCGGTGACCAGGTACACCACCCGCTTGGCGACCGAGACCGCGTGGTCGGCGAAGCGCTCGTAGTACCGGCCCAGCAGCGTGACGTCGACGGCCGTCTCGATGCCGTGCTTCCAGCGGTCGTCCATCAGGTGCTGGAAGAGCGTGCGGTGCAGGAGGTCCATCGCGTCGTCGTCCTGCTCCAGCTGGAGCGCCAGGTCGACGTCCTTGGTGATGATCACCTCGGCCGCCTTCGCCATCAGGCGCTGCGCGAGCTGGCCCATCTCCAGGATCGTGGCGTGCAGATCGCGCGGGACCCCCCGCTCCGGGTAGCGCAGCCGGGCCAGCTTGGCCACGTGCTGGGCCAGGTCGCCCGAGCGCTCCAGGTCGGCCGACATCCGCAGCGAGGTGACGACTATGCGCAGGTCGGTCGCCACCGGCTGCTGACGGGCCAGCAGGGCGATGGCCCGCGCCTCCAGGTCGTGCTGGAGCTCGTCGACCTTCTGGTCGGCCTCGATCACGCTCTCCGCCAGCTTCAGATCGGCGTCGAGGATGGCCGTCGTGGCGCGTCCGATCGCCGACCCGACCAGCCGGGCCATCTCCACCAGACCGTCACCGATCGAATCCAGTTCCTCGTGGTACGCGTCCCGCATCAGGGGTTCCTCTCGTGCTTCTTCGTCCGGGCTTCAGGGGCCTGCTCTCCTCCCCACGCTCCCACGTTGTGTCCCCTACGCGTCCGGTTCCGCCACCTCACGTGAACCGTCCCTGGCTCCAAGGTGAACTCTGGGCGACGAGTGTTCGAGCTCGCACTCCGACGGCTGTGGGCACCACCCGCGCCATGCCTAACCTGGACGCATGGACGTGAACGCGGCGGTTGCCGCAGTGGCAGCGATCGCCGGGGTACTCACCGGCGTCATCGCCGTGCTGGCGTTCCGCTTCAGCGAGCGCGAACAGAGGCGCCCCACGCGCACCTCCCTGCACACGGACCCGGTGCTTCCGCCGGGTGTGGACACCGTGCTGTCCGTGCTGCGCTCGTCCGCCGTCGTCCTCGACGAGGCCGACGGAGTGGTCAAGGCCAGCTCCGCCGCGTACGCCCTCGGGCTGGTCCGCGGCGGCAAGCTCGCCGTGGAGCCCATGCTGCAGATGGCCCGCGACACCCGGCGCGACGGCGAGATACGCCAGGTCGAGCTGGACCTGCCCCGCCGGGGGACCGGACGCGGCGAGGCCCTCGCGGTGTCCGCGCGGGTGGCGCCGCTCGGCTCCCGGCTCGTTCTGCTGCTCGTCGAGGACCTCACCGAGGCCCGCCGCATCGAGGCGGTACGACGTGACTTCGTCGCCAACGTCAGCCACGAGCTGAAGACGCCCGTCGGGGCGCTCTCGCTGCTCTCGGAGGCCGTGATGGACGCCTCCGACGACCCCGAGGCGGTGGAACGGTTCGCCGGACGGATGCAGATCGAGGCGACCCGGCTGACGAACCTGGTGCAGGAGCTCATCGACCTCTCCCGGGTGCAGAACGACGACCCGTTGGAGGACGCCGAACCCATCCGCGTCGACGAACTGGTCGCCGAGGCCATCGACCGCTGCCGGCACGCGGCGGGGACGAAGGAGATCACCATGGCCGCGGGAGGCACCGCCGACCTGCACGTGTGGGGCAACCGCGGTCAGCTCGCCGCCGCGCTCGGCAACCTCGTCGAGAACGCGGTCAACTACTCACCCGCCCGCACCCGCGTGGGCATCGCGGCCCGTACGGTCGCGCAGCCCGGCGGGGACCTGATCGAGATAGCGGTGACCGACCAGGGCATCGGCATCTCGGAGAAGGACAAGGAGCGCGTCTTCGAGCGCTTCTACCGGGTCGACCCGGCCCGCTCCCGTGCCACCGGCGGTACGGGGCTCGGCCTCGCGATCGTGAAACACGTGGCCGCCTCGCACGGCGGGGAGGTCACGGTGTGGAGCGCCGAGGGCCAGGGTTCCACCTTCACCCTGCGGTTGCCGGAGGCCCGTGCGGCCCGCGACCGCGCCCACCAGATGTCCCACCGGGACGACATGTCCCACCAGGACGGCGACACCCACGGCCTCGACGGTGAGGCTCGGCGGGCGTCCCACTCATCCCCCCACTCTTCCGATTCATCCGCGTACGAAACGCTTCCCTCCCCGGAGGTCCTTCCGTGACCCGTGTGCTCGTCGTCGAGGACGAGGAGTCCTTCTCCGACGCCCTGTCGTACATGCTCCGCAAGGAGGGCTTCGAGGTCGCCGTCGCGACCACCGGGCCCGACGGACTCGACGAGTTCGAGCGCAACGGCGCCGACCTCGTTCTGCTCGACCTGATGCTGCCCGGGCTGCCGGGCACCGAGGTGTGCCGCCAGCTGCGCGGCCGTTCCAACGTCCCCGTCATCATGGTGACCGCCAAGGACAGCGAGATCGACAAGGTTGTCGGGCTGGAGATAGGGGCCGACGACTACGTCACCAAGCCGTTCTCCTCGCGGGAGCTGGTGGCCCGTATCCGCGCGGTGCTGCGGCGGCGCGGGGAGCCGGAGGAGGTCGCTCCGGCGGCGCTGGAGGCCGGGCCGGTGCGGATGGACGTCGACCGGCATGTGGTGACGGTGGGCGGTACGAAGGTCGATCTGCCGCTGAAGGAGTTCGATCTGCTGGAGATGCTGCTGCGGAACGCGGGGCGGGTGCTGACGCGGATGCAGCTGATCGACCGGGTGTGGGGGGCCGACTACGTCGGTGACACCAAGACCCTCGATGTTCATGTGAAGCGGCTGCGGGCGAAGATCGAGCCGGATCCGGGGGCGCCGCGGTATCTGGTGACGGTTCGGGGGCTGGGGTACAAGTTCGAGCCGTAGGCCTGCGGCGCGGCGTTGTCCGGTGCCGGTGCCGGTGCCGGTGCCGGTGCTGTGGCTGGGCGGGGGGTGTTGCGCGGCCCGGCGTTTGCGGGGTGCCGCCGCGCCCACCCGTGCCGCCCCAGCGGCACGACTGCCCGCAGTGATGCGGGGTGGGCGCCGTCCCAGCGGCGCGACTGCCCGCAGTGATGCGGGGTGGGCGCCGTCCCAGCGGCGCGACTGCCCGCAGTGATGCGGCGGGGTGGGCGCCGTCCCAGCGGCGCGACTGCCCGCAGTTACGTGCGGTTACGTGAAGGGCGGGGCCCCTCGGGGGTCCCGCCCTTCTGTGTTGTGCGTGTGCTCAGTGGCCGGTCTGGGCGCTTGCCGAGGCTGCGTCGGTCGGGGTGACCGAGGACTCGTCGGTCTCGGTGTTCTCCGTGCTCTCCGGGGCGCCGGTGGCCTCGTCCGTGGTGCCGGCGGCCGGCTCGTCGGAGGACTCCGCGGACGGCTCCGTCGACGGCTCCGCCGAGGCGCCCGGCGCGGCGGCCTCCTGGCTCGGACCCCAGCTCTCGAAGAAGTGCTCGGCCGGGAAGACGATCGCGCGCAGGCTCACGTCGCCGGTCTTGCTGAAGGTGAAGGTGACCTTCTGGGCGTTGCCGTCCTGGACGGCCTCACGGCTGCTGGGCAGAACGGCGGACGCGTTGCCCTCGCCGCCGAGGATCAGCGAGCCGCCGGCCGGGACGGTGAGGCTGCCGCCCTCGGCGGGGGTCAGCTCGGCGGTCTTGCCGGTGCCGGGGATGGTGACCGACTCCAGCGTCTGGTCGGTGCGGCCCTCGTTGAACAGGGTGGCGGAGACGACCGCCGGGCCCGTCGACTCCAGGTCGGGCTGGGTGATGACCGTGGCGTTCTGGACCTTGATGTCGCCGACGGTCGTCGCCGCGTTGTCCGGCTTGATCTCCAGGCTCTGGGCGTTGTGGCCGGCCGCGCACGCGGAGAGCGAGGCGATCGAGAACGCGATGGCGGCGGCGGCGAGAGCGCCGCGTCGAAGGCTGCTGCTCACGGCGGCGGCAACTCCTTGACTCGAGTCGTTCGGCGACCGGGTGAAGCCGCCCTAAGTGTCTGTCAGCGGCCTCAGGTTACCGAGCCGTCCCCGCGAGGCCGCACCCGACCCTCCCGAGACGTCCCGTGTCGGCCCGGTAAGGCATGCCCGGAACCCCCGCCACCGCCCCCGGCGCCACCTCGTCGACGGTCGAGAGCGGGCGCGCTCCGCCTCTTGAGTCACAAGTGACTCACCAGTCACTTGGGCCGCTTTCGCGCCGTACTCCCACGCCATTCCCATAGTGATCGCGCATTTCCCGTGAAGGAATGAGCGGAGGGCTCCGGAATTGATCACCGGCCGCTCATCCTCGTGCCGTGTGATCAATTCCGGATTCGACCGGAACCCGGCTCCGCGCACCGAACGGAGTAGCGGAACTCGAGCACTTGGAACCGGACATATGGGGATGTTCGACCGCTCGTGCGGGGCTCCGGATGTGTGTGACGTGCGCGTTTCGCTTGCGCCGGAGAGCCGCTCCGACCTGCGAATACCTGCTTCCGCTAGGCGTCCGCAGCACGTTCCTGTTGCTGTTGTCAAGCCCCGAGAATGGCCCTGACCTGCGAAAACGCCATTCAGAAGACGCCGTATCCGTGTTACCCTGGATAGCCACGGAAGGGGTACCTGTCACATGACGTTCAAGGTTGGCGACACCGTGGTCTATCCCCATCACGGGGCCGCGCTGATCGAGGCTATCGAAACTCGCCAGATCAAAGGCGTGGACAAGACCTACTTGGTGCTGAAGGTCGCCCAGGGTGACCTGACGGTACGTGTGCCAGCGGACAATGCGGAGTTCGTCGGCGTACGTGATGTGGTCGGTCAGGACGGGCTGGACCGGGTCTTCGAGGTGCTGCGCGCACCGTATGCGGAGGAGCCCACGAACTGGTCCCGTCGTTACAAGGCAAATCTCGAGAAGCTCGCCTCGGGCGATGTCATCAAGGTCGCGGAAGTCGTGCGTGACCTGTGGCGTCGTGAGCGCGAGCGCGGACTCTCCGCCGGTGAGAAGCGCATGCTCGCCAAGGCGCGTCAGATCCTGGTCAGCGAGCTCGCCCTCGCGGAGAACACCAACGAGGACAAGGCCGAGGCCCTGCTCGACGAGGTCCTCGCCTCCTGAGATTTCCGAGTCGGTCGCGGCCCGCGGCCCACTCTCATCTCAGCACTCAGCACTTGAAATGCCGCGGTGCCCGCTGACGTCATGGACGTCGCCGGGCGCTGCGGCATGTTCGTACCCGGACACCGCACGTACGCTGCACTTGCGCCGCGCCGGGGAATGTGTCATGACTCACGTCCCCACCCCTGGCGTGCCGGGCCGGGGCGGTCGACTCGACCAGAATCACGGAAGGGGCTGGTCAAGGCGGAACGCCCGGCACTCCCCCGCTCCGGGAGCAGGGGGTACGCCCAGGCCATACCCACCCGGGCCGAGCACACAAACCTGACAGGAACCGATGTCTGACGATCCGCTCCCCCCGCCGTCACCGAACCCCGCATCCGGCCGTACGGCCGCCCGTACGGCGGCCGTGATCCCCGCCGCCGGCCGTGGTGTACGCCTCGGACCGGGCGCCCCCAAGGCGCTCCGCGCGCTGGGCGGCACGCCCATGCTCATCCACGCCGTCCGCGCGATGGCCGCCTCCCGCGCCGTCTCCCTGGTGGTCGTCGTGGCCCCGCCCGACGGCGCCCCCGAGGTCAAGTCACTGCTCGACGCGCACGCCCTGCCCGACCGCACCGACTTCCTCGTGGTCCCCGGCGGCGGGAGCCGCCAGGAGTCCGTGAAGCTCGGCCTGGACGCGCTGCCGCCCGGCTACGACATCGTCCTGGTGCACGACGCGGCCCGCCCGCTCGTCCCCGTCGACACCGTCGACGCCGTCATCGAGGCCGTACGCGACGGAGCGCCCGCCGTCGTGCCCGCGCTGCCGCTCGCCGACACCGTCAAGCAGGTCCGGCCCGCCGACGTCCCGGGCGAGCCGGAACCCGTGGTCGCCACCCCGGACCGGTCGCTGCTGCGGGCCGTGCAGACCCCGCAGGGCTTCGACCGGGCCACCCTCGTACGCGCCCACGAGACGGTGAAGGACGACGTCACCGACGACGCGAGCATGGTCGAACAGCTCGGCCTCACCGTCGTCACCGTCCCCGGGCACGAGGAGGCCTTCAAGGTCACCCGCCCCCTCGACCTGGTCCTCGCCGAGGCGGTCCTGGCCCGCAGGAGGCTCAACGATGGCTTCTGAACAGCCGTACCCCCTGCCGCAGGTCGGCATCGGCACCGACATCCACGCCTTCGAGGACGGCCGCGAACTGTGGTGCGCCGGCCTGAAGTGGGAGGGCGAGGGCCCCGGCCTCGCCGGCCACTCCGACGCGGACGTCGTCGCCCACGCCGCCTGCAACGCCCTCTTCTCCGCCGCCGGCCTCGGCGACCTGGGGCAGCACTTCGGCACCGGCCGCCCCGAATGGTCCGGCGCGTCCGGCACCACCCTGCTGACGGAGGCCGCCCGCATCGTCCGCGAGTCCGGCTTCCGCATCGGCAACATCGCCGTACAGGTGATCGGCCCCCGCCCGAAGATCGGCAAACGCAGACAGGAAGCCCAGGAACTCCTCTCGGAGGCAGCGGGCGCCCCGGTCTCGGTCTCCGGCGCCACGACGGACGGTCTGGGGTTCCCGGGGAGAGAGGAAGGCCTGATGGCAGTGGCAACAGCCTTGGTCGTACAAGAAGGGTGAGTGTCCCGACCAGGGGGCGCGGGGAACTGCGCGATCAACCCCCATCGGGCCCGCACGTGACATACGTCGTCGAAACCGCCAGAGGCGCACCGCACACGCCCGCGCCTACTACCCTGGTGTCGTGACTATTCGCCTGTACGACACCAGCGCCCGGCAGATCCGTGACTTCACCCCGCTCCAGCCGGGTTGCGTCTCGATCTACCTGTGTGGTGCCACCGTGCAGGCGGCACCCCACATCGGGCACATCCGCTCGGGCCTGAACTTCGACATCATGCGCCGCTGGTTCGAGTACCGCGGCCTGGCGGTGACGTTCATCCGCAACGTCACCGACATCGACGACAAGATCATCGCCAAGTCCGCCGAACAGGGCCGCCCCTGGTGGTCCATCGGCTACGACAACGAGCGCGCCTTCACCGACGGCTACCGCGCCCTCGGCTGCCTGCCCCCGACCTACGAGCCGCGCGCCACCGGCCACATCACCGAGATGGTCGAGATGATGCGCGGCCTCATCGAGCGCGGGCACGCCTACGAGGCCGACGGCAACGTGTACTTCGCGGTCACCTCGTTCCCCGAGTACCTGAGGCTGTCCAACCAGGAGCTGGACAACCTGCTCCAGCCGTCCGCCGAGGGCGAGACCGGCAAGCGGGACCCGCGCGACTTCGCGATGTGGAAGGCGGCCAGGCCCGGCGAGCCGAGCTGGGAGACGCCGTGGGGCCGCGGACGCCCCGGCTGGCACCTGGAGTGCTCGGCGATGGCGCACAAGTACCTCGGCAGCGCCTTCGACATCCACGGCGGCGGCCTCGACCTGATCTTCCCGCACCACGAGAACGAGATCGCCCAGGCCAAGGCCTACGGCGACGAGTTCGCCCGGTACTGGGTGCACAACGCCTGGGTCACCATGAGCGGCGAGAAGATGTCGAAGTCGCTCGGCAACAGCGTCCTGGTCTCCGAGATGGTCAAGCGCTGGCGGCCCATCGTGCTGCGCTACTACCTCGGCACCCCGCACTACCGGTCGATGATCGAGTACAGCGAGGAGGCCCTGCGCGAGGCGGAGTCCGCGTTCGCGCGGATCGAGGGCTTCGTGCAGCGCGTGGTGGAGAAGGCCGGGGGCGTCGTCGAGCCCGCCGCCGAGGTGCCGCCCGCGTTCGCCGAGGCGATGGACGACGACCTGGGCGTCCCGCAGGCGCTCGCCGTCGTGCACACCACCGTCCGGCAGGGCAACAGCGCACTGGCCGCCGACGACAAGGAGGAGGCCGTCGCCCGCCTCGCCGAGGTCCGCGCCATGCTCGGCGTGCTCGGCCTCGACCCGCTGAACCCGCACTGGGCCGGCGAGAGCGACCGCGGCGAAGACCTGCACGGCGCGGTCGACACCCTCGTCCGCATGGTCCTCGACCAGCGCGAGGCCGCCCGCGCCCGCAAGGACTGGCCCACCGCGGACGCCATCCGCGACCAGCTCAACCAGTCCGGCCTGGTCATCGAGGACAGCCCGCAGGGGCCGCGCTGGAGCCTCGGCCCGCGCTGAGGAGCCAGGCCCCGACCGGCTCCGACCTCGGCATCCGAAGATCGACTGTGCCGTCCGGGCCTCCGGGCGGCACACTTCATAGGCACACGTCACAGACGTACGCACGCAGTACGCACAAAAGCAGCACCACCCACGACCACACGGAGACGGATACCTCATGGCCGCGAACAACCGCCGCATGTCCGGCAAGAAGGGCGCGCAGGTCGGCAGTGGCGGCCAGCGGCGCCGGGGCCTGGAAGGCAAGGGGCCCACGCCGCCCGCCGAGATGCGCAAGGGGCACGCCAAGCAGCGCGCCGCCCAGGCGAAGGTCCGCCGCGCCCAGGGCGCCCGCCCGCAGCAGCGGCGCGGCGGGGGCCGCTCGGCCTCCGAACTCGTCGTCGGCCGCAACCCGGTCGTCGAGGCGCTGCGCGGGGGCGTGCCCGCGTCCACGCTGTACGTCCAGCAGTTCATCGACAACGACGAGCGGGTGCGCGAGGCGCTCCAGCTCGCGGCCGAGCGCGGCGGGATCAACCTCATGGAGGCCCCCCGCCCCGAACTCGACCGCATGACCAACGGCCTGAACCACCAGGGTCTGGTGCTCCAGGTCCCGCCGTACGAGTACGCGCACCCCGAGGACCTCGTCGCCGGCGCCCACGACGAGGGACAGGACCCGCTGATCGTCGCCCTCGACGGGGTCACCGACCCGCGCAACCTCGGCGCGGTCGTCCGCTCCGTCTCCGCGTTCGGCGGCCACGGCGTCGTCGTGCCCGAGCGGCGCGCCGCCGGGATGACCGCCGGCGCCTGGAAGACGTCCGCCGGTACGGCCGCCCGTACGCCCGTCGCCCGCGCCACCAACCTGACGCGCGCGCTGGAGGCGTACAAGAAGGCCGGGATCGCGGTCGTCGGCCTGGCCGCCGACGGCGAGGCCGAGCTCGGCGACCTGGAGGCACTGGACGGACCGGTCGTCATCGTCGTCGGCAGCGAGGGCAAGGGCCTCTCCCGCCTGGTCGGCGAGACCTGCGACTTCCGGGTACGGATCCCGATGCCGGGCGGCGCGGAGTCGCTCAACGCCGGTGTGGCGGCGGGCATCGTGCTGTACGAGGCGGCGCGTCGGCGGGGCTGATTCCGGGGGCCGGTGGAGGCCGCCGGTCGGAGGCCGGCGCGCCCGTGCGAAGCCGTCCAGCGTGCGAGTGCGGCAGACGGGGGTGCCGCCGGTGTGGCTGGACGGGTGTTCGGTTGGGTCGCCCATACGGGGTATTCCGGGGGGTCCGGGCAGGCTTGACGCGGTCCGGACACTTCCGGCGGGTCAAGGCAGTGTCCTAACGCCATGTCACTCGGTTAGATGAGTGTGGACACGAGAACACCCCGCACACCCACGGGGGACCGCTCGTCGGGACTCGACGACGCTCCCGCGCTGAGCATGGTGAAGGTGCCGAGCGATCCGGCGCAGGTCATCGTCAATCACGCCAGCTTCCGCGTGCAGCTGGGCGTCTCGGCGCGGCGCGCCCCATCGCCGCGGATCGCACGGCACGTGAGCGCCGCCGAGGACACCGCCCGCATCCCCGTCGTCACCACCGTGGGCACGCCCGGCCAGGCCACCCGCCGCCGGCCCGTCGTCTGGAGCGGCCGGTCCGCCCCCGACGACACCGGCGCCCACCGACTGCTCCAGGCCGTACGGCACGGAGGCGTCCGCCACGCCGACGAGCCGCTCACCGACTCCGGCGCCACCCGGGTCATCCCGCGCACCGGCACCGGGTACGACCACGCCGACGACCCGGTCACCCAGACCCTCGAAACCCCGTTCGTCGGCGCCCAGCGCAGCCCGGCCGACGGGCCCCTGCTGCCCCCGATGCGCACGGTCGGCAGCGCCTACGACGAACCCGCCTACGACGAACCCGCCTACGACGAACCCGCCTACGACGAACCCGCCTACGACGGACCCGCGTACGACGACGGACCCGAGGACACCGGCCGCCGCGCCAGACGGCACGGCGACGACCCGGCCCGGCACGCCTACTACCCCGGCCGCCGGATGAACCTCGGCGTCGTCCTGCTCCCGCTGCGCGTCTTCCTCGGCGGCATCTCCGTCTACGCCGGGATGAGTAAGCTGTGCGACCCCCTCTACTTCGAGGGCGGCAAGCGCGGCTCCATGGTCAAGTGGCTGCACACCCTGCACCCCTGGGAAGTCGCCGAGCCGCTGCGCCAGTTCGCCCTGGAGCACCCCATCGGCTCCGGCCTCGCCATCGCCTTCGCCCAGATCGTCGTCGGCGTCCTGACCGCCCTCGGCTGCTGGCAGCGCCTGGCCGCCGTCGTCGGGGCGACGCTCTCGGCGGCACTGCTGGTCACCGTCAGCTGGAAGAGCGTCCCCGCCTACGAGACACCCGACATCATCTACCTCGCCGCCTGGTCACCACTGATCATCGCGGGCGCCCCCGTCTACTCCGTCGACGGCCGCCTCGCGAGCCGGGCCTGGCGCCGGCTCGGCCCCCGCACCGACATCTGGGACCTGCGCCGGTACGTGCTGCGCCGGGGCGCCCTGGTCGCCTTCGTGGTCTGCGGGTTCAGCATGCTCGTCGGCTCACTGCTCGGCGGTGCCGTGCGGGACGCCGACCGGGTGGTCGTCCCCGGGCCCGGCGAGGCCCCGCGCAACGAGCTCCCCGGCTCCCCGCTGCCGGGAGATTCCGGCGAACGCCAGAAGGAGAAGCGGACCCCGTCCGCCTCCACCTCGCCCACCCGGGACGCCACTTCGGACACGGCGAGCCCGTCCGCAGGCGCCACCACCCCCGGCGCGTCCCAGGGCGCAGACGCGGCCACCGGCGCGCCCAGCCAGACCCAGGGCAGCGCCGGCCAGGTACCGCCCCGGCAGTCCTCCCCGGCCGACCAGGCACCGAGCACCAGTTCCGGCCCCACCTCGGGCGGCGCCGGCGCCTCCGGCGGCAGCGGAGCGCCGAGCGGGGGCAGCGGCGGCTCCTCCGGGAAGCCGGGACTCGTGGGCGGCCTCCTGGGATAGCTCGCATACGGCAGTGGGGGGGGCCGCCGGCCCCCCGGGGGGGCCCCCCCCCCCGGCCGCGGCGGCGCCAGACGGTCCGGGATGAAGCCCCGGCCCCCGACCCCGGGGGGGGCCCCCCCCCACCCCCCCCCCCCCCCCCCCCCCCCCCCCCCCGGGGGCCCCCCCCCCCCCCCCGCCCCCGGGCCCCCCCCCCCCCCCCCCCCCCCCCCCCCCCCCCACTGCCGTGGCAGCGGCGGCTACGGACGGACGGCCGTCACGCCCCGCTCGCCCGGCCGCGCTGGCGCAGCGCGATCCGGTTGCCGTCCGGGTCCACGGCCTCGATGCGCACCCCGAACGGGTAGTCCTCCGGCTCGGACTGGTCGAACGTCACACCGCGGTCGCGCCACACCGTGAAGTCCTTCCGCAGATCGTCCGACTTGAGGAAGACCGAAGCGAGCGCCCTGCCGCCCGGCTCCCCCTCGGCCGGCTGCCCCGCGCCCGCCACGTGCGGCCACAGGATGAACTCCAGAGCACTGCCCGGGACACCCACCGTGAGGAAGCGCCCCTCGGGGCCCGGATGGTCCACGCGCTTCTCAAAACCGAGCCGGTCCGTGTAGAACCTCAGCGACCGGTCCTGGTCGGTCACGTTGATCGTCACGTACATGACGTTGGTCAGCATCGTGCGGTCCCTTCCTGCCACCCGTCCGACGCGGCGGGTCGCCACGTCGTGTCACCTCACTGACGGACGGCGGCCGGACGATGTGACGGGCGGAAGGGAAAGGATTTCAGCGGCCCTGCGCCGAGAGCTCCTTCGCCGCCTCCGTCAGGTCCTTCGCGGTGTCGATCGCCCGCCAGTAGGAGCCCTGGGGGATGGGGAAACCGGCCAGGCGGCGTTCGCGCGCGAGGCGCGGGAACGTGGTGCGTTCGTGGTCGCCGCGCTCCGGGAGCAGACCGGCGAACTCGGGGGAGAAGACGTACACGCCCGCGTTGATCTCGAAGGTCGACGGCGGGGCCTCGATGAAGTCGGTGATGTGCCCGAAGCCGTCCGTGCGCACCGCGCCCCACGGGATGCGCGGGCGGGCCAGGGCGAGGGTCGCGACGGCGTCCCGCTCGGTGTGGAAGTCGGCCATGTCGCGCAGCGAGAAACGGGTCCAGATGTCGCCGTTGGTGGCGTACCAGGGCCGGTCCGGGTGCGGGAGGCGGGCGGCGGCGTACTTCAGGCCGCCGCCGCGGCCGAGGGGTTCCGTCTCGACGACGGTGGTGACGGAGAGGGGCAGGTCGGCGGTGTCCAGCCACTTCTGCAGGACCTCGGCGAGGTGGCCGCAGGAGACCACCACGTCCGTCACGCCCTCCTCGGCGAGCCAGGAGAGCTGGTGGCCGATGATCGGGGTTCCCGTGCCAGGGATCTCGACCATCGGCTTGGGGCGGTCGTCGGTGTACGGCCGAAGCCGGGATCCCTGGCCTCCGGCCAGGACTACGGCTTGTACGGGGCGGGCGACGGCTCGCGGATCGGTCATGCCCGCACTTTACGCGGCGCGGCGTTCGGTGCTTCTGCAGGTGCCCTGTGCTGGTGCCGGCCGGGGGTTGGCCGGGGGTTGGCCGCGCGGCCCGGCGCTTTACGGGGTGCCCCGCGTTGCCGTGGGCCGGGGGTGAGGTTGCGCGGCCCGGCGTTTGCGGGGTGCCGTCGCGCCCACCCGTGCCGCCCTGCGGCACGACTGCCCGCGGAGACGGCGGCAGGCGGCTGCCCGCGGAGACGGCGGCAGGCGGCTGCCCGCGGAGACGGCGGCAGGCGGTTGTCCGCGGGAGCGGGGGCGTGCGGTTGTCCGTGGGAGCGGGGGCAGGTGTGGTCAGCGGTTGGCTGTGGTGACTCCTGAGGCGAAGGAGGTGTCGCAGACCGGGCGGGCGTAGGACTGGGCCTTGGTGGGGCCGTAGACGCGGACCGCCGCCTTGCCGAGGGCGCGGGCGATGGACGCGCAGTGCTTCGCCAGCGACGGGCGGTCGTTCACGGCCTGCTGGAGGTGGGTGAGCGCCACGCCCGGGTTCTCCTCCTGCAGTTCGACCAGCAGCCTGTCCCGCAGCACATGCTGCGGCGCCCGGGCGTCGGCACGGGAGGACGCGCCGGAGGCGGCCGTGAGCACGGGGCTCGAGGAGGCCCCCGACCAGTTGACCCGCGCGACCGCGAAAGTCCCGGAGAGCACCAGGACGACGGGCAGGACGAAGGCGAGGGAGCGGCCGATCCGGCGGGCGGGGCCCCGGCCGCGACGCGTCTGACGGTTAGTGGAGTGCTTCACGCGTGTGAGGGTAGCGCCCGGTAGCGACAAGAAAACATTCCGTCACCGTTACGGGGGACAAGGAACCCGGGATCCCGGACGGCGTGTTGACGTACGGGGTCGAAATGACCGATATGTCGGGGTATTTGTCGACAACATGGAAGGGCCCCGCAGTGATCTGCGGGGCCCTTCCACGAAACGGCGTCAGTCGGACAGACGCGCACCGGTCGACGTCGAGAACACGTGGGTCTCGCCCGCGCGCGGCACGACGTGCAGCTGGCTGCCCTTCTCCGGGACCTCACGGCCGCCGACGCGGACGACGATGTCCTTGGACTCGCCGTCGACCTGCGCGGTGCCGTACACGAACGCGTCGGAGCCCAGCTCCTCGACGACGTTGACGGTGACCGCGAGACCCTTGTCGGTGTCGGCGCCGGCCACGTCGAAGTGCTCGGGGCGGACGCCCACGGTGACGGTCTTGTCGCTGGTCGCGGAGAGCGCGTCACGCTGCACCGGCACCACCGAGTTGCCGAACTTCACACCGCCGTCGGTGACCGGGACCTCGACCAGGTTCATGGCCGGGGAGCCGATGAAGCCGGCGACGAACAGGTTCGCGGGCTTGTCGTACATGTTGCGCGGGGTGTCGACCTGCTGGAGCAGACCGTCCTTGAGGACCGCGACACGGTCGCCCATGGTGAGGGCCTCGACCTGGTCGTGGGTGACGTAGACGGTGGTGATGCCGAGGCGCCGCTGGAGCGACGCGATCTGCGTACGGGTGGACACACGGAGCTTGGCGTCCAGGTTGGACAGCGGCTCGTCCATGAGGAACACCTGCGGCTCACGCACGATGGCGCGGCCCATCGCGACACGCTGGCGCTGACCACCGGAGAGCGCCTTCGGCTTGCGGTCCAGGTACTCGGTGAGGTCGAGGATCTTCGCGGCCTCCTCGACCTTCTGCCGGATCTCCGCCTTGTTGACACCGGCGATCTTGAGCGCGAAGCCCATGTTGTCGGCGACCGTCATGTGCGGGTAGAGCGCGTAGTTCTGGAACACCATGGCGATGTCCCGGTCCTTCGGCGGCAGGTGCGTGACGTCGCGGTCACCGATGCGGATCGCGCCGCCGTTGACGTCCTCGAGCCCCGCGAGCATGCGGAGCGAGGTGGACTTGCCGCAACCGGACGGGCCGACCAGGACGAGGAACTCGCCGTCCGCGATGTCGATTTCCAGCGCGTCGACGGCGGGCTTGGTGGAACCGGGGTAGATCCGGGTCGCCTTGTCGAACGTGACAGTGGCCATGGTGAATGGTCCCCTTCTACCGGCAGGAACGTGCCGGACGATCCGAGTAGGAAGGTGATGCCACGACGGGTGCTCCGTTGTGGTGTTGGTCCACACGAGTGAACTGGCACAGGACGGTACCTGGCGTTCACCTGCTTGTCAGTAGTTCCAGGGCTGTGAATTTCGCGGAAACTTTCGACCGCCGGGATGACGATCCGGTTGCGTAAGTGATCGCCGGTCGGCCGCGTACGGGGCGATACCCGACCACGTACGGAGTTACCGGTCGGCCCCGTACGAGGTGGTACCCGGCCGCGTACAGGGTCACCGCCCGGCCGCGTACCGGTCCGCCAGTACCGCCACCGTCGACGCGACCGCCTCCCGCAGCCCGGCCGGGCCGAGCACCTCCGCCTCGACGCCGAGCCGCAGCAGATCGCCGGTCGCGACCGGCTCCGACTCCACGGCCAGCTCCACTTCCACCCAGCCCCGCCCGTCCGCCGGCCCCGCGTCGGCGAGCGCCCGCACCCCCGCCGCCCCGAACTGCATCGGCAGCAGCTTCTGCCCGCGCGGTGACAGCCGCAGCCGGGCCGTGCCCTGCCGCGTGGCCGCCTCCATCCGCCGGGAGGACTCCGTCCAGTACGCGGCCAGGTCGAAGCCCGCGGGCCGGGTGAACTCCCCGCCCGTCTCCGTCACCGCCTGGAACCGCGACACCCGGTAGGTGCGCACCGAGTCCTCCGCCAGCGCCACCAGGTACCAGATGCCGCCCTTCAGCACGAGCCCCAGCGGACGCATCTCCCGGTGTACGTCACCGCGCCAGCGCCGGTAGTGGGTGCGCAGCACCCTCCGCTCCCACACCGCCCGCGCGACGGTCTCCAGATGCGGCACGGGGTCGGCGTCCCGGAACCAGGCCGGCGCGTCCAGGTGGAACCGCTCGCGCACCCGCCGCGCCTGATCCGCCAGTTCGCCCGGAAGGGCGGCCTCCATCTTCAGCTGGGCGCTCGCCAGGACGGCACCCAGCCCCAGGTCCCTGGCCGGTCCGGGCAGCCCCGCGAGCACCAGTGAACCGGCCTCCGCGTCCGTCAGCCCGGTCAGCCGCGTGCGGTAGCCCTCCAACAGGCGGTAGCCGCCCTCGGGTCCGCGCTCGGCCCGCACCGGCACCCCGGAGGCGCCGAGCGCCTCGACGTCCCGGTAGACGGTGCGCACCGACACCTCCAGCTCCGCCGCCAGCTCGGGGGCGGTCATCCGGCCGCGGTTCTGCAGCAGCAGGAGCAGGGAGAGAAGCCGGTCGGCACGCATGGGAGCCATTGTCCCGCCGTACCTGACAGAAGGTGTCAGGTACGGCCGGAAGAGTGGGGGACACATCGTCGGCCATTCCGGAAGGGAACACCCATGCCCACCACCAAGACCACCGGCCACTTCACCTTCGCCGACTGGAAGGAGAACGCCGTCACCGGCGAGGACGGCCTCCCCCGGCTCGCGAACGCCACGGTCACCAACGCCTTCTCGGGCGGCATCGAGGCCGAGCCCACCACCTGTGACTACTCGATCGCCTACCTGACCGGGGGCACCGGCACCTTCGCGGGCATGGAGCTCGTCAGCGGCCGGGTCGACGGCCGCGCGGGCACCTTCGTCCTGGAGGAGCGCGGCCGCTTCGAGAGCGACGGCACCGTCCACTGCGCCTTCGAGGTCGTCGAGGGCTCGGGCACCGGGGAACTGGCGGGGCTGCGCGGCACGGGCGGGTTCACCTACCGGCACGGGGAGACGAAGGTGGCGTACACCTTCGAGTACGGCCTGGGGTGACCGGGAGGGCCCCACTCCCACAAGTGCGTGGCTCGGCGAAACCGGCTCTGTGTACAGTGGACCAGCCTTCGCGCGCGCCGCGCGGCGCCTCCTTAGCTCAGCTGGCCAGAGCAACGCACTTGTAATGCGTAGGTCGTCGGTTCGAATCCGACAGGGGGCTCTGGCGAAATCCCAGGCCGGAACTGTTCCGGCCTGGGATTTCTCATGCCGTACGGCCGCGCAGTCGGCGTGCGATCTCCAGGTCCGTCTCGTCCAGCGGACGGCCGTCCTCGATCTCCCACAGGCAGTTCTGCAGCAGCCGCCCGTACGTCCACGCGCGTGCCCGCGCGCGGTCCAGGCCGAGGACGTCGGTCATGGCGTCGAAGCGCCAGATGACGTCGTCGGGGTCGAAGCGGTTGGCGAGGGCGGGCCAGAGGTCGAAGCCGGGGTCGCCGGCCAGGGGTTTGGGGTCGATGGCGAGCCAGGGGGCGCGGTCGGCGGCGAGGACGTTCTCGTCGTGCAGGTCCCAGTGCAGGAGGCGGTCGCCGGGTTCGTCGGCGACCTCGCGTACGGCGGCGGCGCAGTCGGCGACGAGACGGCGGGCGGCCGGGTCCGGGACGCGGTCCAGGGCGGCGGGGGTCCGTTCCAGCATGGCCGGTGCGATGTCGCGGAGGTGGCGCATGCCTTCGGGGGCCGGGGTGGTGTGGAGGTGGGCGAGGAGGCGGGCGATCACCAGGACGGTCTCGTGGACGTCTTCCTGGTGCGAGAGCATCCGGGTGGCGTCGAGGCGTTCCAGGAGCATGGTGCCGGTGGGTTCGTCGTGGTCCAGCAGGCGGACCGCGCCGTCGCCGTTCCAGAGGCGCAGGGCGACCGGTTCGCCGTCGGTCTCGTGGTCGCGGATCTGGAGCTTGAGTACCGCGTGAGTGTCGTCCGCGCGGGTGACGGGGAGGACGAGGGCGCTCACGCCGTGCATGGGTGTTCCGGTGACGCGCAGGTTCCAGCGGTCCAGGAAGGCGGCGGTGAGGTCGGGGAGGGCGGCGATGAAGGCGCGGCCCGCCTCCTTGTTGTACTTCTCCTGGGCGGCGGCGAGTTCCGCGGGGATGTCGATCACCTTTCGCACGGTAGTGGTGTCCGCTACGGTTCCAGGACGACTTTTCCGGTCGTCTGCCTGTTCTCCAGTGCCCGGTGGGCGGTGGCGGCCTCGGCGAGGGGGAAACGGTGCACGGCGGGGGTGAGTCTGCCTTCGGCGGCCTGGGTGAGGGCGCGTAGTTCGAGGGTGCGGACGGGGTCGGGGCCGCCGGCCCTGCGCATCATCTCGGGGCCGAGGACGTTGAGGGTGACGCCCTCGGCGACGTACGGGTTGTCGCTGCGGATGCCCTGGGAGGACCAGCCGAACACGACGTGCCGGCCGTCGGGGGCGAGGAGGTCGACCGCCGCGCGGGCGGTGTCGCCGCCCACGCCGTCGTACACGATGGTGACCTTGCCGCGGTGGGCGTCGAGTCGTTCGGGCCAGTCGGGGGTCGTGTAGTCGATGGCGAGGTCGGCGCCGTTGGCTGTCACCCGGGCGGTCTTCGCGGGGCCGCCGGCGAGGCCGATGACGGTGGCGCCGGCGTTCTTGGCGTACTGCACGAGGAGGGTGCCGATGCCGCCGGCCGCCGCCGGGACGAGGACCACGTCCGTGGGGCCGGGTTCGGCGAACTGCACGATTCCCATCGTCGTGCGGCCTGTGCCGATCATGGCGACGGCTTCGGCGAAGTCGAGACGTCCGGGGATGTCGTGGAGTCGGTCGGTGTCGGTGACGGCGAGTTCGGCGTAGCCGCCGGGTGCGAAGCCGAGGTGGGCGACGACGCGGCGGCCGAGCAGGTCTTCGGGGGTGCCCTCGCCGAGTGCGTCGACCACTCCGGCGATCTCGCGGCCGGGGATGGTCGGCAGGGTGGCGGGGGCCGGGCCGGGGCCTTTGGCGCCCTCTCGCAGGGCTGTGTCCAGGAGGTGGACGCCGGCCGCGCGGACGGCGATACGGACCTGTCCGGGGCCTGGCCGGGGGTCCTCGGTCTCTTCGTAGGTGAGGTTCTCGGCCGGTCCGAAGGCGTGCAGACGGATGGCGTGCATGTGGGATCCCCCCGGGGGTCGGGTCGTGCGCCGTTACGGCTCCCACGGTGCGACCTCAAGCGTGCTTGAGGTCAAGGGTGTTCCGGCCGAGGGCGAGGGAGACGGCCGTCAGGGCGCTGTTGAAGGAGACCTCGGAGAGCACGCCGGGTGCGGCGACCTGGTCGCCGGCGAGGTAGACGCCGTCGCCCCGGTCGACGGCGGGGCGGTCGCGCCAGGTGGTGCCGGGCGGGTCGACGGCGCCGGTGCGGCCGTTCGCCACGGCGTCCCGCCGCCAGGTGGTCCGCTTCCGCCAGCCGGGGAAGGCGAGGTCCAGGAGTTCCTCCGCGCGGGCGGTGCCGTCCGCCTTGGACTCGTGGGGGCCGATGGGGATCTGGCCCTGGACGAGCTGTTCGCCGGTGGGGGCGAGGGTGCGGTCCTGGGCGGTGAAGCGCTCCAGCCAGCCGGGTGCGTCGAGGTCGGACACGGCGAACGCGTCGCCGCGCCGGGTGCGTACGGCGAGGTCGACCAGGACGGTACGGCCGCTCGGCCAGGTCAGTGAGGGGTCGTCGAGGAGGCGGCGGGCGGAGTCGAGTGAGGTGGCGACGACGACGGGGGTGTCGGTGGGCAGGGTGTCGACGCGGGACAGCGTCTCCATGCGTACGCCGAGGTTCCACGCGCGGGCGGCCATCCGGTCGATGAGGCCGCCCCAGCCGCCGCGCGGGTAGTGGGCTTCCGGGGGGAGTTTGGTGGCGCGGCGCAGGCGTTCCTGTACGAACGCGGCGGACAGGGAGCCGGGGT
This sequence comes from Streptomyces sp. NPDC051740, assembly GCF_044453165.1. Lineage (NCBI taxonomy): Bacteria > Bacillati > Actinomycetota > Actinomycetes > Kitasatosporales > Streptomycetaceae > Streptomyces > Streptomyces sp. NPDC051740. The sequence goes on along the minus strand of NZ_JBITCL010000007.1, from coordinate 221,218 downwards.
CGTGGTGGAACAGTGCGACCGCGGTGTAGTGGGCGGCGGCCCGTGCGCCCTCCTCGCCGGTGATTGCGGTGGCCCAGGTGAGGAAGTCGGTGTCGACGGGCGCCTCGGTACCACCGCGGCGCAGCAGTTTCAGCAGGGCGAAGGGCGGGGTACGGCGGAGGGCGCCCCGGTGGCGGAGTCGGAGCCGGGCTGCTTCGAGGGGCGGGAGGGGGGCGAGGGGGCCGATGAGGCCGCGCTGGTGGAGCCAGGTCCAGTGGGGGCCGCCGTTGTAGAGGGCGTGGGGTCCGTCGTTGGTCCGGTAGGGGCCTTCGGCGGTGCGGGCCCGGCCGCCCAGGGTGTGGTGGGCTTCGTGGACGGTGACCTTGGCGCCGGCCTCGGCGGCGGTGATGGCCGCGGTGAGTCCGGCGAATCCGCCGCCGATGACGGTGATGCGGTGCATGGCTGGGGTCTCCCTCGGTCGGGGTCGCCTTCCGGCTTTGCGCGTACGACGGAGCGAGGGTGCGGGAATGTGACATGCGCGGCGTTTTCGCAGGTCGGGGGGATTGTCAGTGGTGGGGTGCAGCATGGGGCCATGGTGAGGAGAGCGGCGGGCGGTACGGGAGTGAAGGGGGCGAGGCGACCTGAGCTGCGGCTGCCCGCGCTGGAGCGTTACGAGGGGGGCGGGCTGGAGCCGGACGGGGATTACGACGGGCTGGAGTTCAGGGAGACGGACTTCGCCGGGCAGGACGGCGGTGGGGCGCGCTTCATGGACTGCGCGCTGACGGGGTGCGCGCTGGACGGGACGCGGCTGTCCCGGGTGCGGGTGCTGGATTCGGCGCTGGCCGGTGTCCGGGGTGTGGGCACCGACCTGGCCGAGGCGACGCTGCGCGACGTCGAGCTGACCGACGCGCGGCTCGGGGGGACGCAGTTGCACGGGGCGGTGCTGGAGCGGGTGCTGGTCCGGGGCGGGAAGATCGACTTTCTGAACCTGCGCTCGGCCCGGCTCAAGGATGTCGTCTTCGAGGGCTGTGTCCTGGTCGAGCCGGACTTCGGCGGGGCGCGGCTGGAGCGCGTGGAGTTCGTGGACTGCGTGTTGAAGGACGTGGACCTTTCGGGGGCCGCGCTGAAGGACGTGGACCTGCGGGGTGCCGCGTCGCTGGAGATCGCGCGGGGGGTGGACCGGCTGTCGGGGGCGGTGATCAGCACGGGCCAGTTGCTGGATCTGGCGCCGGTGCTGGCGGGGGAGCTGGGGATCAGGGTGGAGGGGTGAGAGGGGGTTACTTCACGCGGGGGTAGCGGGCCTGGAGGGTCCAGATGGCCGGGTTTTCGCCGAGGTCCTCGTGGAGGTCGGTCAGGTCGGCGAGGAGGTCGTGGAGGAAGTCGCGGGCTTCGCGGCGGAGTTCGGTGTGGGAGAAGGTCAGCGGGGGTTCGGAGGCGGGCAGCCATTCCGCCTCGATGTCCACCCAGCCGAAGCGGCGCTCGAAGAGCAGGCGGTCGGTGGACTCGGTGAAGTCCAGTTCCGCGTGCTGGGGACGGGAGGCGCGGGAGCCGGCCGGGTCCCGGTCGACGCGTTCGACGATGTCGCACAGTGCCCATGCGAAGTCGAGTACCGGTACCCATCCCCAGGCCGTGGACAGCTCGCGGTCCGACTTGGTGTCGGCGAGGTAGACGTCCCCGCAGAACAGGTCGTGGCGCAGGGCGTGGACGTCCGCGCGGCGGTAGTCGGTCTGCGGGGGGTCGGGGAAGCGGTTGGAGAGGGCGTAGCCGATGTCGAGCACGGGGGTGATGGTGTCACGTCGTGGTGCGCCGGCCCTCATAGGATCCTGGGGTGCGCCTCCACCGCCCTGGTTCCCGCAGTGCCGTCGCCGTCCTGTTCGTGGTGTCCGTGGTTGCTTGCGGGGGTGGTCCGGGGGCTTCCGCCGGCAGTTCCGGTGCGGGTGATCCGTACTTCCCGAAGGCCGGTAACGGTGGCTACGACGTCGGCCACTACGCCCTCGACCTCGTCTACGATCCCCGCGCGCACCGTCTCACCGGCACCGCGACGATCACCGCCCGTGCGTCGGAGGACCTCTCCGCGCTGAACCTCGACCTGAAGGGCCTCGACGTCGAGGAGGTCTCCGTCGACGGTGTGGCCGCCCGCTGGAGCCGGGCGGGGCAGGAGCTGACCGTCCGTCCGCGCGAGGCGGTGGACGGCACCTTCCGGGTGACCGTCCGTTATGGCGGCGCCCCGGTGACCGTCACCGACCCGGACGGTTCCGAGGAGGGCTGGCTGCGCACCGCCGACGGGGCGCTGGCGCTGGGGCAGCCGGTGGGGTCGATGGCGTGGTTCCCGGGCAATCACCATCCCTCCGACAAGGCGACGTATGCCGTCGCGGTGACGGTGCCGAAGGGGCTGCGGGTGGTGTCCAACGGGGAGCCGGCCGGTGAGGTGCGGAAGGGGAGCCGTACGACGTACCGCTGGCGCACCGGTGAGCCGATGGCGAGCTATCTCGCGACGCTGGCCGTCGGCAGGTACGACGTCCGCCGCACGGTGACGGCCGGCGGGCTGCCCGTGTACACGGCCGTCGATCCGGAGCAGGCGGAGGCGAGCCGTGCGGTCCTGGCGCGGATTCCCGAGGTGCTGGAGTGGGCGGAGCGGACCTTCGGGCCGTATCCCTTCTCCTCCGCGGGTGCGGTCGTCGAGCGCCCCGAGGACGCCGGGTACGCCCTGGAGACCCAGAACCGGCCCGTCTTCCCGGGCGCCCCCGACACCGTGCTGCTGGTCCATGAGATCGCCCACCAGTGGTACGGCAATTCCGTGTCTCCGCGCACCTGGCGGGACATGTGGCTCAACGAGGGCTTCGCGACGTACGCGCAGTGGCTGTGGCAGGAGGAGCACGGCGGCGACAGCGCGCAGCGGACCTTCGACTCGCTGTACGCCGGTTCGTACTTCCCGGACGCGGGGACCGACGAGGCCCTCTGGTCCTTCCCGCCTGCCGAGCCGCCGGACGCGGCGAGTGTCTCCGCCACCCCTGTGTACTGGCGTGGCGCGATGGTCCTGCACAAGATCCGGCGGACGGTCGGCGACGAGGCCTTCTCCGCCCTGCTCCGGGGCTGGGCGCGGGAGCACCGCCACGGCAACGCGGACACCGGTGATTTCACGGCGTACGTGGAGAAGTCGGCGCCGGGTGAGGACTTCACCGGGATCTGGGAGGACTGGCTGTACGGGGAGGGGCGGCCGGAGCGGCCCTGACGGCGTGCCGGAGTCCCCGGCCGGGCGGTTGCCGCCCGGCCGGGGACCGCGTCACGAGTGGGGCGTCCGTCAGACGTTCACGCCGAAGTCCTGGGCGATGCCCACGAGGCCCGAGGCGTAGCCCTGGCCGACCGCGCGGAACTTCCACTCCGCGCCGTTGCGGTACAGCTCGCCGAAGACCATGGCGGTCTCGGTGGCGGCGTCCTCCGACAGGTCGTAGCGGGCGATCTCGGTGCCGCCGGCCTGGTTGATGATGCGGATGTAGGCGTTGCGCACCTGGCCGAAGTTCTGGCTGCGGTTCTCGGCGTCGTAGATCGACACCGGGAAGACGATCTTGTCGATGTCGGCCGGGAGCGCGGCCAGGTTGACGTTGATCGCCTCGTCGTCGCCGGCGCCCTCGCCCGTGCGGTTGTCACCCGTGTGGACGATGGTGTTGTCCGGGGTCTGCTTGTTGTTGAAGAACACGAAGTGGGCGTCGGAGTAGACCTTGCCCTGCGTGTTGACCGCGATCGCCGAGGCGTCGAGGTCGAAGTCCGTGCCGGTGGTGGTGCGGACGTCCCAGCCGAGGCCCACGGTGACGGCGGTCAGGCCCGGAGCCTCCTTGGTGAGCGAGACGTTGCCACCCTTGGACAGGCTTACAGCCATTGTTGGGAGTCCCTTCCCTCGTTTACGTACGGCTAGAAACTACAGCTACCCCATTGAACGCGGAGAGGGGTGCGAGAGGTTCCAGGTCTCTTTACTTTCTTTACCCGTGTCCCGCGATCCGGGATATTCGGGTGACGTGGCCCGGTCAGGCGCGGGAACCTGTAGGGCATGTCCGGTCCCTATCTCATCCGCGGCTCCGTCTCCCTGCCCGAGGCCGAGCTCATGTGGCGTTTCTCGCGGTCGTCCGGGCCCGGTGGGCAGCATGTGAACACCAGTGACTCCCAGGTCGAGCTGCGCTTCGACCTCGCCCGTACCGAGGCGCTGCCCGAGGTGTGGAAGCAGCGGGCGCTGGAGCGGCTGGCCGGGCGGCTGACCGGTGGTGTGATCACTGTTCGCGCTTCGGAGCACCGTTCGCAGTGGCGCAACCGGGAGACGGCGGCGGTGCGGCTGGCGGCGCTGCTCGCGGAGGCGAGTGCGCCGCCGCCGAAGCCGCGTAGGCCCACGCGTATTCCGCGGGGGATCAATGAGCGGCGGTTGCGGGAGAAGAAGCAGCGGTCCGAGACGAAGAAGGGGCGCTCCGCGCGGGACTGGGGGTGACCCCGGTTCCCCTTGGGCGTGGCCCCGGCCCCCGAGGTGTGGCCCCGGCCTCGGGATCGGTGTCCCTGCGGGTCCGTCGTGGCTGGTCGCGCAGTTCCCCCGCGCTCCTTTCGGGGCGCGCTCGCGCGGCGGTAGCCGCATGTTGGGACAGCCCCGCGCCCCTTTCGGGGCGCGCTCGCGCGGCGGTAGCCGCATGTTGGGACAGCCCCGCGCCCTGACAGGATCCCGGTGTTTCAGTCCAGCTCCAGCTTCAGCACGCCCACCGTCTCTTCCCCGGCGAGTTCGCCGGTCTTGTGGAAGCCCAGTCCCAGGTAGAAGTTCTCGGGGCCGTTGTCGCCGGGGTGCCAGGTGACGTAGAGGTCGCGTACGCCTCGGCGGCGGAGTTCCTCGGCCACCGATTCCACGGCGAAGCGGCCGTAGCCCTTGCCCTGTTCCTCCGCCGCGATGTTCAGGCGCCACAGGCCGGAGCGGATGACGCTGCCGCCGTCCTCGTGCCAGTCGATGTCGAGGAAGGCCATCAGGAAGCCGACCGCGCGGTCGCCGTCCATGATCAGGCGGGGCCAGGCCCTGCCGGGATGCACATAGGCCTCGGCGAGGGAGTTCGCCACCGGGTCGACCGCGAATTCCTGGTCGGGACGGACCCGTATGCCGAGGGCGGCCTTGAGGTTCTTCGGGGTGATCTCTTCGAGGCGGAGTGCGGTGGTCGTCGTCACCCGGGCACCCTAAGCAGGTAAATACCGCCCGGTAAAAGGGATTTCGACCACGGCGGCAATGCGTTCAGCCCAACTGCCGGTAACGGCCCCGGAAATACGTCAGTGGACCGCCCTCCGCGCTCGGCACCCGGGCGGTCAGGACGCGGCCGATCACCAGGGTGTGGTCCCCGGCCGGGACCCGCTGCTCGGTGCGGCACTCCAGGGTCGCCAGCGCGCCGCCCACCAGTGGCGCCCCGCTGTGCTCGCCGCGCAGGTACGGGATGTCCGCGAAGAGCAGGCGGTCGCTGACCCGGCCCTTCATCGCGAAGCGGCCCGCGACGTGCCGCTGGCTCCCGGAGAGTACGGACACCGCCCACAGGGGCTGTTCGTCGAGGAGTTCGTCCATGCGGGAGCCGTTGCGCAGGCTGACCAGCACCAGCGGCGGGTCCAGGGAGACCGACAGGAACCCGGTGGCCGTCATGCCGACGTCCTCGCCGGCCGGCGCCGAAGGGTCGTCGGGATCCAGGGGCGGCTCCTGCGCGGTCACCAGGACCACGCCGGCGGCCAGCCGGGACAGGGCGGCTCGGAACTCGTCGTTGCTCACCCCCTCAGCATGCCGGGCGGCGGGCGGAACGGTGATCGTGGACGGGGCGGAAGTGTTCGGCACGCCGGAAACGCTAATCTCCGCTCCACGGGCACCGCATCGGACCCCGGCCCGAGCCGGGACCTAGGACCAACGCCCGAGTCGGGCACAATCCCTGCACAAGCACCACAAAAACTGCGTTCGTCGAAAACAAGGGGAAACCGCGGAAAGCCCACGCAATTGTTCACGTTTACCTGTGACTTGAGTCACAAGGGGCAAGAATTGTTGACCCTGTGTACCGAGTGGGCAGCGCGCTGTGATTCAGTGGCGGGGAAGCTGCTGGGACGATACGCCGAAGACAACCCTTGATTCGCTGCGAGGTCTCGGGGGGAGGGCGAGGATGGAGACCGAGTCGGAACCCTACGTCCGTCTTGCGTCACTGCGGCAACTCCACCAAGCCATGGCCGACATGAACACGGCCCGCAGCCTGGCGGACACGCTGCAGACGGTCGCCGACGGCGTCGTGGGCGCCCTCGGCTACGAGCTGGCGTGCGTCAACCTCGTACGCCCCGACGGTGATCTCGTGGTCGCCGCGCTCGCCGGGAACTCCGCCGCCGAGGCCCTCATCACCGGCCGGACCGGCTCCCGCGAGTCCTGGGACCGCCGCCTCCACATGGGCGAACGCTGGGGCGACCTGGTCTTCATACCGCACACCGAGGGCTGGGTCCTCGACGACGACGACGTCCCGCAGTGGTACACCGACGGGCCCGCGCCCCGCTTCGAGGACGAGTGGCACCCCTCCGACCGGCTCTTCGCCCCGATGTACGCCCCCGGCCCGCAGGGCGGCGGCACCTCAGGGGAACTGGTCGGCGTCCTCTCCGTGGACCGCCCGCGCAACGGCCGCCGGCCCGGTGCCTGGGGCCGCGAAGCCCTCCAGATGTACGCCTTCCAGGCCGCCATCGCGATCAGCAACGCGCGTCTGCGTGCCAACATGCAGCGCGCCCTGGTCCGCCTGGAGCGCGACCAGCAGGCGCTGCGGGCCAGCGAGGAAAGCTTCCGGCAGGCCTTCGAGTACGCCCCCTCCGGCATGGCCATCGCCGAGATGGGCGGTGACCAGCACGGCCGCATCCTGCGCACCAACGACGCCCTGTGCCGCCTGCTCGGCCGCCCCGCCTCCGCGATGCGCCGCTACTCCTTCTCCGACCTGGTCCACCCCGAGGACATAGGCACCCTGCTGCGCACCTCCGCCGAGGGCGGCCGGGCCGAACTGCGCCTGTGCCGCCGTGACGGCACGTACGTCTGGGTGTCCCTGCGCAACAGCGTCGTCGCCGACGCCGCCGACGGCCCCCGCTTCCTGCTCACCCACGTCGAGGACATAGAGGAGCGCAAGCGCCGCGAGCTCCAGCTCGCCCACCGCGCCTCCCACGACTCGCTCACCGGACTGCCGAACTCCGCCGAGCTGCGGGCGCGGCTGTCCGCCCGGCTGTGCCGGCAGCAGCCGCAGGGCGTGCTGCCCGCCTCCGTCGACTCCATGGAACCCTTCGAGTCCTTCGACTCCGCGGACTCCTTCGACGCCGCCTACGGTCCGCCCGCCGTCTTCGACCGGGGGTACGACTTCGACTTCCCGCCGGGCACGGAGGGGCGCGGGGGCTACGACGGCTACGACCACCACGTGCACACCGTCGCGCCCGCCGCCGAGTTCGACGACGGCGCCAAGGGGCTCGCGGTGCTCTTCTGCGACCTCGACGGCTTCAAGTCGATCAACGACCGGTTCGGGCACAACGCGGGCGACGCGGTGCTCATCGAGGTCGCCCGCCGGCTCGGCAACGGCGTACGCGACGGCGACACCGTCGCCCGGCTCGGCGGCGACGAGTTCGTGATCCTCGCCGACGGGCTCGGCCGGGCCGACGCCCAGGACCTCGCCGTGCGGCTGCGCAACGAGATCATCCAGCCCATCCGGGCCGAGGGACGGGCCGTGCGGGTCGGCGCCAGCTTCGGCATCGGGTGGGCGCACTGCGGGATGACGGCGGACGAAGTGCTGAAGTCAGCCGACGAACGGATGTACGTCGAGAAACGATCTCGTCCCAAACAGCACAGACGTGCGGGATGAAGCGCAGGTCAGTGGGTTGACGCGGTGCGGGTCACCCGTTCGGGCCATGGGAAGCGGGTAGGCTCGTTCTCTCCACCACTCGTACCGCACCCGATCCGCAGCTAGGAGCACCAAGGGATGACGGCCGGCAACAACGGCGCGAGCACGCCGGAGGACGACGACCCGTTCGGCTACCTCTACGCCGACGGGCAGGCCAACGGGGCCCAGCCGCCGTCCGGGGGCTACGGCTACCCGAACTCGGTCAACCGGGTGCGGCCGGTCGGGACCCGCCAGTACGGCCAGCAGGCACAGCCCGCTCCGCAGCAGCAGGGCGCGTACGGCCAGGCGAACGCCCACTACGCCGCCCCGGAGACGCTGCCCGGCGGCGCCACCACCGTCCAGTCGCACCAGGCGTCGCACGGCGGCGGGGGCGGCCGGGGCCGCGGCCCGAACACCAAGGGCCTGCTCATCGGCGCGATCGCGGTGGTCGCCGCGGTCGTGATCGGCATCAGCGTGGCCATGATCGGCGGCGACGACGAGGACAGCGGCGGCAACCAGGCGGACTCCACGCCGACCCGGTCCCAGGAGAGCGGCGAGCCGACCCCGTCGGCGAGCAAGAGCGCGGACGAGGGGGAGGCGGCGGAGCTGCCCACCGCCGACGCGAAGGCGATGCGGCTGGGCGGTTCGGCCGCCCTCGCGTCGGACGTCGAGGGAGCGCAGTCCGACGGCGGCAGCTACGTCGCCAACCTCAACCAGCCGGGGAACTCGGTCACCTGGACCGTCAACGACATCCCGGAGGACGGTGCCTACACCGTCTTCGTGCGCTACAGCACCACCGACGAGCCCCAGTCGATGACGCTCACCGTCAACGGCAAGGAGTTCGGCTCCAAGCTCAACATGGACAACTTCGCCCGCGCCGAGGACGGGGACTTCTCCAAGGGCTGGACCCAGACCTACGCCTGGCCGACCCTCAACAAGGGCTCCAACACCATCTCGGTCTCCTGTGCCGACGGCGACAAGTGCAACGTCCTGCTGGACCAGCTGTGGCTGAAGGAGGGCCAGGTCAAGAAGTGACCCGCCCTACGCCGCGGTCGCTTCCCCGGTCACCGTGACCCCGGTCAGCAGCTCCTCGTAGGCCGCCCGGTCGAAGTCGCCGGCCGTCGGGGACAGGACCGTCGTCGTCGACAGGGCGACCGCGCGGGCCAGCCGGTCCGGCCAGGGACGGTGTTCCACCAGGGCCGAGAGCAGTCCCGCGACGGCCGAGTCGCCGGCGCCGGTCGGGTTGCCGCGCAGCCGCCGCGGAGGGGCCGCGCGCCAGCGGCCCTCGCCGGTCACCGCGAGCAGGCCCTCCGGGCCCAGGGAGGCGACCACCGCGCCCGCGCCGCGCCGGCGGGCCTCCTGGGTGGCGCGCAGCGGCTCGTGGGAGCCGGTGAGTCCGGCCAGTTCCTCGGCGTTCGGCTTGAGGATGTCGGGCCGCCCCGCGACCCCGCGGCGCAGCGCCGCGCCGCTGGTGTCGAGGAGGGTCGGGACCCCGGCCGCACGGGCCGTGCGGATCAGGCCCGCGTACGCGCCCACCGGGACGCCCGGGGGCAGGCTGCCGCACAGGGCCACCGCCGAGGCGGCGGCCAGCAGATCCTCGTACACCTCCTGGAACGCGGACCACTCGGCGTGGCCGATCACCGGGCCGGGCTCGTTGAGCTGGGTGGTGGTGCCGGAGCGCCCGTCGACGACCGCGACGGTGCGCCGGGTCGTGCCGGAGACCGGGACCAGCGCGTCCGTCAGGCACGGGACCCCGGTGAGCCGCTCCCGCAGGATCCGGCCGGTCGCGCCGCCCGAGAAGCCGGTGACCGTCACCTCGTGGCCGAGGGCCGCGAGCACCCGCGCCACGTTGACGCCCTTGCCGCCGGGGCGTTCCGTCACCTCGGCGACCCGGTGGGAGGCCCCCGGCCGCAGGGACGGTACGCGATAGGTGATGTCGAGAGCGGTGTTCAGCGTGACCGTGAGGATCACCGGGCCGACCTCCCCCTTGGTGCCTGCGCTTGCCGTGGAACCCGTGGTCACGATCATGCCAAACGGACGGCGGTCGGCCCACCCCTAAGGCCCCGTCCGTCGACGGAGGGACGGATCAGCCCAGTCCGGGATCGACCACCCATTCCCCCCGGCGCATGACGCCCACCAGGTCGAAGCCGGCGTCCAGAACCACCAGGTCGGCGTCCTTTCCGGGCTCCAGGGAGCCGATCCGGTCGCCCAGGCCGAGCAGGCGGGCCGGGTTGGCGGAGATCGCCCGTACGACGTCCTCGACGGGCAGACCGTCCAGCGTCACCGCCCGCTTGAAGGCGCGGTCCAGGGTGAGCGTGGAGCCGGCGATCGAGCCGCCCTCCACCAGCCGGGCCACCCCGTCCGCGACCTCGACCTCCAGCGGGCCCAGCATGTAGCGGCCGTCGCCGAAGCCGGCCGCGTCCATCGCGTCGGTGATGAAGGCGACCCGCGCGGCCCCCGCGTGGTGGAAGGCGAGCTGGAGCGCGGCCGGATGCAGATGGGTGCCGTCGTTGATCAGCTCGACGGTGACCCGCTCGTCCTCGAGGAGGGCGGTGATCGGGCCGGGGGAGCGGTGGCCGAGCGGCGGCATCGCGTTGAACAGGTGGGTGGCGACGCTCGCGCCCGCGTCGATGGCCTGGAGCGTCTGCTCGTACGTGGCGTCCGTGTGCCCGACCGCCGCGATCACCCCGTGCTCGGCGAGCAGCCGTACGGAGTCCAGGCCGCCCGGCAGCTCGGTCGCCAGCGTCATCATCCTCGCCTGCCCGTGCGCCGCGTCGAGCAGCTTGCGCACCTCGGCCGGGTCGGGGTCGCGCAGCAGCTCCTCGTCGTGCGCGCCCTTGCGGCACGGGGAGATGAACGGCCCCTCGAAGTGGATGCCGGCGATGTCGCCCTGCTGGGCCAGCTCGGCGAGCATCCCGGCGTGCCGGGCGAGGAAGTCCAGGTCACCGGTGACGGCGGAGGCGACCACGGTGGTGGTGCCGTGCGTGCGGTGGGTGTGCACGCCCTTGAGGACGTCCTCGGCGGTGCCGCCGGCGAAGGACGCCCCTCCGCCGCCGTGGTTGTGGAGGTCGACGAAGCCGGGGACCACCCAATGGCCGCTCAGGTCGACCGTCTCGGCACCGGCGGGCGCGGTGTCCGCGATCCGCGTGCCCTCGACGGTCACGCGGCCGTCGTCCACGGTCCCGGTGGGCAGGACCACCCGGGCACCGGCGAGAACCTTGGTGGGGGCCATCAGGTGGTTACCTCCGAGGGGTACGAGGGGTCAGTGGTGTCGATCAGATCCCAGGCGAGGAGCCCCGCGCCCAGGCATCCGGCGGTGTCCCCGAGGGCCGCGGGGACCAGGGACGGCAGCTTCTGGAAGGTGATCCGCCGCCGGACGGCCTCCCGCAGCGGTGTGAACAAGGTTTCCCCCGCCTCGGCGAGCCCGCCACCGATGATCAGCGCCCGGGGGTCCAGCAGGGTGAGCGCGGTGACCAGCCCGTCGGCGAGCGCGTCCACCGCGTCCTGCCACACCTGACGGGCCCGTACGTCCCCGGACTCGACGGCCTTCGCGCAGTCCGCCGCGTCCGCGCCCGGATCCCCGCAGGCCGCCGCCCACGCCTCACTCACCGCGGCGGCGGACGCGAACCGCTCCAGACAGCCGCGCTGCCCGCACGGACAGGGGGCGCCTCCGGGCCTTACGACGATGTGGCCGATCTCGCCCGCGAAGCCGTGCGCGCCCGACTCGACCCGGCCGTCGATGCCGATGGCGCCCGCGATACCGGTGCCCAGCGGCACGAACAGGAAGCGGTCGGCGCCCCGGCCGGCTCCGATACGGCCCTCGGCGAGACCGCCGGCGCGCACGTCGTGACCGAGGGCGACGGGGACGCCGCCGAGGCGTTCGGTGAGCAGCGCGCGCAGCGGGACGTCGCGCCAGCCGAGGTTGGCCGCGTAGACGGCGACGCCCTGAGCCTCGTCGACGATGCCGGGGACGGCGACGCCGGCGGCGGACGCGGCCTCGCCGTACCGCCGTACGCCGTGGGCGCGCAGTTCGGCCGCGAAGTCGAGGATGTCCGCGACGACCGCGTCCGGGCCGCGTTCGCGGCCGGTGGCCCGGCGGGCCTGGTGCAGCAGTGTGCCGTCCGCCCCGGCCAGGGCGGCCTTCATCCCGGTGCCGCCCACATCGAGGGCGATGACGTGTTTCACGTGGAACAGTGTGGCCCCCGGACCCGCAAGAGGTCTAGTCCACTTACGTGGTGTAGACCTTATTCCGATTATCGAAAACGTTTCGGATGGCGCGGACGCGCCGGAGCAGGGGCGAGGCAAGTGCAGCGGCGGGTCAGAACAAGGACGATCGCGGTGGTGTCCGCACTGGGGCTGACGGGAGTCCTCGGCGGATGCGGACTCGGTGGCGGGTCCTCCGAAGTGACCTTGAAGCTGGTCGCCGCCGACTACGGCGACAGCGCGGCCAACAGCTCCGAGAAGTACTGGGCCGACCTGGTCGAGCGGTACGAGTCCAAGCACCCCGATGTGAAGATCGACGTGGACGTCTACTCCTGGAACGACGTCGACCGCGAGGTCAAGGAGATGGTCGACGCGGGCACCCCGCCGGACATGGCGCAGATCGGCGCGTACGCCGACTACGCGGCCGAGGGCGAGCTCTACAAGGCCGACGACCTGCTCTCCATCCCCGTCCAGGCGGACTTCCTCGCCCAGCTGACCACCGCGGGCGAGGTCAACAGCGTGCAGTACGGCCTGCCGTTCGCCTCCTCCACGCGCGTGCTGTTCTACAACAAGAAGCTGTTCGCCGAGGCCGGCATCACCCCGCCGCAGACCTGGGACGAGCTCGCCGAGGCCGCCGAGGCGCTCGACGCGGAGGGCGTCGAGTACCCGTACGCGCTGCCGCTCGGCCCGGAGGAGGCACAGGCCGAGACCATGCAGTGGCTGCTCAGCGGCGACGGCGGCTACACCGACCTCATGGGCACGTACAGCATCGACTCCGCGCAGAACGTCGAGACCTTCTCCTGGCTGAAGGACGAGCTGGTCGGCAAGGGCCTGACCGGTCCCGTCGCGCCCGGCAAGCTCGACCGGGCCGAGGCGTTCGCGGCGTTCGCCGCCGGGGACGTCGGCATGCTCAACGGGCACCCCTCGCTGATGGAGACGGCGAAGGCGAAGGGCGTGGAGTTCGGCATGGTGCCGACGCCGGGCGTCGACGGCGAGAGCCCGGTCACGCTCGGTGTCGCCGACTGGATGATGGCCTTCAAGAAGAACGGCCACCGCGACCAGGTCGGCGAGTTCCTCGACTTCGTCTACAGCGAGGAGAACGTGCTCGACTTCTCCCGCGAGTACAACCTGCTGCCGGTCACCACCTCCGCGTCCCAAACGATGGCCGCGTCCGACCAGGACAAGGACCTCAAGCCCTTCCTCGACCAGCTGGTGACCTCGGAGCTCTACCCGGTCGGCAACACCTCCTGGGCGGTGGTCAACGCGGCGGTCAAGAAGCAGATCGGCAAGGCGGTCGCCCCGGGCGGCAGCCCCGCCGGCGTCCTCGGCGCACTCCAGGCGACGGCGACGCGCGCGGAGAGCGCGGAGTAGTCTGCGGGGCATGGGCACGGGGGACGAGGAGCAGGGAGCCGGGGGGCTCGCCCGGCGCGAGCAGGACATCCTCGCGTTGGAACGTCGGGGCTTCTCCGGTCCCGGCGTCAAGGAACGCGTCATCCGCGAGGAGCTGGGGCTGGCTCCCGTCCGGTACTACCAGCTCCTGAACGCGCTCCTGGACGATCCCCGGGCCCTCGCCCACGACCCGGTGACGGTCAACCGTCTGCGCCGCGTACGGGAGACCCGCCGCACCGAGCGTTGATCGCCCCGCCGCCCCTTCCCGTTCCCGTCCCCGGGGGCGCTGCCCCCGGACCCCCGCTCCTCAAACGCCGGAGGGGCTGAAAATTAGCCTCTCCGGCGTTTGAGGAGCTGGGGTCCGGGGCGGAGCCCCAGTTTCGGGACGGGAAGGGGCGGCGGGGGCGAAAAAACCCGGTCAGCGCATCCGCCCCGCCAACCCCCGCAGCAGCCCCACCACCCCCGCCGGCCCGTCGACCACCAGGTCCGCCCGTTCCCGAAGCTCCGCCACCTCGTCGCTCCCGCTGCACACCAGCAGCCCCGGAGTGCCGGCGGAGCGGAGCTTGTCGACGGCCGTGTAGGCGGGCAGGTCGCCCAGGTCGTCACCCGCGTACAGGACCGACTCGGCGCCGATGTCCCGGGCGTACTCCATCAGGGCGACGCCCTTGTCCATCCCGGGCGGACGCAGCTCCAGCACCATGCGGCCGGGCTCGACGATCAGACCGTGCCGGGTGGCGAGGTCGGCGAGCGGCTCGCGCAGGGCCTCGAACGCGGCCTGCGGGTCGGTGGCCCGGCGGGTGTGGACCGCCACCGCCCGGCCACCCTTCTCCTCGATCCACGTGCCCTGCCACGCGCCGACCCGGTCGAGCACCCCCGGCAGCTCCGCGCGGACGGCGGCGACCCCGGGGTGCGGGGCGGGCGCGGTGACCGTGCCGGTGACGGCGTCCCAGCGCTCGGCTCCGTAATGGCCGAGAACGACGAGGTGTCCGAGGCCGGGAACGCCCGCGAAGCCCCCATGGCGGACCGCGACCCCCGCCGGCCGGCCGGTGACGACCGCGACCGCGGCCACCTTGGGCGCGAGCGCGGCGAGCGCGCCGACCGCGTCCGGGTGCGCGCGGGCCTGCTCGGGATCGGCCACGATCGGCGCGAGCGTCCCGTCGAAGTCGAGCCCGATCAGTGCCTTCCCCGGGCGGGAGAGAAGCGCCTCCAGCCCTTCCCGCCCGGCCTGCGTGGCGGGCGTCGGCGTGGCGTTCGGCTCCGTGGAATCCGTATGGCTGGCCATACCGTCCAACCTATCCGCGCCCGCCCCCTCGCACGCCTGTGTGACCGGCCATACCTCCGGTCAGCCGGGCGTTCCGTCCCGCAGCGCGTCCAGCTGCTCCAGGAACCAGCGGGCCGGAGGCAGCGCGGTCGCCGCCGCGGACAGGCGCTCGGCGCGCTCGGCGCGTTCGTCCGGGCCCATCGTCAGGGCCTCGTGCAGGGCCTCGGCGGTCCCGACGACGTCGTACGGGTTGACCGTGAGCGCGTCCTCGCCCAGCTCCTCGTGGGCGCCCGCCTCCCGCGACAGCACCAGCGCGCAGCCCGCGTCGGAGACGACCGGGACCTCCTTGGCGACCAGGTTCATGCCGTCGCGGATCGGGTTGACCAGCGCCACGTCCGCCATCCGGTACGCGGCGAGCGAGCGCGCGAAGTCGTCCTTGACGTGCAGGACGACCGGCCGCCAGCCCGGTGTGCCGTACCGCTCGTTGATCTCCTCCGCGACCCGCCGCACCTCGGCGGTGTAGTCGCGGTACACGGCGAGGTCCTGCCGGGAGGGGTAGGCGAACGCGACGTGCACGACGCGCTCGCGCCACTCGGGACGGTCCTCCAGGAGCTGCCGGTAGGCCAGCAGGCCCCGCACGATGTTCTTCGACAGCTCGGTCCGGTCGACCCGGACGATCGTCCGGCGCCCCTCGCCGATCTCCTCCCGGAGCGCGGTCATCCGCTCCTCGACGTCCGCCTCGTGGGCGCGGGCGCGCAGGAAGTCCGCGTCGGCCCCCAGACCGTGCACGCCGATCCGCGTGTCCCCGAGGCCGTCCGCGAAGCGTTCGCAGCACGCGGTGAACGCGTCCGCCCAGCGGTGGGTGAGGAAGCCGAGCCGGTCGGCGCCGAGCATCCCGCGCAGCACCTGCCGCGCGATGTCGTCGGGCAGCATCGCGAAGTACTCCGGCGGCGCCCACGGCGTGTGCGAGAAGTGCGCGATGCGCAGGTCGGGGCGGAGTTCGCGGAGCATCCCGGGGACGAGCGTCAGGTGGTAGTCCTGGACCAGTACCGCCGCACCCCGCGCCGCCTCCTCGGCCAGCGCCTCGGCGAACGCCCGGTTGTAGGCCTCGTACGACGCCCACTGCCGGCGGAACTCCGCGTCGAAGACCGGCTCCAGCGGCGTCTGGTACAGCATGTGGTGCACGAACCAGAGCACCGAGTTGGCGATCCCGTTGTACGCGTCCGCGTGCACGTCCGCCGGGATGTCCAGCATCCGCACGCCGTCCTCGCCGACCCCGCGCCGCACCGCCTCGCGGTCGCCGTCGGACAGCGCCGAGCACACCCACAGCGCCCCCGCGTCCGGCCCGATCGCCGACAGTCCGGACACCAGCCCGCCACCGCCCCGCCCGGTCCGCAGCGAACCGTCGTCCTCCACCGTGTACGAGACGGGCCCGCGATTCGACGCGACCAGCACCTGAGCACCCTGCGTGACAGCCATACGCTGCAACCTAGCCCGGTCCCAGGGGCCTCAAACGCACGGATCGGCCGTGTACGGGTCAGGCCACCCTTCGCGCCTGGTACTCCGCGATCTCCGCCATCGGCGGCCGTTCCTCCGTGTCCACGGAGTACGTACGGGGTTCGAAGTTGTCGCCGGTGCGCTCGAACTGGGTCAGGGACGGGCGGATCAGATGGCCGCGGGCCAGGCGGAGCTGGGCGGTGCGGTAGATCGCGGCGGCCATCCGGCCGAGGGCCTGGCCGTCCTGGTGGCGGTGGATGCGGACGCCGACGTCCACCTGGGCGAGGGCGTCCAGGCCCACCAGGTGCAGGGCGTCGACCAGCATGCCCAGCTCGACGCCGTACCCGACCGGGAACGGGAGCTGTTCCAGCAGGCTCCGGCGGGCCGCGTACTCGCCGCCGAGCGGCTGGACGAAGCCGGCGAGCTGGGGCCAGTGCATGTTCAGCAGCGGGCGGGCCATCAGCTCCGTGACCCGGCCGCCCTGACCGGCGGCAGAGCCCAGCGGGCGGTCGTACATCGCCTTGACCAGGTGCACGTCCGGCTCGGTGAGCAGCGGGCCGACGATGCCGGAGACGAAGTCGGAGGAGAACTCCCGCAGATCCGCGTCGACGAAGCACACGATGTCCCCGCGGGTGACGAGCAGGGAGCGCCACAGCACCTCGCCCTTGCCGGGCACCGCCGGTATCCGGGGCAGGATCGCGTCCCGGTGCACCACTCTCGCGCCCGCCGCCGCCGCCACCTCGGCCGTGCGGTCGGTCGAGCCCGAGTCGACCACCACCACCTCGTCGACCAGCGGGACCTGGAGCACCAGGTCGTGCCGGATCACCGACACGATCTCGCCGACCGTCGCCTCCTCGTCGAGCGCGGGCAGCACCACGCTCACCGTCTGACCCGTCGCGCGTTTCGCCGCCAGGATCCGGTGGAGCGGGCGGTCGGCCACGGACCAGGAACGGTCGGTCAGCCAGCGCTCGACTTCTTCCAGCACGGTCCCGGGCTCCTCACTGGCCTGTGATCCATCTCGCGGTACGGACGACTATCTCAACCATGCAGGCCTTCGGTTACAGTCTTGAACAACGCCGATGACCACCGCATGCCGGGGTCACCGCGCGGACGACAACTGAACACCGCTCATCCAGAGGGGCAGAGGGATACGGCCCGATGAAGCCCCGGCAACCCTCCAGTCGGTTCTTGTCACACGGACGTGGCGAGGCTCCCGGCTAGGGAAGGTGCCAAATCCGTCTCACGGCGAAGTGCGTCGTGAGGAAGATGAGGAGAAAGGGCCTCGCCTCCATGGCTGTGCAGACTGTTGCAAGCACCACCGATTCCGCCGTCGTAGACCTCGGTCCGGCCGCGGCGCTCTCCTGCCGCGAATGCGGGCACCGCGTCCCCCTCGGCCCCGTCTTCGCCTGCGAGGAGTGTTTCGGCCCGCTGGAGATCGCGTACGACTTCTCGGCCCACGACACCGAGGAGCTCCGCAAGCGGATCGAAGCGGGACCCGCGAACATCTGGCGCTACGCGCCGCTGCTGCCCGTCCCGGCGGACGTGGCGACCAAGCCGAACCTGAACCCCGGCTGGACCAAGCTCGTCCAGGCCGACAACCTCGCGCGTGAGCTGGGCGTCGACGCCGGCAAGCTGTTCGTCAAGGACGACTCCGGCAACCCGACGCACTCCTTCAAGGACCGCGTCGTCGCCCAAGCCATCGAGGCCGCCCGCGCCTTCGGCTTCACCACCCTCTCCTGCTCCTCCACCGGCAACCTCGCCGGCGCCGTCGGCGCCGCCGCGGCCCGGGCGGGCTTCCGGTCCTGCGTGTTCATCCCGCACGACCTGGAGCAGGGCAAGGTCGTCATGGCCGCCGTCTACGGCGGTGAGCTCGTCGGCATCGAGGGCAACTACGACGACGTGAACCGCTTCTGCTCCGAGCTGATCGGCGACCCGGCCGGCGAGGGCTGGGGCTTCGTCAACGTCAACCTGCGGCCGTACTACGCGGAGGGGTCCAAGACCCTCGCGTACGAGATCTGCGAGCAGCTCGGCTGGCGGCTCCCGGACCAGATCGTGATCCCGATCGCCTCCGGCTCCCAGCTCACGAAGATCGACAAGGGACTGCAGGAGCTGATCAGGCTCGGGCTGGTCGAGGACAAGCCGTACAGGATCTTCGGGGCGCAGGCCGAGGGGTGCTCGCCGGTGTCCACCGCGTACAAGGCGGGGCACGACGTCGTACGTCCGCAGAAGCCGGACACGATCGCCAAGTCGCTGGCGATCGGGAACCCGGCGGACGGGCCGTACGTGCTGGACATCGCCCGCCGGACGGGCGGGGCGGTGGAGGACGTGAACGACGAGCAGATCGTCGACGCGATCAAGCTGCTGGCGCGTACGGAGGGGATCTTCGCGGAGACCGCGGGGGGTGTCACGGTCGGCGTGACGAAGAAGCTTCTCGAGAGCGGGGCGCTCGATCCGTCTCTGACCACCGTTGTGCTCAACACCGGGGATGGTCTGAAGACGCTGGACGCGGTCGCCGGCACGGGGTTGACCGCGACGATCCGTCCGAGCCTCGAGTCGTTCCGTGAAGCCGGGCTTGTCTGAGTCGTTCGTCTGCGGGGCCGTTGTGGCTGGTCGCGCAGTTCCCCGCGCCCCTAGGGCGCTGTCCCTTCCGGAGGTTTTGTCGTGAGCGTGACTGTTCGTATCCCCACCATCCTGCGTACGTACACCGGTGGGCAGGCCGAAGTGAGCGCCGAAGGGGCGACCCTTGGCGAGGTCATCTCGGACCTGGAGAAGAACCACACCGGGATCGCCGCCCGGGTGCTGGATGATCAGGGCAAGTTGCGGCGGTTCGTGAACGTCTACGTCAATGACGACGACGTGCGGTTCGAGCAGGGGCTCGAGACGGCCACCCCGGACGGGGCCGGTGTGTCGATCATTCCCGCGGTGGCCGGCGGCTGATCATTACCTTCGGTAATGACGATTACCGAGCGTCTGGGACTTCGCCCCCTCCGTAAGAGAAGCGGAGGGGGCAATTCCATGGGGTTGAGCGCGATAGAGTTGGGGAACGCGCTCCCGATCCACTGATCGGAAACACTGAATTCCTGCCGCGGGCCCGACTGGATGTAGCCAAAGTGTGGGCACCCTTCGCGGCATTTGTGACCTTTGCGCGGCCCGACTTGCCCTGGATTGAGGCGAATTCTCGCCACATTCCGGACCGGCGTCGTCCAGATTTCTCGTCCGATTGACCTGTTGCAGACGGCAGTTGGACAGATACATTCAGCCGCGGTCGACGCGTTCCGGCGCACGCCCCCAACCGTTGGGGAGTGAGGTCTGACCCGGATCCGCGAAGTGCGGATCTGTGCAAGGGCCAGTAATAGGGGAGTTAGGCATGGCTCAGGGCACCGTCAAGTGGTTCAACGCGGAGAAGGGGTACGGCTTCATCGCGGTCGACGGTGGTGCGGATGTTTTCGTCCACTACAGCGCGATCCAGATGGACGGCTACCGCACCCTCGAAGAAGGCCAGCGGGTCGAGTTCGAGATCTCGCAGGGTCAGAAGGGCCCACAGGCCGACATGGTTCGTCTCAGCGCCTGAACGCGCTACCAGCCGCAAGCATCTTCTGCCGACGAAGGGCCCGCACCTCCAGGGGTGCGGGCCCTTCGCCGTGCCCGCGCGCCGTGCCCGCGCGCGGCCGAGCGGTGTTCGCGTACGGCCGAGCGCCCCCGTGTACTCCCCATAGGCGCTTGCACTCGCATGGGTCGAGTGCTAATCATTGCGTTAGCACTCTGAAGGTGAGAGTGACAACGAAGGACCGGGTCGGTGAGGCCCGCGGGCCGTGTGGGGCAAGGAACCACGGGGCCGGCGAGCCGTCCGTCGCGGGCGCGGGCGCGGTCCGAAGGAATCACCCCCAGTCCTGGAGGGACCACTTCACATGGCCAAGATCATCGCGTTCGACGAGGAGGCGCGGCGCGGCCTCGAGCGCGGCATGAACCAGCTCGCGGACGCCGTCAAGGTGACGCTCGGCCCCAAGGGCCGCAACGTCGTCCTCGAGAAGAAGTGGGGCGCCCCCACGATCACCAACGATGGTGTGTCCATCGCCAAGGAGATCGAGCTCGAGGACCCGTACGAGAAGATCGGCGCCGAGCTGGTCAAGGAAGTCGCCAAGAAGACGGACGACGTCGCCGGTGACGGTACGACCACCGCGACCGTCCTCGCCCAGGCCCTGGTGCGCGAGGGTCTGCGCAACGTGGCCGCCGGCGCCAACCCGATGGCTCTGAAGCGCGGCATCGAGAAGGCCGTCGAGGCCGTCTCCGGTGCCCTGCTCGAGCAGGCGAAGGATGTCGAGACCAAGGAGCAGATCGCCTCCACGGCCTCCATCTCCGCCGCCGACACCCAGATCGGCGAGCTGATCGCCGAGGCCATGGACAAGGTCGGCAAGGAAGGCGTCATCACCGTCGAGGAGTCCCAGACCTTCGGTCTGGAGCTGGAGCTCACCGAGGGTATGCGCTTCGACAAGGGCTACATCTCGGCGTACTTCGCCACCGACATGGAGCGTATGGAGGCCGTCCTCGACGACCCGTACATCCTGATCGCGAACTCCAAGATCTCCAACGTCAAGGACCTGCTCCCGCTCCTTGAGAAGGTCATGCAGGGCGGCAAGCCGCTGCTGATCATCGCCGAGGACGTCGAGGGCGAGGCCCTGTCGACCCTGGTCGTCAACAAGATCCGCGGCACCTTCAAGTCCGTCGCCGTCAAGGCCCCGGGCTTCGGCGACCGCCGCAAGGCCATGCTCGGCGACATCGCCATCCTCACGGGCGGCGAGGTCATCTCCGAGGAGGTCGGCCTCAAGCTGGAGAACGCGACGCTCGACCTGCTGGGCAAGGCCCGCAAGGTCGTCATCACCAAGGACGAGACCACCATCGTCGACGGTGCCGGCTCGGCCGACCAGGTCCAGGGCCGCGTGAACCAGATCCGCGCCGAGATCGAGAACAGCGACTCGGACTACGACCGCGAGAAGCTGCAGGAGCGCCTGGCGAAGCTCGCCGGCGGTGTCGCGGTCATCAAGGCCGGTGCCGCCACCGAGGTGGAGCTCAAGGAGCGCAAGCACCGCATCGAGGACGCCGTGCGCAACGCCAAGGCGGCCGTCGAGGAGGGCATCGTCGCCGGTGGTGGCGTGGCCCTGCTGCAGGCCTCCCAGGTCTTCGAGAAGCTGGAGCTCGACGGTGACGAGGCGACCGGCGCCAACGCCGTGAAGCTCGCCCTGGAGGCCCCGCTGAAGCAGATCGCCGTCAACGGTGGTCTCGAGGGCGGCGTCGTCGTGGAGAAGGTCCGCAACCTCACGGTCGGCCACGGCCTGAACGCCGCGACCGGCGAGTACGTCGACATGATCGCCGAGGGCATCATCGACCCGGCGAAGGTGACGCGCTCCGCGCTGCAGAACGCCGCCTCCATCGCCGCGCTGTTCCTCACCACCGAGGCCGTCATCGCCGACAAGCCGGAGAAGGCCGCGGCCCCGGCCGGCGGCGGCATGCCGGGCGGTGACATGGACTTCTGATCCTTTTCGAGGATCGGATCAGTCCGTCGTACGACCGAGGGCGGCACCCCCTGTTCCGACAGGGGGTGCCGCCCTCGGGCGTTTCAGGCGGCGCACCACGGCACGCGGCAGACGTGCGGCGCCGCGCCCCGCGGGCACAGGCCCCGCAGCACCGCCTTGCGGACCGCCCGCCAGGTCCGCAGCGAGCACACCAGACGGACGCGCAGCTCGACCGGTTTTCGCGCGCCGCTGCTTTGGCCCGGGTGTTCCCAGGCCCACTGTTCCGCCAGGTGGTCGTAGAGGTCGGCGGTCGTCGTCCCGCTGCCGGGGAGCGTGCGGACGACGTCCCGGCCGACGGCCCGGGCGTTCCGGAGCGCTGTGGCCCGGTCGACGACCGAGCCGGCCCACGCCAGCCCTTCCTCGTCCGCGTACAGGCCGAAGCGCAGGAGGCGTGCTCTCATCGGGCGACCGTACCCCGGTGCGCGGGAAGGCGTCCCGTGACCGGGGTCACGTCCGGGGCCCGAGGGGAATGCCCCTCCCCGCTTCCCGGTTGATGCTGAGCGTGCATTTAATGCACGTACACATACTGATCGGTATTCGAAACAGAGGAGCCCCCACGTGACCACCACCTCCCCGGACACCGCCGCCCGAGCCGCCGGGATCCTCTCCCGGCCCGTCACGATCAACGGCCTGACCGTCCCCAACCGCATCGCCATGGCACCGATGACCCGGATGTTCTCGCCGGGCGGCGTGCCCGGTGCGGACGTGGTGTCGTACTACTCCCGTCGCGCCGCGGCCGGTGTCGGGCTGATCGTCACCGAGGGGACGTACGTGGGGCACGAGTCGGCCGGGCTGAGCGACCGGGTGCCGCGGTTCCACGGGGAGGAGCAGCTCGCGGGCTGGGCGGAGGTCGCCGAGGCGGTGCACGCGGCGGGCGGCACGATCGTGCCGCAGCTCTGGCACATCGGCATGGTCCGCGAGCAGGGCCAGGCGCCGTACCCCGAGGCCCCGGCGGTCGGCCCGTCCGGGGTGCGCACGGACGGCACCGAGGGCAAGGGCGAGGCGATGACGCAGACCGACATCGACGACGTCGTCGCCGCGTTCGCCCGGGCCGCCGCCGACGCCGAGCGCATCGGCTTCGACGGCGTGGAGCTGCACGGCGCCCACGGCTACCTCATCGACCAGTTCCTGTGGTCCGGCACCAACCGCCGCACCGACGCCTACGGCGGTGACCCGGTGGCCCGCGCGCGGTTCGCGGCGGAGGTCGTGGCGGCGGTGCGTGCCGCCGTGTCGCCCGAGTTCCCCGTGATCTTCCGCTACTCGCAGTGGAAGCAGGACGCCTACGACGCCAGGCTCGCCGAGACGCCCCAGGAACTGGAGGCGATCCTCGCCCCGCTCGCAGCGGCCGGTGTCGACGCCTTCCACGCGTCCACGCGCCGCTACTGGCTCCCCGAGTTCGAGGACTCCGACCTCAACCTGGCCGGCTGGACGAAGAAGCTGACCGGCAGGCCCGCCATCACCGTCGGTTCCGTCGGGCTGAACGGCGAGTTCCTCAAGGCCTTCCAGGGGCAGGGCGCCGAGCTGGGCAGCATCGACAACCTGCTCGACCGGATGGAGCGGGACGAGTTCGACCTCGTCGCCGTGGGCCGCGCGCTGCTCCAGGACCCGAACTGGGCGGCCAAGGTGCTGGCCGGCCGCTTCGACGAGCTGGCGCCGTACGAGCCGGCGTCCATGCAGACGCTGAGCTGACGTCGTACGGTGCGGGGTCCGTGTGGACGCTGAGCTGGCGTCGTACGGTGCGGGGTCCGTGTGGACGCTGAGCTGGCGCCGTACGAGCCGGCGTCCGTGCGGACGCTGAGCTGGCGTCGTACGGGGCGGGGTCCGTGCGGATGCCGGGCCGAGCCGGTCGATGGCGCTCCCGGAAGCGGGGGCGCCATCCGCACGTCACCCGCTTTTAATTTGCTTAAGTCAATCAATCGCCTTAAAGTTGCCTGAGTCAAGTATTGGCCTGAGTCCCGACGGAGACCTCCTTCATGTCCGACGCACTCGACCGTTCCCCCACGCCCGGCACCGCCGCGCCGCCCAAGACCGGTGCCGTAGTGCCCGTACTGGCCTTCGGCGGCATCGTGGTCTCGCTGATGCAGACCCTGGTGATCCCGATCGTGGGGCAACTGCCGCAGTACCTGAACGCCTCCGCCGCGGACACCGCCTGGGCCATCACCGCCACCCTGCTCGCCGCCGCCGTCGCCACGCCCGTCATGGGCCGCCTCGGCGACATGTACGGCAAGCGCCGCATGCTGCTGGTCAGCATGGCCATGCTGGTGGTCGGCTCCGTGGTCGCCGGACTCAGCGACTCCCTGGTCCCGATGATCGTCGGACGCGCCCTGCAGGGCCTGTCGTCCGGTGTGATCCCGCTCGGCATCAGCATCCTGCGCGACGAACTGCCCGCGGAGAAGCTGGGCTCGGCCACCGCGATGATCAGCGCCTCGCTCGGTGTCGGCGGCGCCCTCGGCCTGCCCGTCGCCGCGCTCATCGCCGACAACTTCGACTGGCACATGCTCTTCTGGATCTCGGCCGCGCTGGGCGTGGTCGCGCTGGTCCTGGTGCTGATCATGGTGCCGGAGTCGAAGGTGCGCACCGGTGGCCGGTTCGACCTGCCCGGCTCGCTCGGCATGGCGGCCGGACTGATCTGCCTGCTGCTGGCGATCTCCAAGGGCGGTGACTGGGGCTGGGCGAGCGGCACCACCCTCGGCCTGTTCGCGGCGGCCGTCGTGGTCCTGCTGGCCTGGGGCTTCTACGAGCTGCGCAACGACCAGCCGCTGGTGGACCTGCGCAGCACGGCCCGCCCCCAGGTGCTGATCACCAACCTCGCCTCGATCGCCATCGGCTTCGCGATGTTCTCGATGTCCCTGGTCATCCCGCAGGTGCTGCAGCTCCCGGAGGAGACCGGCTACGGCCTGGGCCAGTCGCTGCTGACGGCCGGTCTGGTCATGGCGCCGTCCGGCCTGGTGATGATGGCGCTGGCCCCGGTCTCCGCGCTCGTCACCCGCGCCAAGGGCCCGAAGGTGACGCTCATGATCGGCGCCCTGATCGTGGCCGTCGGCTACGGCCTGAACGTCCTGCTCATGAGCGAGGTCTGGCACTTCGTGCTGGCGTCCTGCGTCATCGGCGCCGGCATCGGCTTCACCTACGGTGCGATGCCCACGCTGATCATGGGCGCCGTGCCCGCCTCCGAGACGGGTGCCGCCAACGCCCTCAACACCCTCATGCGGTCCATCGGCACCTCCGTCGCCAGTGCCGTCGCCGGTGTCGTCCTGGCCCAGATGACCACGGAGTTCGGCGGGTTCGCGCTGCCGTCCGAGGACGCCTTCCGTACGGTGCTGGCGCTCGGGGCCGGGGCGGCGCTGCTCGGCTTCGTCATCGCCGGCTTCATTCCGCGGCAGCGGGCCGCGGGGGCGGAGGAAGCGGTCGTCGCCGGGCGTGCGGTGGAGCCGTCGAAGGCGTAGGGACGGTCGGCGCAGCCGAAGGACGGCCGCCGTCCCGGGGATGCCGGGGCGGCGGCCGTTGCCGTGGTGGGTCCGGGAGCCGCGGTTGCCCGCGGTGGTGTTTCTCGCCCCCGCCGCCCCTTCCCTTCCCGTCCCTGGGGGCTTCGCCCCCAGACCCCCGTGCGCAGTTCCCCGCGCCCCTTCAGGGATTGCCGCCCATCGGTTCGATGTCGATCCTGGCCGGTGTTCCCCACACGCGCAGCACCTCGTAGTCGGTGAACTCGTGGACGATCCGGTACGCCATGGCGGGCCGGGGCCCGCGTCGCTGCGCCGCGACGAACAGTTCCGCCTCGCGCCGGTCCCGGCGCGGGGTGCCGCACAGCTGCCACGTCTGCCCGTTCCACAGCTCCGGCAGCCAGCGCTGCTGCGGCTGCGGCCGGTCACCGCGCACCCCGTACCGGGACTGCACGGGCCCGGCGGGCCGGGCCTGCGGGGCCGGGCCGTTGAACTCGGAGCGGCGGGCGGTGCGGCGCCGGGTCTCGCAGAGCAGACACAGGTCGGGGGCGCTCTTGTCGACCGGTCCGGTCGGGTGCTCGGCGCAGCGCGTGCTGGGCACGGCCGTGGTGACGCTCTCCTCCAGCAGGTCCAGGGCCCGCCGCAGGTCGTCCTTCACTTCGTGCAGCCGGGCGTCCGGGGTGTCGGCGGACAGCGCCTCGCCGTGCTCCCCGAGCACGCGCAGGGCGCGGCCCAGGGCGGTGAGCTGCGCGTGGTTCATGGTTCGTCTCCGGGTCGGGTGCTCTCCAGTATCCGCCCACGGACTCCTTCTACTCCCGCGCCCTGGCGAGTGCCGCGCGCAGACGGCCGTCGGACTCCGCGAGCAGGCGGGCGGCCGTCGGACCGTCCACGTCCGCCAGGATCACCAGGATCGCGTGCTTGACCTCGCCGTCCGTGGCGGTCAGGGCCCGCTCGACGACGTCGTCCGCCGCGCCCGTCGCCTGCGCGACGATACGGCGGGAACGGGCGCGCAGCTTCTCGTTGGAGGCCCGCACGTCGACCATCAGGTTCCCGTACGTCTTGCCCAACCTGATCATCGTGATCGTCGACAGCATGTTCAGCACCAGCTTCTGCGCCGTACCGGCCTTCAGGCGCGTGGAACCGGTGAGGAACTCCGGGCCCACGACGACCTCGATGCCGTGCTCGGCCGCCGCCGCCAGCGCACTGCCCCGGTTGCAGGCCAGGCCCACGGTGAGGGCACCGCGCGCACGGGCGTACGCGACGGCGCCGACCGCGTACGGGGTCCGGCCGGAGGCGGAGACACCGACCACCGTGTCGTCGGCGGTCAGCTCCAGCGCGGCCAGGTCGGCCTCGGCCAGCTCGCGCGAGTCCTCGGCCCCCTCCACCGAGGTGACCATGGCGTCGGGACCGCCCGCGATCAGGCCGACGACCCGCGCCGGATCGGTGTTGAAGGTCGGCGGACACTCGGAGGCGTCCAGCACCCCCAGCCGGCCGGCGGTACCCGCACCCGCGTAGATCAGCCGCCCGCCCCGGCCCATCCGCTCGGCGACGGCGTCGATCGCGGCGG
Organism: Streptomyces sp. NPDC051740; assembly: GCF_044453165.1. NCBI lineage: Bacteria > Bacillati > Actinomycetota > Actinomycetes > Kitasatosporales > Streptomycetaceae > Streptomyces > Streptomyces sp. NPDC051740. The sequence continues at coordinate 194,435 of NZ_JBITCL010000007.1, read as the reverse complement.
CGATGGCCGGCACCCGCTCGCCCACGGCCCCGGCCACCGCGGCGTCCTCGCCGTTCATCAGCCGGGCGATGTCGAGGGTGGGCAACCGGTCGACATCGGCCAACTCGGGCCGGAACGCCTCGGTGGTGAGGGTCTCCAACTGGGAGCGGAGGTCGCGGTGGTGGGAGGCGGAAGTCATGGCAGTGCGGCTTTCTTCGGTTTCTTCCCGGTGTGGGGCAGTACAACATCCCTAGGGGCGCGGGGAACTGCGCGAACAGCCACAGACGACCCGCAGATCACCACGCTGGAGCGGTCCTACGGTCCTTTGCGAACCACCCGGTGCCGGTGCGCCAAAGCCTCGTACGAAGCGGACAGCGCCGGCGCCGCCGACTCGTACGTCCGCTGGGCGACCCCCACGAACAGACAGTCCACCACCAGCAACTGCCCCGTCCGGGACGACATCGCGGCCGGCCGCAACTCGCTCTCCCGTGCCGTGGACGTGGTCAGGACGTGATCGGCGTACTGGGTGACGGGACCGTCCGGGCGTCCGGTGACCGCCACCGTCGTCGCCCCGCGCTCGAAGGCCACCCGGAGCGGTTCGATGACGTCCCCGGTCGACCCGGAGTGCGTGACGGCGATCGCCACGTCTCCCGACCGCAGCTGCACCGCGTTGGTGACGGCGAGGTGCGGGTCGCTGTGGGCGTGCGCCATCAGGCCTATGCGCAGCAGCTTCTGGGTGAGGTCCTGGGCGACGAGCCCCGACGCGCCGACCCCGTACACATCGGTGCGGCGGGCGCCGGCCAGGGCGGTCACGGCGGCGGCGAGCTGCACGGTGTCCAGTCCGGCCGCCGTGTCGGCGAGGGTCTGCTGTTCGTCGTAGGCGAGTTTCGCCACGACGTCGGCTATGGGGTCGTCCACCGCGATGTCGGTGGTGATGGCGGGCGCGCGCCCGGACTGCTGCTGGGCGGCGAGCCCGGCCAGCGCGAGGCGCAGATCGCGGTAGCCGGGGTAGCCGAGCAGACGGGCGGTGCGTACGACGGTGGCCTCGCTGGTGCCGGTGAGTTCGGCGAGTCCGGTGACCGTGAGGGCCGCGCAGCCGGCCGGGTCGTCGGCGACGGCCTCGGCGACCCGCCGCATGGAGCGGGTCATCGACGGAGCCAGCGTGCGCACCTTGGCCGCCAGGGCGGCGGGCGCGGGAGGGGAGGGCGTACCGCCGCCCGGACCGTTCCCGAAAATTTCCTTCACTTCACGGGTCACGGCATGAAAGATATTTTCGTTCCGGTCGTGCGGTCAAGGGTGCGCACAATAGGGGGCATGGACCCCCACGATCCGCCCGGCGAACCCGGCACCCCCGGACCCCGTCCGGTCAGCCCCCTGGAACAAGCCCTGCACGCGGCGCGCGCCCTCGTGCTCGCCGATCTGGCCGCGCGCGAGGTCGCCGAGGCGGACGTGGTGTCCCTCGTCGAGGAGTCCGTCACGCACCGGCGCTGGTGGGTGGAGCAGTGGCCGGACGGCTCCGGGTTCCTCGCCGGCCTGGTCGCCCAGGACGTACAGGACGCCCTGCTGGAGCGGCACGGGCGCTGGCCGCTGTGCCCGGTCTGCGGCACCGGCGACCCGCACGCGCTGGACGTGGAACCGGAACTCGGCCCCGATCCGCACTGGGTGTGCCACAAGGCGGGCGTGAAGGTCGCGGCGGTGGGCCGGCTGGGCGGAGCGGTCCCCTCGTGACCGTCTACATCGACCCGCCCACCTGGCCGGGCCACGGCCGGATGTGGTCCCACCTCGTCAGCGACCTCTCCTACGACGAACTGCACACCTTCGCCGACGGCCTGGGCGTCCCCCGCCGCGCCTTCGAACGCGACCACTACGACGTCCCCGCCCACCGGTACGCCGACGCGGTGCGCGCGGGGGCGGTCGAGGTCAGCAGCCGCGAGGTGGTGCGGCTGCTGCACGGGGCGGGGCTGCGGCGCCGCAAGGGCGCGGTTCAGCCGCGGAGTTCGTAGGAGACCTGCCCCTCCTGCCGGGACACCTCGGTGAAACCGGCCCGGGTGACGACCTTCTGTGAGGGCACGTTCTCCTCGTCGACCACGGCGGCCACCGTCCGTACGCTGTCCCGCGCGAGCGCCCACGCCGACAGGGTGCGCAGCGCCTCGGTGGCGTAGCCGTTGCCGCGGGCGTCCACGGAGAGGTCGTAGCCGATCTCCACCCTGCCGTCCTCGTCCGGGACGCCGTGGAACCCCATCGCGCCCACCGCGCGGTCGTCCTCGCGCCGGACCAGTACGTACATGGCCCACTCCGGGTGGAAGACACCCTCCTCGTACTGCTTGAGCAGCATCCCGGCGCCCTCCCGCGTCCCCTCGAAAGGGCCCGAGTCCACCCAGTGGAACCCGCCGTCACCGGCGAGGGACAGTTCGGCCGCGACCGCGGGGGTGACGCCCTCCAGCAGGAGCCGCTCCGACCGGAGCACGGGGTTGTTGCTCCACTTCCACTCGGTGACGGGTTCCCGGCCCGGCAGATCGCCGCGCCCGGTGGCCCACAGCAGCGTCCGCCACGGCGTGGGCCCCGGTTTGACCCGCGGGAAGATCCGGGTGAGGACGAAGGCGGCCAGCTCGGCCGGCGGCTCGTAGCCGATGCCCATTCCCTCGGCGATGTCGTGCGTGTGCAGCAGCACCTCGGCGATGCCCATCGCGGCGAAGCCCTCGCGGTTCGCGTGCCGGAAGGGGAACGGGTGGAAGGCGCGGACCGCGCGCGGGGTGGTGCGGACGGCGGCGGCGAGCAGGGCGCCGGTCGTGGTGATCACCTGGAGGGCACCCGCGTTGTCGGCGGCGTCCAGGCCGTCCTCGCTGCCGTCGAGGGTGATCTCGAAGGGCACGTACGCGTCCTGCGCCCGCCCGGCGATCTGCCCCGCGTACGCGATGAGATCGCTCGCGATGTGCGCCGCCGTCTCCCGGCAGTCCCACTCCAGCCGCCCGGCCCGTACCCCCGTCCAGTCCCGGTCGGTGACCGCCCCCAGCGCCGCCACGCAGTCCGCGACGGCTTCCTCGACCTGTTCCGCTCCCAAGGCATGCATGCGGGGCAGGCTAGGCGGGCGGCGCCGCCGGGGTCGACAGCATTTCCAGCTCGCCGCGCATGTTGTGGCGGGCGGTGGCCTCCCAGTGCTCCCGCCCGTACGGCGTACGGAACAGGCGTGGCAGGGCGAGGAGTTGCCGCAGCACCTCGGCCCGTCCCGCGCGGAACGCGTCGTTCGGCACGAAGTGGTACTCCTCGCGGACGGCGGCGGTGTAGGCGGCGTACGACGACGGCGACGCGGCGAGGACCGCGAGGTCGGCGTCGCACAGCACCTGCCCGTCCCGGTCGTCGTCGGCCGGATCGTGCGTGACGGTGAGCCGCACCAGCCGGGCCACCTCGGCGGTCCTCTCCGCGGACACCCCGGCCTCGGGGAGCGCCCGCTCGGCGAGCCGGGCGGAACGCTCCTCGTTGGTGGACCGGTCCGGCAGGTAGACCGCGTCGTGGAACCAGGCGGCGAGCCGTACGACGTCCGGGTCGTCGGCGTACTCCTCCAGCACGTCGATGTGGTCCAGGACGGCGGTCAGGTGGGTGAGCGTGTGGTAGTGCCGCTGGGGCTCCTGCCAGCGCCCGATCAGGTTGTCGGCGTACGGCGACGGGTCCGAACCGCCACCGGGCCCGCGGGCCCCTTCCAGGGCGCGGGCGAAGCGGGCACGCAGGGCTTCGGTGTCGGCCATACCGTCATTCTTCCCTCCCGCGGGTGGCCCGTTCCACGGCTCTGGGATCTTCGCGCCTTGTCCACCCTGCCGCGGCGGCTGTCCGGCGTGCGCTTTCCGGTCGCCCCTTCAGCTCCTGCGCCCGACTTCCTTCGCTCGGCTGTGCGCCCAGCCCGCGACAACCGCCCCGACGGCGACGGCGACGGCGACGAAGTGGACGGTGACGCCGGCCGCGAATCCGCCCGGCAGCCAGGCGAGCAGGCCGGCGTTGTCGTGGTCGACGAGCAGGCGGATCGCTCCCTGCCCTCCGAGGACGACGAGAGCCACACCGAGGGTCTGTAAGACGGCGTACTTCACGGGATGCCCTCCGGGGTCCAAGACGTCGCTGCCGCGACGGAAGCACCGCACGGGGCGGTGGTGAACCAGGTGTAAACGGGGGCGAGTGTCGGTGACGCGGGCCATCCATTGACCGTTGCCAGGAGCTGCCAGTAGCGCTTGGCGTGCGGGTCGGCGGTCATCTCCAGGCGGGCGACGAGCCAGCGGCGCAGATCGCCGTCGCCGGCACTCGCGAAGGCGTGGCCGTACAGGCCGCCCAGTGAGTCGGCCGGGGGTGCGGTCGTGGCGGAGGCGGGCAGAACGCCGGCGGACACGGCTCCTTCGATTCGCTCGCGCACCGCTCGGTCGAGGCCGTCATGCAGGTCGGCCACGTCCTGCCGGGAAACTTCCTCCGCCTGCTCCTCGGCCATGCGCCGCACCGCGGTACGGAAGTCCGCGTTTTGGCAGAGCTCGGCGAGCTCCACCCAGGCCTCGACCTGTTCGGGCGTGGGGTCGTCGGGGAGCTCGGGCGTGACGGACCGCATCAGCGCCACGAACTCGGGGTTGACGTCGAGGCCGTTGAAGGTGTCGTCGATGAAGGCGGCCACCAGTCGCCGTTGTTCGGTCCGGGAAAGCGTGGCGAGCCGATGCATGAGGTCCATCTCCATGGTCGTGGTTCAGCCTCTGGCGACTGCTCGTAGTACCGCCCGGCGCGGACGGAGGGCCTGGATCTGTACGTCCAGGGCGTCGGCGTGTGCTTCCGCGACTTCCGGTACGGTCGCCTCCCGGTCCAGCACCTTGCGCACGGTCGCCAGGTCGAGCCCGAGATCGCGCAGCGTGCGGACCAGGTTCAGGCGGGCGAGAGCGTCGGGGCCGTACAGCCGGTAGCCTGCCGGGCTCCGGTCGGTCGCCGGGACGATGCCCTTGTCGGAGTAGTACCGGATGGTCTTCACCGTCAGACCGGTCCGGCGGGATAGCTCTCCGATGGAATGGAGCGTGTCGCTGTCCATGCCCCCAGCCTGGTGTCTCCCCCCGCGGGAGACTCAACCGGGAACAGAACTCGCTGCGGGGCCTCGTCAGCACCGGGCCGGTGTCGTCCACCCTCGTGGTCACAGCCGACGCCGGAGCCGTGCACGCCTCGGCGCGGACCCGTACCGCTCACGTCATGACCGTACGGTCGTCCGGTCACTCCGGAACTTTGTCGATCACGGGAACTTCGCCGCAGAGAACCAGTTCCGCGCGTACCGTCTTGCCCGGCCCTCCTTCCGTGCGTGGCTCGACGGACAGTCGGCTCGCCAGGCGGAACACCAGCCAGAGGCCGCGGCCTCCCTCCGCCTCGGCATCCTGAGGAGCGCAGGGCCAGGTCGGCGACAAGCCACCGTCCCGGGTGTCGGTGACCTCGATGCGCACAAGGTCGCGGGCGGCCGCCAGTGTCGGGCTCAGGCGGAAGTCGCGGCCCGGAACACGGCCGTGGGTCACCGCGTTGGCGGTGAGCTCGGCCACGACCAGCGTCACGGTCTCGTTCACCTCGGACTCGTACGGGAAGCCCCAGACGTCCAAGCGGTGGGAAGCGAGCCGCCGGGCCAGGCGGGCGCCCCGCGGGGTGGAGGTGAAGCACATCGAGAACTCTTCGGTATGGGCTGCGGACTGTCCGGTGTGCTCGATGGGGGGAACTTCGGTGGTCATGGAGGTGAGCCTTGTGCGGCGTACGTACGGTGACCAGCAACCGCGTCCTTACACAGTGTGGCTGTAAGGGCGCCGAACGTGTCTGTAGGGGCAGGAACAGGGGTGGCCCATGGTGCAGGTTCCGGAACAGGCGATCGCGGCGCGCGGCCAGGATCCTGCCGACGAGCTCCTGCGGTGCTTCGGCAGGCAGATCAAGCTCTTTCGGGAACGTGCTGGTCTCACCCAGGCCGCCCTCGGTCCGCTCCTTGGATACAGCGAGGCGCAGATCGCCGCGATCGAGCAGGGCCGACGTATCGCCAGGCCGGACACCATCGAGAAACTGGACACGTTGCTTGAGGCGGACGGGGTTCTGCTTGCGATGAAGTGAGCGGTCGCCCTGACGCGGTACCCGGCCTTCTTCCGGGATGCTGCGCGGATCGAGGAGACCGCAGTCGAGTTCCATCAGTACGCGCCGTTGATCGTGCCGGGCATGCTTCAGACCGAGGCCCACGCCAGGACGATGTTCACGGTGTGGCGCCCACGCCGGAACGAGGCGGAGATCGAGCAGATGGTGTCGGCGCGGCTCGCGCGGCACGCGCTCTTCGGCCGCATGCCCGCGCCAGTACTCAGCTTTGTCCTGGAGGAGGCTGTTCTTCAGCGGCCCATCGGCGGTTCCGAGGTGCTACGAGGGCAGCTTGAACACTTGCTCCTCACCGGCCAGGACCCGAACGCAGAGATTCAGGTGATGCCGACCGGAGCAGCCGACCACGCTTGTGTGGACGGTCCGTTCACGCTGATGGTGCCGGAAGGAGGGGAGCAGGTGGCCTACTTGGAGAGTCAGGGCAGCGGTCGGGTGATCACTGAGAGGGAAATCGTCCGTGGCATTGCGGCGCGCTATGGGAATCATCCGGGCTCAGGCGCTGACCCCGAAGGAGTCCCTGCGCCGCATCGAGAAGCTGCTGCAAGGAGACTCATGACAAGCGAGCAGTCCAAGGGCCAGTCGCTCGACTGGTTCAAGTCCAGCTACAGCGGTGGTTCTGGAGGCGACTGCATCGAGGTCGCCACCCTCCCCGCCTCCGTCCATGTCCGTGACTCCAAAGACACAGGCCAGGGCACCTTCACAGTGGCCCCCGCCGCATGGTCCGCCTTCGTCGCTCACGCGCGTCACGCTCACTGACCGAAAACGGACGTCAACACGGCGTGACGGTCGGCTTGACCGGCTTCCGTCGGTCTTGGCAGCATCGGCGGTAGCAAACAAAACACGGTGCATATGGCTGCACCAGGTCCTGGGGCCGCTCCTTCGGGAGCGGCCCGAGTGTTTTCCGGGAGGGATCGTTGTACCTGTGCTACATCGACGAGGCGGGCAACGGCCAGACTCTCGACCCCGCCAGACCGGACGCCCCGCCGGTCCTCGTCGTCGGTGGCTTCACCGTTCAAGACGCGCAAGTACCGCGCGGGCGGCGACCTCCTCAAGGGCATCATCGAGTCGCCGGTCTTCGGGCACAGCGACACCCACACGCTGCTCCAGCTCTCGGACCTCGTCGTCTCCTCCCTGCTGTTCCCCATCGCGTGCCACGCCTACCTCAGCGACGTGACGTGGAACGTGCACTGCGACGACGCGTACCGTCCGCTGCGAGAGGAGTTCGGGGAGCGGCTGAAGAAGCTCCAGTTCCGGTACCAGGACCCGGCGGGCAAGTGGCGTGGCGGGATCGTGGTGTCCGACCGGCGGACCGCGCGGCCGTCGAGTCTGATGTTCGGTCTCGGTAAGACCACAGGGCGGAAGCCGGCCATTCCCGCGCAACAGACCGACAAAGGTGATGTGCCGAGCACGCTGTAGTGCGTGCCCGCTACGGCTGGCAGCGCACCATCGGCGTACCACGGTTGGTACGGACGTCGAGGCTCATCCACCACTAGCGTGGACGGCATGACGACTCCTGCGGATGTGCGGAACGTACGAGACCCCGAACTGCCCGGCCGGCTGCTGACCGTCGAGCGGGACGCGCTGATCCCGTTGCTGCGGGGGAGGGCCGACGGGGACTTCGCGCTGCCGGTGGCGGCGTGTCCGGGGTGGACGGTGCGGGATGTGCTGGCGCACTGCTCGGCCGCGTTCACCCGGGTGCTGGAGCGGCGGTTCGAGGACGGGGTGTTCTCGCCCGAGAGCAACGAGCGGGACATCGCCGAGCGGGCCGGGTGGACGAACGCCCGGGTCGTGGACGAGCTGGAGCACGGGATGAGCGGGGCGGGGCCCGTGATCGCCAGGGCGGGCGGGGCGCTGGACGGGCTCGCGCTGGGCGAGTGGGTGCACGCCGGGGACGTACGGGTCGCCCTGGGGGAGACGGGGGCGTACGCGGGCGCGGGGCTGCCGTACGCGCTCACTCTGCTGGGGCAGGTGACCAGCGGGAAGGGTCATCTGCCGCTGCACGCCGACCTCGACGACGCCGACGAGCCGCTGCGGCTGGGCGACGCCACGGGGGAACGTCCCCCGGCCCGCTACATCGGCGACGGGCCGACCCTCGTACGGCTGTACGCGGGTCGTCCGGTGGACGGTGCCGCGTACGAGCTGGCCGGGGTGGAGGCGGCGGAGCTGAACATCTTCGGGGGCTGAGCGGAGGGGCGGGGCGGCCTCGGGCGGGCGGTCGGGCGTAGTCTTGGATTGGACTAGACCTGTAGTCGCCGTCTGATGCCGAGGAATGGGGTCCCATGAGCAAGCGTGCAGTCCTGGAGGTGATCGCCCTCGACGTCGAGGACGCGGTGGCCGCCCAGGCCGGAGGTGCGGACCGCCTCGAGCTGGTGACCGACATGGCGGCGGACGGGCTGACGCCTTCGGCGGCGACCGTCGCGGGGATCCGGGCGGCGGTGGACATTCCGGCGCGGGTGATGCTGCGGCTGGCGGACGGGTTCGCGGCGGGGGACGTCGAGCGGCTGGTGGGGGCCGCGTGCGAGATGCGCGAGGCCGGGGCGGAGGAGTTCGTGCTCGGGTTCCTCGGCCCGGACGGTGATGTGGATCTGGGGGCGGTGGAGCGGGTCGCCCGTGTGCTGGAGGGGTGCCGGTGGACGTTCCACCGGGCGATCGACCGGGCCGCCGACCGGGGTGCTCTGCGCAAGCAGCTCGCGGACTTCCCGGGGCTGGACACCTACCTGACGGCCGGGTCGGCCGATGGCGTGGACGCCGGGTTGCCGGTTCTGCTCGCGGAGGCGCGGCGGCGGGGGGAGCCGGGGTACGAGCAGCAGTTGCTGGTGGGGGGCGGGCTGGGGCTGGGGCATGTGCCGACGCTGTTGGACGCGGGGATCGACGGGTTCCACATCGGTGGGGCGGCCCGGCCCGGGGGGTGGGCCGGGCCCGTGTCGGCGGAGGCCGTCGCGGAGTGGCGGCGGGTGCTGGGGGGCTGAGCGGGGGGTGCGGCTGGGCGGCGCTGCGGTTTGGGCGGTGCTGCTGTCGGGCGGGGGTGGGTCGCGCTGCCCGGCGCCTTCCGGGGGCCCGCGCTGGAGTCGGCCGGGGGTGGGTCGCGCCGCCCGGCGCTTGCGGGGTGCCTCCCCCACTCTCGGCTTCGCTCGAGCGGGAGGTGCCCCCCTCGCCCACCCGTGCCGCCCTGCGGCACGATTGCCCGCGGAAACGCGGCAGGCGGCTGTCCGCGGGAGCGGCGGTAGGCGGCTGCCTGCGGGAGCGGGGGAGCAGGGGTTACGTCAGTTGGTCCGGTAGGGGTGTCGCGTGCGTGACGACCAGGCCCGATACCGCTCGGGTCAGGGTTACGTAGAGGCGGCGGAGGCCTGTGCGTTCGTCGGGTTCGGCGGTGACGACCGCGCGGGGTTCGTCCAGGAGCACGTAGTCGTACTCCAGGCCCTTCGCCAGGGAGGCCGGGACCAGGGTCAGGCGGGTTTCACGGGTCGTCTCCTCGCCGGGGGCGATGTAGGTGATGCCCGCCGCCGTCAGTGCCTTCGCCAGTTCCGGGATGTGGGGGTCCGCCGCGATCAGGCCCACCGAGCCCTCGTTGCGCAGGAGTTCGCGGCACGCGGACACCACGTCGTCCGTCCCCCCGGACCGGCGGACCTCGAAGAAGCCCGGGTTCTCGCGGATCGACGCCACCGGGGTCAGCCCCGGAGCGATGTGCGTCAGGAGCCGGGAGGCGTAGGTGATGACGTCCGTGGGGACGCGGAAACCGGCCGTCAACTCCTCGATCACCGCGTCCTGTTTGCCCAGGTGGAGCAGGGCTTCTTCCCAACTGCGGGTCGCCCAGGGTGTGGTGCCCTGGGCCAGGTCGCCGAGGACGGTCGCCGAACCGGTCGTGCAGCGGCGGCCCACCGCGCGGTACTGCATGGGGGACAGGTCCTGCGCCTCGTCCAGCACCACGTGTCCGAGGGAGTGCGTGCGCTGGACGAGGTCCGTCGCCTCGTCGATCAGTACCGCGTCCGCCACCGACCACTTCGCCGACTTCACCGACCGCGCGGGCTTCGCCCACAGGATCGTCTTCTGCTCCTGCTCGTCGAGCAGGCCCTCCGCGTGCTCCGCCAGGAACTCCGGGTCGCTCAGCAGCCGTAGCACCAGCTTCGCCGGGTCGACGGCCGGCCAGACCGTCTTCACCGCCGCCTTCACCGCGCTGTCGCGGGCCACCGCGTCCTGCACACGGTCGTCCGGTGCCTCGCCCGCCCGCTCCATCCGCACCAGCACGGCGTGCGCGACGCGCTGCGGAAGAGCGTCGCGGGCGGCACCGTAGCGGATGTCGCGGTCGAGCAACTGCCGGACGATCTCCTCCAGTTCGTACGCCGGGACCCGCCAGCGGCGTGAACCCCGTACGACCACGACCGGCTCGGTGGGCATCGTGACGTGTGCGTAGAGGGCCCTGCGCAGGACCTGTGCCATCCGGGCGTCGCCCTTGACCACCGCCGCCGGCGCGTCGTCCGTCCCGCGCACCTCCACGTGTGCCACCAGGTCGTCCACCGTGGCCTGTGCGACCGTCAGCTCGCCCAGTGCGGGCAGCACCTGCTCGATGTAGTGCAGGAAGGAGCGGTTCGGCCCGACGACCAGCGTGCCGGTGCGGGCCAGCCGCTCGCGGTGGGCGTAGAGGAGGTAGGCGACCCGGTGCAGGCCGACGGCGGTCTTCCCGGTGCCCGGGCCTCCCTGCACGCACACGCTGCCCGACAGCCCGGACCGTACGATCTCGTCCTGCTCGGGCTGGATCGTGGCGACGATGTCCCGCATCGGGCCGACGCGCGGACGCTCGATCTCCTGCTGGAGCAGCTTGCTGGTGGTCGCCGCCTCGGACGGGTCGGAGAGGCGCTCGTCCTCGTACGCCGTGAGGTCGCCGCCGGTGTAACCGAAGCGGCGGCGCAGCGCGATGTCCATCGGGTCCTTCTTGGACGCCCGGTAGAACGGCTGCGACACCGGCGCACGCCAGTCGATCACCATCGGGTCGCCGTCCGCGTCGTGCACGTGCCGGCGCCCGATGTAGAAGAGTTCCCCCTCCGCGCCCTCGGCCTGCTCGGCGCCGGGGGAGCGCAGATAGTCGAGACGGCCGAAGAACAGCGGGGTGTCGCTGAGGTCGGCCAGCGCCTTGATGCGCTCCTCGATCTGGTGTGCCAGCGCGGCCGCGTTGACCCAGTTCGCCGTGACGTCGCTGATGTCGAGGGCCTCGACGTCCTCCCGCATGGCGCGCAGCGCGGAACGGGACGCGGCGAGGTGGGAGCGTTCGCGGGCGAGCGGATCGTCCGCGGGGGTGGTCGCGGGATTATCTACGGGTTCGTCTACCGGCGTGGACGCGGACAAGGGGGTGCCTCCGGGGCCTGCTGCTGGGATTGCTGCGGCGGAATACCGGCCGGTTTCCGTCCGGGCGGCGGCGCTCCGTGAGAGGAGGCGGGCAAGAGCGGAGATTCTAGGGCGCAGGGCCGGTGCGCTCCAAACCGTTTACCGCCCTCCCCCTAGGGGCGAAGACTCCTGCCTGAGGAGTACGGGTCGCCCCGGAGGCGTACACGGAGGCCTCGCGGACCGGTCCCTTCGGCCGATGCCCGTACCGCGGCCGGGGAACAACCATGGAGGCATGAGCGCAGCGACCCTCCACCCCACCACACCGCCGGTGCGGCCGACCGGCGCGCCCTCGGTCCAGGGCCGTCGTCCGCACCGCCTCGGCGGTGCCCTGCGCGCCGTGAAGGTGTTCCTCGGCGCCGCCCTCGACGTGATCCTCCTCGGCGAGTACGACGAGGAGGCGGGCGTCCGCCGCGGGTAGGCGGTGTTCCCTCCGCCCCGCACGGCGGCCGTCGCGCCCGCGGTCGGCAGGCTACCCGTGATCCGGATCCGGTCCGGCGGTGTCGTCCGGGGTCGCTCCGGGTTTCGTGTACAGGACCTTGCGGGCCTGCTCGGCGGCGCGGATCATGGTCTCGGCCACGAAGTCGAGGAAGCGGGCGGCGTTCTCCAGACGCACGGCGGCCGGTGTGCCGGGCCCCATGACGCCGACGCCCTGCCGTGAGGTCTCGGCGACCTGGGCGGTGGACCGGGCGCTGGCGATCATCGACTGGTACCAGATGTCCTCGTCGAAGCCGTAGCGCTCACGGCGGCCCTCCTCGCGGTACCGGCGGACGAGGCCCTGGCTCTCCAGGAACGTGATCGCCTTGGAGACGGACGCCGGGCTGACCTGGAGGCGCTGGGCGAGTTCGGCGGCGGTGAGGCTGCCGCTGTCGGAAAGGGTCAGGCAGGCCATGACCCTGGCCATCATCTTGGGCGTGCCCGACGCTATGAAGACGGTGGTGAGCGTCTCCTCGTACGCGCGCACGGCCTCCGCGTCGCGGCCGTAGTCCTCCGTATGGGCCTTCGGCCCCCGCGGCGCCGCCTGCCTGCGCCGGTGGGCGCGGCGTTCGGTGGCGCGGTGGGCCAGGTCCGCGCGGTAGGCGGTGGGTCCGCCGTTGCGCATCACCTCGCGCGTGATCGTCGAGGTGGGGCGGTCCAGACGTCTGGCGATCTCCGCGTAGGCGAGCCCGTCGGCCAGCCCCGTCGCGATCTGCTGGCGTTCCTGCTGGGTGAGCCTGCCTCCTGGCAACGCGGTCTCCTTCGTGGTCCGTGGTGGCTCCAGCATAGCGTTCACTCTCAATTCATTGCAACGAGCCGAGTTCGCTTGTTGCATTAGATCTCAAGCCGTTGCAACGATATTGCTGCTCTGAGCTGCATAAATAACGTTCTTATGCAACAAGTGCATTGCCGTAACCATGAACGCAACGTAGCGTTTCCGGTGTCAGAAACGACAGCCCGAAGGAGCGCACGATGCAGTTCGACACCCCCACCCCCGTCTCGGTCGTCCTCGACATCCCCGCCGGCCGCATCCGGTTCATCGCCGCCGACCGGGCCGACACCGTGGTCGAGGTCCTGCCCGCGGACGCCACGAAGAGCCGCGACACGAAGGCCGCGGAGCGGATCAGGGTCGAATACGGCGGGGGAGTCCTGCGGATCGACGGCCCGCCGGCGAAGAACCAGATCCTCGGCCCGTCCGGATCCGTCGAGATCACCGTCCAGCTGCCCGCCGGCTCCCACGTCGAGGCGAAGGCCGCCGACGCGGAGCTGCGGGGCGTCGGCCGGCTCGGCGACGTCGTCTTCGAGGGCGCGCAGGGACCGGTCAAGCTCGACGAGACCGCGAGCGCCCGCCTCACCGTCCTCGCCGGCGACATCTCGGTCGGACGTCTGGGCGGCCCCGCCGAGATCAGCACCCAGAAGGGCGACATCCGCGTCACCGAGGCCGTACGCGGCACGGTCGCGCTGCGCACCGAGCACGGTGACATCGCCGTCGGCGCCGCCCGTGGAGTCTCCGCCTCCCTCGACGCCGGCACCGGCTACGGCCGGGTCCACAACACGCTCAGGAACGCCGACGGCGCCGCCGGCCTGACCGTCCACGCGACCACCGCCTACGGCGACATCACCGCCCGCAGCCTGTGACCGCCCGCTGCCCGTAAAGGAGAACCCCTCATGACCGGCTTGGCCATCGCGGCGAACGGGCTGCGCAAGTCCTACGGCGACAAGACCGTCCTCGACGGCGTCGACCTGACCGTCCCGGAAGGCACGATCTTCTCCCTGCTCGGCCCGAACGGCGCCGGCAAGACCACCGTCGTCAAGATCCTCTCCACCCTCATCACCGCGGACGCGGGCGACCTGCGCGTCGGCGGCCACGACCTCACCGCCGACCCCCAGGCCGTGCGGGCGGCGATCGGTGTCACCGGTCAGTTCTCCGCCGTGGACGGCCTGATCACCGGTGAGGAGAACATGCTCCTCATGGCCGACCTGCACCACCTCCCCAAGCGCGAGGGGCGGCGGGTGGCCGCCGAGCTGCTGGAGCGGTTCGACCTGGCGGAGGCCGCGAAGAAGCCCGCCTCCACCTACTCCGGCGGCATGAAACGCCGCCTCGACATCGCCATGACCCTGGTCGGCGACCCGCGGATCATCTTCCTCGACGAACCGACCACCGGACTCGACCCCCGCAGCCGCCACACCATGTGGCAGATCATCCGCGAGCTCGTCGCGGGCGGCGTCACCGTCTTCCTCACCACCCAGTACCTGGAGGAGGCCGACGAACTCGCCCACCGCATCGCCGTGCTCCACGACGGCACGATCGCCGCCGAGGGCACCGCCGAGGAACTCAAGCGGATCGTCCCCGGCGGACACGTCCGGCTCCGCTTCACCGACCCGGCCGGCTACCGGTCCGCCGTCTCCGCACTGCGCGAGGCGACCGAGGACGACGAATCCCTCACCCTCCAAATTCCCAGCGACGGCAGCCAGCGCGCACTGCGCGCCGTACTCGACCGGCTCGACTCCGCCGGCGTCGAGGCGGACGAACTGACCGTGCACACCCCCGACCTCGACGACGTCTTCTTCGCCCTGACCGGCGGCGCCGCCGTCCCCGCCCAGCCCAAGGAGGCCGTCCGATGAGCAACCTCGCCCTCGCCGTGCGCGACTCGTCCACGATGCTGCGCCGCAACCTCCTGCACGCCCGGCGCTACCCGTCGCTCACCCTGAACCTGCTGCTCACGCCGATCATGCTGCTGCTGCTCTTCGTCTACATCTTCGGCGACGCGATGAGCGCCGGCCTCGGGGACGGCGGAGGCGACCGGTCCGCGTACATCGCCTACATCGTGCCCGGCCTGCTGCTGATGACCGTCGGCTCCACCACGATCGGCACCGCGGTCTCCGTCTCCAACGACATGACCGAGGGCATCATCGCCCGCTTCCGCACCATGGCCATCCACCGGGGATCGGTGCTCATCGGGCACGTCGTCGGCAGCGTGCTGCAGTCGGTCGCGAGCGTGGTCCTCGTCGGCGCCGTGGGCGTGGCCATCGGCTTCCGTTCGACGGACGCCACGGCCCTGGAGTGGCTGGCGGCGTTCGGGCTGCTGGTCCTGTTCGCCCTGGCGCTCACCTGGATCGCCGTCGGCATGGGCCTGATCAGCCCGAACGCCGAGGCCGCCAGCAACAACGCGATGCCGCTGATCCTGCTGCCGCTGCTGTCCAGCGCCTTCGTCCCGGTCGAGGGGATGCCGGGCTGGTTCCGGCCGATCGCCGAGTACCAGCCCTTCACGCCCGCCATCGAGACCCTGCGCGGGCTGCTGCTCGGCACGGAGATCGGCCACAACGGATGGCTGGCCGTGGCCTGGTGCCTGGGCCTGGCGGTGCTCGGCTACTTCTGGTCGGCCGCCAAGTTCGGCCAGGACCCGAAGTAGCCCTCGTGCGAGGGGACGAACCATGCCCCGCGCCCCGACTCCGGGGCGGCGTACTCCGACACCGCGTCGGTGCACGCCGCCCCCTCGGCGTCTGAGTACGCGGACACGTCCCGCTGAGTACCCGCGCCGGTGCGCCGGCCACCGCCCGGCCGCTTCACTGGCCGTATGAGCCACCACCACGCCGCCGCCCCCGTCCCGTCCGCCTGGCAGCACCGGGCCGAACGGGACCCCCGCGCCTGGGTGGCGCCCACCGTCGCGACCGTGCTCGGGGCGCTGCTGGCACCCGTGGCGTTCCTGTTCGGCGGGCTGTCCGTCATGGCGACCGACAGCTGCGGACCCGACGACTGCTCGCAGGCGCTGACCGACACCCTGACCGTGATCTTCGGAACCCTGTTCTACGGCGGCATCCTCGCGGTCGGCGCCTGGCTCGCCTCCTGGCTGCTGCCCTGGACCCGCCGCTGGTCGGTGCCGCGGATCTGGCTGGCGGTCCTGTCACTCCTGCCCTGGCTGTTCGTCCTGCTGCTGGTGTTCAACCTGCCCGAGGGGTGACCGGTCAGCCGTCGGTGAGCAGCTCGTCCGCGTCCATGATCCGGTACGCGTACCCCTGCTCCGCCAGGAACCGCTGGCGGTGCGCCGCGAAGTCCTGGTCGATGGTGTCCCGGGCGACCACGGAGTAGAAGTGGGCCTGGTGCCCGTCCGCCTTGGGCCGCAGCACCCGGCCGAGCCGCTGCGCCTCCTCCTGCCGGGAACCGAAGGTGCCCGACACCTGGATGGCGACCGTCGCCTCCGGCAGGTCGATCGAGAAGTTCGCGACCTTGGACACCACCAGGACGTTGATCTCGCCCTCCCGGAACGCGTCGAACAGCTTCTCCCGCTGGGTGTTCGACGTCTCGCCCTTGATCACCGGCGCGTTCAGATGCTCGCCCAGCTCGTCGAGCTGGTCGATGTACTGCCCGATGACGAGGATCTGCTGCCCCGCGAACCGCCGGACGATCGCCTCCGTCACCTTCTGCTTGGTCGCCGTCGTCGAGCAGAAGCGGTACTTCTCCTCCTGCTCCGCCGTCGCGTACGCCAGCCGCTCGGAGTCGGTGAGGTTGACCCGGACCTCCACGCAGTCGGCCGGGGCGATGTAGCCCTGCGCCTCGATCTCCTTCCACGGCGCGTCGAACCGCTTCGGGCCGATCAGCGAGAACACGTCCGACTCACGGCCGTCCTCACGCACCAGGGTCGCCGTCAGGCCGAGCCGCCGCCGGGCCTGGAGATCGGCGGTGAACTTGAAGACCGGAGCGGGCAGCAGGTGCACCTCGTCGTAGAGGATCAGGCCCCAGTCCCGGGAGTCGAACAGCTCCAGGTGCGGGTAGACGCCCTTCCGCTTCGTCGTCAGCACCTGGTAGGTGGCGATGGTGACGGGGCGGATCTCCTTCCGCGTCCCGCTGTACTCGCCGATCTCGTCCTCGGTCAGCGAGGTCCGCTTCACCAGCTCGTGTTTCCACTGCCGGGCCGAGACGGTGTTGGTGACCAGGATCAGCGTGGTCGACTTCGCCTGCGCCATCGAACCCGCGCCGACCAGCGTCTTGCCCGCGCCGCAGGGCAGGACGACCACACCGGAGCCGCCGTGCCAGAAGTTCTCCACGGCCTGCTTCTGGTACGGGCGCAGCGCCCACCCGTCCTCGACCAGCTCGATGGGGTGCGCCTCGCCGTCCACGTACCCGGCGAGGTCCTCGGCCGGCCAGCCCAGCTTCAGCAGCGTCTGCTTGATCTGCCCGCGCTCCGAGGGGTGCACGACCACCGTGTCGGGGTCGATACGGGCGCCGACCAGCGGCGCGATGCGCTTCGAGCGCAGTACCTCCTCCAGCACGGGCCGGTCGGTGCTGGTGAGGACGAGGCCGTGCGCCGGGTGCTTGTGCAGGCTGAGCCGGCCGTAGCGGTCCATGGTGTCGGCGATGTCGACGAGCAGCGCGTGCGGCACCGGGTAGCGGCTGTACTGCACCAGCGCGTCCACGACCTGCTCGGCGTCGTGCCCGGCCGCCCGCGCGTTCCACAGGCCGAGCGGGGTCACCCGGTAGGTGTGGATGTGCTCGGGCGCCCGCTCCAGTTCGGCGAACGGCGCGATGACACGACGGCAGTCGTCGGCCTGCTCGTGGTCGACTTCGAGGAGCAGGGTTTTGTCGGACTGGACGATGAGCGGACCATTCACGCGCGGCTGCCTTTCTGTGACGGGCTCGGCACGGGCACTGCGGCCAAACCTCCAGTCTGCCCGATCGCGCGCGCTCACGGTCCCGAGCGGACCGGGCTACATCGGCGCGGGCAGCGTGAGGTTGTTCACCAGCGGCCCCTCGACGAACACCCCCTCGGTGAGGAGCGGATCCCCTCCGGCGGCCGGGACCGGCAGCGGCAGCGCGGCGGCGGCCGGGGCGAGCACCGCGACGAGCGCGAGAGCGGAGAGACAGACGGCCACCGCACGGAACAAGGAAGCCACGGGACACCCTTCATTCTCTTCGGACTGCTTCGGGCTGCTTCGGACTGCTTCGGACTGCTTCGGACGACGGGAACGGGCCGGTCCCGGGGACGAGGGACCGGCCCGCCGTGAACGAGAAACGGAACGGATCAGAACGCGAGACGAGTCATGACACGGATACGTGTCAGAGGGTCAGGCCCCCGCCGAGGTCGATCCCGACCGCGGCGGCCTCGGCGGCGAACGCTCCGAGCAGCACGGCCGTGGAGGTCAGTACGGCGGCGACGCGACGAACGGCACGCATGGGACTTCCTTTCTGTTGCGTGCGAACGGACCACGGTGGCTTCCGGGCCCGTTCAGGACACCCGGTGGCTGCCCAACGGCCCGCCACGGGATGCGCGACGCCCCACAACCTCGCTCATCGGGGGGAACGCCCCGGCGTGGCGTGCATGAAGTCCGCCGTACACCCGAACGGCTCAGCCCTCGTCGTCCGCCAGCTCCGCGACCCCCGTGATCCTGTGCAGCGGATACGTACGCACCTCGTCCGCGGTGTGGTCGTACGCCGTGACGAAGCCGCCCTCGACCCGGACCGGGGCGATGACGCGCTGGCTGGCGCCGCCCTCGGCGTTGACGTAGCCGATCCACAGCGCCTCGCCGGTGAGGACGGCGGCCTGCACGGTGGCGAGGGTCTCGGCGGCGGTCGTACGGGGAGGCTCCCCGTGGTCCGGCTCGCCCCCGGCGGCCGGTCTGCGCGGGGCGGTGGAGGCGAGGTCGCCGGCGCGGACGGCGCGGACCGCCGCCGTGAGCAAGGTGTCGTCCGGGACCGGCGGCCCGTCCGGGACCGGCGCGGGAGGGGTGCACGGCGGGGTGCGGTGGGCGTCGGCGCGGGCGATCACCACATCGCCCTCCGCCGACTCGGCGGCCGGCGCGAACCCCATCGCGCGCAGCCCCTCCAGCAGGCCGGCCGGATCGGCCCGCGCGGCCAGCACGGTCGGGGCCAGCCGGCGCAGGCCCAGCCCCGCGGCCCGCTTGTCGGCGAGGATCTCGCTGAGCACGGCGTCGTCGTCGCAGCGGACGTACGCCGAGGCGGCGCCGACCCGCAGGTGCCCGTGCCTGCGGGCGACGTCGTCGATGAGGTACGCCAGCGGCTGCGGCACCGGTGTACGGGAGTGCGCGGCGAGGAAGGCGTGCAGGTCGGAGGCGGTCCGCCCGGCGTCGAGGGCGCGCCGTACCGAGCCGGGCGTGAACCGGTAGACGGTCGCGCCACCCTTCGACTCCACGTCCGCGAGGACCCCCAGCATGTCGGCGAGCGGACGCTCCAGCGGGCCCGGCGCCACCGCCGTCAGATCGGCCTGGAGGAGCACGTGGTCCAGCGGTTCGGGCAGCAGCGGCGCGAGCAGGCGGGCGGCGGCAGCGGCGGCCGTGGCCTGCTCGGCGGGGGAGAGCGGCACCGGCGCCGGAGCGGGCCGGTGGTGCACGGGCAGCTTGTCACCCGGCCCCTCGGGCTCCGCCTCCGCCCGCCTGGCCGCGGGCGCGCCGATCAGCGCGCGCCCGTGCGCGGACAGCGCGCCACGTCCGGTGACCCCGAGCATCTCCGCCTCGGAGAGCGTCCACCGCGCGACCCGCGCCCGCAGATCCTCACCGTCCCCCACTCCCGAGGCCCCCTCCGCCCCGCGAGCACCTCCGGCGACGGAGCCGTACACACCACGAACACCCCCTGCTCCCGCACCGCGAGCACCCTCCGCCGCCGACACACCCGCCCAGCGGGTGCCCTCCGTGCCGGGTGGGCTCCCTGCCGCCGGGTCGCCCGCGCCGCGACCGGCCCTCGCCGTCGGGCCGCCCGGCGTCTGCCAAGTGCCCTCCGCCGCCGAAGAGGCCGTGCCGGCCGCCCCCCGCCCGCCCCCGCGCGGGGGGCGTTCCCAGCGCAGGCGTGCCAGGACCGACTCCGGGGCCGGTGCGGCTCCCTCCGGGAGGCCGGACAGCAGAGTCAGGACCCTGTGCCGTACCTCCGGGGCCACCGAGCGGTCCAGGCCCGGACCCAGGGCCGACAGCGTGCGGTCCTTCGCGTCCCGCCCGCCGACCAGCCCCGCCGTCCGGGTCGCCGCCAGCCACGCCGTGACCAGGTGCGCCCACCGCTCCGCGTCCGGCCGCTCGCGCCACTCGTCGTACGCCGGGGTCGCCGCGTACCGCTCGTCGTCCCCCACTGCCTTAAGGGCGTGGGAGGTACCCCCACCCCCGTCGGAGGCCAGCAGCCCGGCCGCGTAGGCGAGTTCCACCCAGAACGCGGCCACCGGCTCGGGCACGTCCAGGGCGGCGGCGGTCCGCTTCAGGTCCCGCACGCTCAGCCCGCCGGCCCGCAGCACCGCCGGGCCGCCCTCGTGCCAGTCCTTCAGCAGCTCCTCGACCGTCGACAGCGCCGTGTACGCCTGCCCGGCCGCCGTCGCGTCCACCACCTGCGGACGGTGCGTGGCGGCGGCCTCGACGGGCGGCGGCGACGGCTCCACCGCCCGGTGCGCCCGACCGGCCCGCAGCCGCAGCGCGACCTCGCGCGGCAGGACGACCGTCCCGGGCGCCGTCGGCAGCAGCAGCCCCCGGTCGAGCAGCCAGCGCAGCCGGGGCGCGGGATCGGCGGTGACCTGCCCGTACGGCGGGCCCCAGACCAGCCGCTCCAGCACCTCCACGGACTCGGCCGGCGCCTCGTCGAGCAGCGCGGACATCCGCGCCGGGTCCTCGAACAGGGCGGTCAGAGCGGTCACGGCGGACACCGAGTCGTGCGTGGAGGGCAGTCCCGCCGTCGCCACGATCTCCTGGATCCGCCCCGGCGACATCCCGGCGGTGGCCTCCCGCACGGTCGGACCGAGCCCGGTCGGCGAAGGATGCTGCGGCGACGGCGCCAGCAGCTCACGGGCGGTGCGCACCAGCCGCAGCCGGTCGTCGCCACCCCACACCAGCGCCTGCCCGCGCAGCACGCCGAGCGCGTGCGGCAGCGCGGCGGAGACCGCCGGGGCGCGGTCGTCGCCCGCCATCAGCCCGAGCAGTTCGTCGTACGACGCCGGATCCGCCGCCACGGCCAGCGCCTGCGCCGTCTGCAGCGTGAACCGGTCCAGCCGTTCCAGCGCCCGTACCACCGAGGCGCGGGTGCCGGCACGGGTGGCGAGCTGGGTGAGGTCGGTGGGCACGGGCGTGACGAGGTCCGGCCGGCTGCGCAGCAGCGCGGCCAGCGCCGCGTCGTCCCGCCCCCGGAGGGCCTCGGCGAGGGATCGGGGGGCCGCCGCGGGCTTCTCCTCGGTGCTCATCCGCCTCACGTTAGCGGGTGGGTACGCCGGTGGCGTGCCGGGAGTTGGGTCGGCCGGCCCCACTCGCGGTACCGTCGGGCGACGGTGTCCCGACGCATCCGTCCCGGAGGGGACTTCGTGGGTATCGAGAGCGACCAGGTCGTCTACGAGTATCTGAGCCGCGTCGGCGACGTGGCGCAGCAGCGGCAGCTGCCGTCGGCGGCCCGCATGCGGCTGGTCGCCGAGCTGCGCGACGAGATCGACCGGCGGCGGGCGAAGGCCGTGGTCGATTCGCCCGCGGCGGTCCGCCGCATCATCTCCCGCATCGGCACGCCGACCGAGGTCGTCACGGCGGCCGAGGACACCTCCGGCCCCGCCCCGGGCTCCACCGGCCTCGCGCCGCCCGCCGCCGTGCCGGCGCAGCGGGAGCGGGCGGGCGGCGCCGGGGCCCGCGGCAGCGCCCGTGAGGACGCGGGCGGCGACGCCCGTGAGGACGTCCGCGGTGATGCCCGTGGGGGCGCGCGCGGTGACGCCCGTGACAACGCCCGCGGTGACGCCCGTGACAACGCCCGCGGTGACGCCCGTGACAACGCCCGCGGTGATGCCCGTGACAACGCCCGCGGTGACGCCCGTACCGACCGCCCCAAGGGCATCCTGCGCCGGATCGTCCCCCGCCCCCGTCCTGCCGGGACGCCGGACAGCGGTCCCGCCCCCGCCGGCGTACCGTCCCCGCCGCACCGGGCCGGTACGGACGAACTCGGCGACAGCGCCACCCAGCCGGACTGGTGGCGGGTGGACAACAGCGCGTTCGGCATCGGTGACGAGGTGCCGGGTTTCGTCGGCGGTGTCGAGATCCCCGAACTCCTCAAGCCGCCCCCGGCGAAGGAGAAGGAGGAAACTCCGGCCGGACCGGCTGCCGTGCCCGCGCCCGAGGCCGAGGAGGAGCCCGCCGCTTCCCGTCGCCGCCGCTTCCTCCCGCGCCTGCCGTCGGGTCGCTGGAGCAACCCCCTGCTCCTGCTCGCCGCCGGGCTGCTGGTCGCGGGGACCGTGATCGGTGACTGGCGGGCCCTGATCCTGGGCTGGCTCATCGCCTACGCCTCCCGCCGTCTGACCCAGGCGGAGATCAAATGGGCGGTGGTCATCCTTCCCGGCCTCGCGCTCGCGGGCGGTGTCGTGTGGCTCTGGGGGAGGACGGCGGGGCGCTGGGGTACGCCCATTGCCGAGGGGCACATGAACGCCGCGATCTCCGAGACGTGGCCGTGGGTCATCCGGGCTGCGGCTCTCACCACGGCGCTGTTCCTGGTCTGGCGCTCACAGCGCCAACGCTGACCCTTCAGCCGAACTCAGCCCGTCCGACACCACTCAGCCCCTCCGGCGTTTGAGGAGCGGGGGTCCGGGGGCGGCGCCCCCGGGGACGGGAAGGGAAGGGGCGGCGGGGGCGATCCAACTGGTTGCGCTCACGGCGCTTGCCAGGTGCCGCTGCGCCCACCCGCGCCGCCCCAGCGGCACGATTGCCCGCAGCTACCGCAGCTACCGCAGCTACCGCAGCTACCGCAGCTACCGCAGCTACCGCAGCTACCGCAGCTACCGCAGCTACCGCAGCTACCGGAGCTGCCCGCGGCTGTCTCGGGCGTCCGCCTGCCCGCCGCAGGCGTTGGGCACAATGGCGCGCATGGCCATCACCACCCCCCTCCCGCCCACCGTCGGCTTCGACCTCGACATGACGCTCATCGACTCCCGCCCCGGCATCCGTGCCTGCTACCTCGCACTGGCCGAGCGGACCGGGACGTACATCGACGCCGATCTCGCGGTCAGCCGCCTCGGGCCGCCGTTGGTGGACGAGCTGGTCAACTGGTTCCCGGCCGAGCGGGTCGACGAGATGGCGGACCTGTACCGGGCCATGTACCCGACGTACGCCATCACCCCCACGCCCGCCCTCCCCGGCGCCCGTGAGGCGATAGCCGCCGTACGGGAGGCGGGCGGGCGCGCGATCGTCGTCACCGCCAAGTACGAGCCCAACGCCGAACTGCACCTGGCCCACCTCGGCATCGAGCCGGACGCCGTGATCGGGAACCTGTGGGCCGAGCGGAAGGCGCTCGCGCTGCGCGAGCACGAGGCCGCCGTCTACGTCGGCGACCACGTGGGCGACGTGCGCGGCGCGCGGACCGCCGGCGCGCTGTCCGTCGCCGTCGCCAGCGGCCCCTGCGACGCCACGGAGCTGCGCGAGGCCGGCGCGGACATCGTCCTCACCGGTCTGACGGAATTCCCACGGTGGTTTTCGGACCACTGCTCGGACCACTGCTCGGACCACTGCTCGGACCACCGCTCGGACAACTGACCGGAAACCGCTCAGGAAACCGGACCGGAAACCTGCCGGGAAACCTGCCCCGCCCGCGCCCGGCGGCGCCCCGCCGCGGCCGAACGCAGTACGCCCGCGCCGGCCATCAGGAATCCGACGGCCATGAACATGCTCAGCCCGAACATGTAGGTGGGAAAGGGCGTCGTCCCGAGGAACAACGGGGCCACGGTGACCAGAGTGGCCACGGCGCCGACGAAGAAGACGATGGCACCGGCACGGACCAGACCGTCACCGGGCGCGGGGGAATTCGCTTGGGTTTTGTCACGCACCGGACCAGGGTAGTTCCCAGCGCGAAGGAACAACCGGGTGACGTCTTGTCACCGGCCCGAAGACCATTAGCCTTGGTACCGGCGGGTCATCGGGCCCGCCCGAGTGCTATCAAGAGCCGTTTTCCGAAGCAGTTTTCCCGACGAGTACGAGGACGAGGACAGACGTGCCCACCGGCAAGGTCAAGTGGTTCAACAGTGAGAAGGGCTTCGGCTTTCTCTCCCGTGACGACGGCGGAGACGTCTTCGTGCATTCCTCGGTCCTCCCCGCCGGAGTCGAGGCCCTCAAGCCGGGCCAGCGCGTCGAGTTCGGCGTGGTCGCCGGACAGCGCGGCGACCAGGCCCTCTCCCTGACCGTCCTGGACCCGGCCCCGTCGGTCGCGGCGGCCCAGCGCAAGAAGCCGGACGAGCTGGCCTCCATCGTCCAGGACCTGACGACCCTGCTGGAGAACATCACGCCGTCACTGGAGCGGGGCCGCTACCCCGACCGCGCGGCCGGCAAGAAGATCGCCGGCCTGCTCCGCGCGGTCGCCGACCAGCTGGACGTGTGAGAGGTCAGGGAAACCGCAGCGCGTCCGGGCCGAGGGGCGGCACCAGTCCCTCGGCCGCCGCACGCGTGAGCAGCCCCCGTACGGCCGCGTGGCCGTTCTCGCCGAGACCGGCCGTGAACTCGTTGACGTACAGCCCGATGTGCTGGTCGGCGACGGCCGGGTCCATCTCCTGGGCGTGCTCCATGACGTACGGACGCGACACCTCGGGCTCGTCCCAGGCCATCCGCACTGATGTGCGAATGGACTCGGCGAGCCGTGTCAGCGTCTCCTCGCCCAGCGACCGCTTCGCGATGATCGCGCCCAGCGGGATCGGCAGCCCGGTGGTCCGCTCCCAGTGCTCACCCATGTCGGCGAGCCGGTGCAGCCCGTAGTCCTGGTACGTGAAGCGCGCCTCGTGGATGACGAGTCCCGCGTCGACCTTCCCGTCCCGTACGGCGGGCATGATCTCGTGGAACGGCATCACCACGATCTCCCCGACGCCACCCGGCACGATGTCCGCCGCCCACAGCCGGAACAGCAGGTACGCCGTCGACCGCTCGCTCGGCACGGCGACCGTACGGCCGGTCAGGTCCACCCCGGCCTCCCGGGTCAGCACCAGCGGCCCGCAGCCCCGCCCCAGCGCGCCCCCGCAGGGCAGCAGGGTGTACTCGTCGAGGACGTACGGCAGCACCGCGTACGACACCTTCAGCACATCCAGCTCACCGCGCTCGGCCATGCCGTTGGTGAGGTCGATGTCGGCGAACGTCACGTCGACGGCGGGCGCGCCGGGGACACGGCCGTGGGCGAGGGCGTCGAAGACGAAGGTGTCGTTCGGGCAGGGCGAGTAGGCGATCCGCAGCCGCTGCTGCTGCTCAGGGGTGGTCATGCTGTATCCAACTCTCCAGGACGGGCGCGAGCTTCCCGAAGCCCTCGGTGAGGGCCGTCAGGGCGTCGCCGATGCGCCAGGCGGCGCGGTCGCGCGGGCCGACGGGGTTCGACACCGCCCGCACCTCCAGCACGGGCACGCCGTGCGCGGCGGCGGCCTCGGCGACCCCGAAGCCCTCCATGCCCTCGGCGAGGGCGTTCGGGTGCCGGGCGCGCAGTTCGGCGGCACGGTCGGCGGTGCCGGTGACGGTGGAGACGGTGAGGACGGTGCCGGGGCGGGCGTCCGTCACTCTGACGGCCTCCCGCACGAGTGACCTCGGGGAGTGATGCGCGACGCGCCCGAAGCCCAGTTCGGTGACGGGGAGGAAACCGTCCGCGGTCTCGGCGCCGAGATCGGCCACGGCGATCGTGCGGGAGACGACGAGCGAGGCGACCGGCGCCTCGGGCTGGAAACCCCCGCCGATACCGGCGCAGACGACGAGACCGTAGGGGGCGCCGTCGAGGGCGGCGGCGGTGAGCGCGGCGGCGGTGGAGGCGGCGGCCGAGGCGGGGCCGACACCGGTGGCCACCAGATCACACCCACGGTCCGTCCGGACCAGGCCCACCCCGGGAAGGTGCACCTGTTCCACGTCCCCGGGGAACGCCCCGGCCACCGCGTCCCGCTCGACGGGGACCGCGGTGGCCACGAGAACGCGTGAGGACGACGTGATCAGACTGATCAGTCTTCCTTCTTCTTCAGCCGGAAGGACCACAGGCCCGTGGTCGACTCCTCACCCTCCTTGATCGACACCAGGGTCGAGTCGCCCTGGGCGCCGTACTGGGCGTTGAAGAACACGCTGCCCGGGATGACCTGGTAGGTCTTCTTGCTGGAGTCGACCAGCGGCTGACCGTTCATCAGGATGGTCCAGCCGTTGTCGGCGATCTCCGGGTCGACGCCGAAGCGCACTTCCCTGGTGGGGTCGACGTCGATCTCGTCGATGCCCTTGTCCTTCAGGCACTCGTTGAGCGTCTGGGTGTTCAGGGCCTCGCCCTCGCCACCGCAGGTGGCCTCGGAGCTCACCGAGTCGCCGCCCACCGTGATGGTGGCCATCGACGTCGGCTTGTCACAGGCGGCCAGGACGAGCAGTCCGGCGGATACGGCGCCGACGGCGGCGACGGCACGGCGGCGTCGCACAGCGCGGTGACTCGGAGCGGCTGCGCCGCGGGGCAACGTGGTCATGGGGCGAAGGCTATCTGGCGCGTCCGCCGTACTTCCCATGCGGGGGTACGGCGTGGCCGCGCCGTTACGCCACTCGCGCCCGCCCCGCGTTCCCCTGCCGGGCCGAACGGATCAGCCCGCGGACCGTGGTCAACCAGCCCGCGGCGACGATCGCCGCGCCCACCGCCAGCCCCAGCGTGCCGATCAGCGGCATCGCGATGCCGATCGCGCCGCCCAGCACCCACGACATCTGCAGCAGCGTCTCCGAGCGCGCGAACGCCGACGTCCGCACCAGCTCGGGCACGTCCCGCTGGATCAGCGCGTCCAGCGACAGCTTGGCCAGCGCCTGCGCGAACCCGGCGACCGCGGCGAGACACGCCACCAGGACCGCGCCGAAGAACGCGGCGGCCAGGATCGCCGCACTCACCACACACGCCACCACCGTCACGATGATGATCTCCGGGGCGCGCGACCGCAGCCACGCCCCGACCGCCGTGCCGAGCGCGTTGCCCGTTCCCGCCGCCACGCCCACTATGCCGAGCGACACGGCGGCGCTCTGCCCCGTCATCGGGTGCTCGCGCAGCAGGAAGGCGAGGAAGAAGATCAGGAAGCCGGTGAGGCAGCGGATGGAGGCGTTGGCGCCGAGCGCGTGAGTGACGGCCGGACCGACCGTCCGCAGGCCGGGACGTTTCTCCGCCTTCCGGTGCGGGCCGTGCAGATGCCGCTCGTCGGCGGCGAGCAGCGCCACGTCCTCACCCTTCGCGGAGTCCACCTTCGGCGGCAGCCGGAAGGACAGGAACATCCCCGCCACGAAGATCACGAACGCCCCGTACAGCGGCCAGCGCGGCCCCACCTGTTGCAGGCCCGCGCCGATCGGCGCGGCGATCCCGGTCGCCAGCAGCCCGCCGAGGGTGACGCGCGAGTTCGCCTTCACCAGGGAGAAGGCGGGCGGCAGCAGCCGCGGCACGACCGCGCTCCTGACCACCCCGTACGCCTTGGACGAGACCAGCACGCCCAGCGCCGCCGGATACAGCTCCAGCCCGCCGGTGATCACCGCGCCGGACAGGACCAGCGCGAGCAGCGCCCGGGCGAGCATCGCGCCCGCCATGGCGGCGCGGCGGCCGTGCGGGAGACGGTCCAGGAGCGGACCGATCACCGGGGCGAGGAGGGTGAACGGCGCCATGGTGATGGCGAGGTAGAGGGCGACCCGTCCGCGTGCCTCGTCGGTCGGCACCGAGAAGAACACGGTGGACGCCAGCGCGACCGTGATCATGACGTCGCCGGCG
Source organism: Streptomyces sp. NPDC051740 (assembly GCF_044453165.1). Taxonomy (NCBI): domain Bacteria; kingdom Bacillati; phylum Actinomycetota; class Actinomycetes; order Kitasatosporales; family Streptomycetaceae; genus Streptomyces; species Streptomyces sp. NPDC051740. The sequence goes on along the minus strand of NZ_JBITCL010000007.1, from coordinate 166,813 downwards.
CCGTTCACGCCGTGCAGCTCGATCAGCTTGCCGAGCCCGGACTCCCCGGCGCCGTGCGCGTGGGTCGCCTTGCGGATCCCCCGCGCGGTTCTGGTCACCGGGAAGTGCAGGGCGCGCCCGAACGCGCGAAGACGGCCGCCCGCCCGGCTCGTCCCGAAGCGTCGGCCGCTGCCCCTGACCCCTTTCGGCCCACCGGTCCCGGTGGCGCCCTGGGGTGTCCTCGCGGTAGCCACGACGCCATAGTGCCCCGAGAAGGCCGTGTGTAATGCCGTATCGCCGTGGACACCGCCGTGGTGCGGCTGTACGGCCGAACACCGGAGGCCGACGGGAACACGCCGCCGGGGGTGGCCGGCCGGCCCCGGAAACCGGCGCGCGGGACTCCGTAACAACCGTCGGTGTAGGCCCAGCGCACGCGAGAAGGTAGCGTGCGTATCTCAGCCATCCCGCAGAATGGATGGAGGCGCGCCCGAGCACGTTGTGGCGCGGACGTCGACGCGGTCCCACTGTCCGCTCCGTCCGCCCCCCGTGCTGGGAGTGGCGCACTCGTGAGACGGCGTAGGAGAGAAGCGATACCTGTGAGCGCAGCGACAACGCGAAGCCGCACCCCCGACCGCCTGTGCGCCGAGGCCGTCGACCTCGCCCGCGCCGCCGCCGAGGAGGCCGCCGCGCCCGGGGTCGTGGGCGAACACGAGGGGCTGGTCTCCGAGGGCGACCGCGTCGTCACCCACTTCTTCGGGTGTCACGAGCCCGGCTACCGCGGCTGGCGCTGGGCCGTCACGGTGGCCCGCGCCTCCCGCGCCAAGATCGTCACGGTCGACGAGGCGGCGCTGCTGCCCGGCCCCGACGCGGTCCTCGCCCCGGAGTGGGTGCCGTGGAGCGAGCGGCTGCGCCCCGGCGACATGGGCCCCGGCGACCTCCTCCCCACCGAGGCCGATGACCTGCGTCTGGAGCCCGGTTTCTCCGGCGAGGAGGAGCCGCCGCCGAGCTCCGCGGTCTCCCACGAGATGGCCGACCTGGTGGAGGCGGAGGACGCCGAGGTCACGGCCGGCGCCCCGGCCAGTCTGCCCGTCGCCCCGTCCCGCGGCTCGATCGCGGCGGTCGCCGAGGAACTCGGCATGCGCCGCGCCCGGGTCCTGTCCCGCTACGGCCTGCACAGCGCCGCCGACCGCTGGGAGGAGGGGTTCGGAGCGAAGACCCCGATGGCGCAGGCGGCCCCCGCCTCCTGTGTGTCGTGCGGTTTCCTCACCCCCATCGGCGGCTCGCTGGGCCAGGCGTTCGGCGTGTGCGCCAACGAGTTCTCCCCGGCCGACGGCCACGTCGTCTCCCTGGCCTACGGCTGCGGCGGCCACTCCGAGGCCGCGGTCATGCCGAAGCCCCCGCAGCCGGCCCCGCCGGTCATCGACGAGACCCGCGTCGACCCGTTCCCCCTCCGCCCGTCCGCGGACTCCGGCTCGGTCCCGGCGACGGAGGACACGTCGTCGGCGGACCTGGGGCACTCGTAGCACCGGCCGGGGGCGGCACGGCTCAGACGCGTACCGCCCTCAGGGCCTCGCCCGGGGCGGTACTCGGCTCCCGCAGGGCTTCGGGCGCCTGCTCGGGGCGTGGAACGGGTTCGGTCACGCGTCCTCGAAGACCTTTTCGGCCTTCGGGGCGGCGAGGGCGCGGGCGAGCCAGAGGCGGAGGAGTTCGGGGTCGGTGCAGTCCGTGATGCGGCTGCGGACGTCGTCGGAGATGTCGAGGCCGCGCTGCTCCAGGACGAACAGGATGTCCTCGGCACGGTCCTTGACGCGGGCCTCTTCGCGGACTTCGCGCTGGACTTCCTCGCGGACTTCTTTTCGGACTTTTTCCCGGACTTCTTCGGCGAGGTAGGACGTGTAGAAGGAGAGGTCCACGGCCACCAGGTTCCTCCAGAGGTGCTTGGCCGGGTTCTTGACCAGGCCCTGTGCGGTGAATTCGATCAGGGGACTCGCGATGTCTTTGGGCTCGTCCCGCAGTGCGGTGGACAGGGCCTTCAGTATCGCATCGACGACCGGTTCGGCAGCGTGTGTGATGGCCGCCAGGCTGGCCAGGGCCAGGTCGGCGCGGGCTTCTTCCGGATCGGTGATCACGGGCATGTTGTGCGGACCGGCGACCATGGGGCGAAGGGTGAGGGTGGGCATCTGGGGCGGTCCGCAGCTCACCGACTGCTGGGCCCATTTGGCCGTGGCGTGGTCCTGGCAGACGACCAGGAGGGCCGTGGGCAGCCGGTACTTCGACCACAGATACGCGGTGTAGTACGCCCAGCTCGCCGGCTTGTCCGGGTGTTTCCTGCCCTGAGCCTCGATGGCCAGGAGGAACGGGCCCTGCTCCGCGGTCTCGAAGCGGAGGAGTGTGTCGACCCGGCGTTCGACGGGGTTGGTCTCCGTCAGGTCGGTCGGTAGGGCTGTGGCCTTCACCGGAGTGGGGATGTCGACTCCGAGGAAGCGCGAGACGCGGCTGAAGAGTCCGGGGTCGTGCTGGAAGATGCGGTGCATCGCCTCGTGGGGCGGGCTGACCATGGGTTTCCTTACTGGCTTCCGGGGCGAGCGGTGGCTGCACGGCAGTCGCGGCAGTGGGTTTCGGTTTCGGGGGCGCGGAAGGCGCGGTCGCAGCCGTCGCAGGTGCGGAGGCCGTGACGGGTGGGTGGCGGGTCGGCCGGGGCGCGGAACGGGGGAGGGGGCGGCAGGTGCGCTGCCAGGCGGTGGGCGAGGAGGGCGGCGGGGCGGTGGAGGGGTTCGTCGGGGAGGTCGGTGGTGAGGGCGTGGCGTACGGCGGTGGGGGTGGCCTCGCGTTCCAGCCAGGCGGCGACTCCGGGGGCCAGGTGGGCGGTGTCCGTCGCGGAGAGCAGGAGGCGGGGGTCGTGGCGGCGCAGGGTGGTGAGGAGGTCGGTGGCCTGCTGGAGGAGGGCCGGGGCGGGGTAGCTGGGCTGGGGGACGGTCGGTAGTGCTTTGCGGGGGCGGGGTGGCTGGGGGGTGCGTTCCCTTGGTGGCCGGGGTGGTGGGGCGGGGCAGTCGGTGGGGGCTGCTTGGCGTCGGTGGCCGGGCTGGTTGCAGGAGGTGGTGCGGGTGATGATGCGGCCGGTGGGGGTGCGGACGCGTTCGCGGCGGAGGTAGCCGTGGGTCTCCAGTTCGCGCAGGGCGGCGGCGATGCAGGTGGTGCCTTCTTTGAAGCGGGCGGCGAGGCTCTTGATGTCCACGGGGGTGCCGGTGGGCAGTGACTGGATGTGACAGGCGAGGCCGATGGCGACCAGGGACAGCTCGGGGTGCTGGGTGAGGTGGTTGCCGATCACCACGAAGCGGGTGGTGTGGCGGGTGTTGTCGTGGATGACGCCGCCGGTGTGGTGACGCGATCGGGTCGGATTGCCGGCGGGGGCTGACTGGGGGCGCGGGGGCGCGCTAGGGTTTTGGGTATCCATCGGGAAGCTTCCTCTTCCTGGGTGGCTAGGCCCTCGCACCGGGATGCCAGTCCCGGCGGGGGCCGAAGTCTTTTCGGGTGGTGTGCGCTGAGCGTAGAGGCGTTGGGGGTCCGAAAATCCAGCTGAGCCGGTGATGTTCACCCGCCCGAGTGACGACACGCCTCGGGCGGGAAAGGGTGGGGTTTGGTGGGGTGCTTTCCCCCAGGTTCTTTCCTAGGGAAGGCGCCGACGGCACCGGAGCACGAGGAATCGGGTTCCGGTGCCGTGAAGCACATGCGGACCTGCCCGGTTCGGGTGGGGCAGTGGAGCGGATCTCCAACGGAATGGCCCGCTCACCTCGGTTTTCGCGCTCCTCGGACGGAGAAACGCGCCAATCGCCGGCCGATGGACCTGTAGCGCTCAACCGGAGGGGAACAGCAGTTCGGCCCAGACGGTCTTGCGCGGGAAGCGGCCCTCGGTCACACCCCAGCGGTCCGCGAGCGCTTCGACCAGCAGCAGGCCCCGGCCGGACTCGGCGTCGGGGGCGGCCGGTCGCGGGTCGGGCAGGCGTTCGCCGCGCGTGTCGGTGACCTCGATACGGAGGGTGTCGGCGACGACGTAGAGCGTGAGCCGGAAGTCCCGGCCCGCGACGCGACCGTGGGTCGCCGCGTTGACGGCCAGCTCCGCGATGATCTGGCGGGCCGGGTCCACGGGCAGCCCCCAGGAACGCAGTTGGCCCGCTCCCAGTCGCCGGGCTTGATGGGCACCGCGTGGCGTGGGGGAGAGCAGCACGCTGAAGTTGCGGACGGGGGTGGCGGGTTCGGCGGTTTGCTGATTCACATCACTCAGCGTGGCCGGATCCGCGTACCGTGGAATGTCACTTAGCGCGTACGTACAGTCACTGTCCGGTGGTTGTCCGGTGCTGTCGTGGCTGTGCCGACGGTTGGTACGGGCAGGACGCCGGGTGCGTCACGGGCCACGACGAGGGAGAGGTGCGGCATGACGGCGGTCGAGACGGAGACGGAGACGGGGCAACTCAAGACCGAGGCGGACGAGCCGGGTTGGGAGGTCGACCCGGACGACGAGTGGGGCGTCGCGGTCATCACGACCGTCGGGCGCCAGCTGAAACTGCGCCGCGAGGCGACGGGGATGCGGGCCGCAGAGTTCGGTCGGATCGTCGGCTACGGCGAGGACATGGTGTACAAGATCGAGGGCGGCAAGCGGATCCCCCGGCAGGAGTTCCTGGACAAGGCGGACGAGGTCCTGGGCGCGGGTGGGCTGATCGCGGCGGCCTGGGAGGACGTGAAGAAGGTCCGGTATCCGAAGAAGGTTCGGGCGCTGGGGAAGTTGGAAGGCAAGGCAGTCGAGATCGGTCTGTACGAGTGCAACATCATCCCGGGTTTGTTGCAGACGCCGGAGCATGTGCGGGCCCTGATCACGGCAGCACAGCCGCCCTACTCGTCCGATGACGTGGAACGCATGGTGGCCGCACGATTGGCCAGACGATCGGTCTTCGAGCGCGATCCCGCTCCTTCTATCCACTTCGTGGTGGAAGAGGCACCTCTGCGTCGACAGATTGCGGGCACAATGGCGTGGCGACAGCAACTCGAACACCTGCTGGAGGTGGGGCGGTTGAGTCACGTCACGCTTCAGATCATGCCGACGAACACCGAGGCCCACCCGGGCTTGGATGGCAGGATCGAGCTGCTGAAGTTCCCGGATGGCACGGCTGTGGGGCGTGCCGACGGCCTGTTCAACAGTCGCCCAGTCTCCGACCCCAGGCAGCTCCGTGTCTTGGAGCTGCAATATGGCACCATCCGGGCACAAGCCCTCCCGTCGAGGGAGTCGTTCGCCTTCATCGAGAAACTGCTGGGAGAGACATGATGCGTAAGGCTTCCGCCGGGGGAACCTCGGAACTGGCGTGGTTCAAGAGTAGCTACAGCGGTGGTACCAACGGCGAGTCCTGTGTCGAACTCGCCCTCACCCCCGGCACCGTCCACGTCCGCGACTCCAAGGACACCGAGGGCCCCCGCCTCGCCTTCGCCCCCGGCACCTGGGCCCGCTTCGTCCCGTACGTGTCCGAGGGCTGATCGCCGAAAGCGACCCCGAGGGGCGGCGCGGGGCCGTTCTCGGGGTCGCTCGGGTGCTGCTTACGCGCCCTGGGTCAGAGCGTGACGCCGTTGGCGCGCAGGAACTTCGCCGGGTCGACGGCGGAGCCGTAGTTCGGGGTGGTGCGGATCTCGAAGTGCAGGTGCGGGCCGCTGGAGTTGCCGGTGTTGCCGGACAGGGCGATCTTCTGGCCGGTCTTGACGATCTGGCCGGCCTTCACGTCGACCTGCGAGAGGTGGGCGTACTGGGAGTACGTGCCGTTGCCGTGCTTGATGACGACGGCGTTGCCGTACGCGGGGCCGTCGCCGGCGCCGTTGGGGCCGGCCTTGACGACGGTGCCGCCGTGCGCGGCCATCACGGTGGTGCCGGTCGGGACGGCGTAGTCCTGGCCGCTGTGCTTGGACGCCCACATGCCGCCGTTCTGGGCGAAGCTCGCGGACAGCTTGTAGCTCTTGACCGGGGAGACCCAGGAGGCGGTCGCCTTCTTGGCGGCGGCCTGCGCCTGGGCGGTGGTGGCGGCGCCGGGCGCGGCCGTGTTCTCGGCGGCGACCGCGGCCCCGACTCCCAGGACGACCGTGGCGCCCATGCCGGCGGCCAGGACGGCCGCGCGGGTCCGGGTCAGGGACGTACGGGGGAAGCGGGACGTGACGCGCTGGAGCATGGAGACCTCATGGGTGAGGGGACGGGGAAGCCATCGGCGGAACGGGTCCGTGCCGTGCTGGCCGTTCCTTGGTAACCGGACCCGGACGGAAGCCGCAAAGGTGTGACCTACGACGAAAGGTCGTACATCGGGCGTGAGACGCACGTCTCTTGACCGGTGGGTCCGGACGGGGCGGAACCCCCCGTTTCAAGCTGATCGATCAGTCTTACGACCTAAATGCCCCTTTTGGGGTCAACCACTTTTCCACTATTCCGGGTAGTACCGGCCGGAACGCCTGTGCCGCTTGTCACCGGGAGCCCGGCCCGGCGCCCGCGTGAATGTGGCGTGGGTCTCCGGGGACCGCCTTCACCCGCCGGCCCGGAGGGCATCCGTCCGGCCGTGCGCGCCCCCTCTCGCCGGGGCGGTACCTTCGACCTCACGCCGATGCGCCGATGCGGGGCCGATGAGGAGAGATGAACGTGAGCAAGTTCGTGCGGCCCGCCGCCGAGGGGGCCGATCCGTTCGGTACCGCGCGTCTGCGGCGCGGTGTCCTGGACGCCTGGGTCACCAGCCCCGCCCGTTTCCGTGAGGACGCCAACGCCGAGGAGGACCTCGTCCTCGGCGGCTACCGGGACCGCCTCGTCGTCGAACTCGCCCAGAACGCCGCCGACGCCGCCGCTCGCGCCGGCGTACCGGGACGGCTGCGGCTCACCCTGCGCGACGGGGTCCTCGTCGCCGCGAACACCGGGGCCCCGCTGGACGCGGCCGGTGTCGAGTCGCTGTCCACGCTGCGGGCCTCCGCCAAGCGGGACGCGCCGGACCGGGCCGTGGGCCGGTTCGGTGTCGGCTTCGCCGCCGTCCTCGCCGTCACCGACGAGCCCGCCGTCGTCGGACGGCACGGCGGGGTCCGCTGGTCGCTGGCCGAGGCGCGGGACCTCGCGGGCGACACCGCACGGCACAGTCCCGGCCTCGGGGACGAGATCCGGCGGCGCGACGGGCACGTGCCCCTGCTCCGGCTGCCGTTCGCCGCCGAGGGCACCGCGCCCGGCCCGTACGACACCGCCGTCATCCTCCCCCTGCGCGACACCGCCGCCGCCGACCTCGCCGAGCGGCTGCTGCACGCCGTCGACGACGCCCTGCTGCTCGCCCTGCCGGGCCTGGAGGAGGTGGTCGTCGAGATCGGGGACGCGGAACCCCGGACCGTGAGCCGCCGCGACGAGGACGGTCTCACCGTCGTCGAGGACAGCCGGGAAGGCGCCACCCGCTGGCGCACCGCCGTCGCGCACGGCCCGCTCACCCCCGAGCTGCTCGCCGACCGGCCGGTCGAGGAGCGGCTGCGCCCGTACTGGTCGGTCACCTGGGCCGTCCCCGTGGACGCCGACGGCGGCCCCGCCCGGCCCCGCACCAGCCCCGTCGTGCACGCGCCCACCCCCAGCGACGAGCCCCTCGGCGTGCCCGCGCTGCTCATCGCCTCCCTCCCGCTGGACTCCACCCGCCGGCACGCCGCCCCCGGCCCGCTCACCGACTTCCTCGTGCAGCGCGCCGCCGACGCCTACGCCGGGCTCCTCGCCGACTGGCGCCCGGTGGCCCCCGGGATCATCGACCTCGTGCCGGGCCCGCTCGGCAAGGGCGAACTGGACGGCGCCCTGCGCCGGGCGATCCTCGAACGGCTGCCCCGTACGTCCTTCCTGCCCCCGGCCGCGCCGGGTGACCCGGAGACCGACGAGCTCCCCGAGTCCCTGCGTCCCCGCGACGCCGAGGTCGTCGAGGGCGCGGGCGCCGACACCGTACGGGTGCTCGCCGAAGTCCTCCCCACCCTCCTGCCCGCAGGTCTCGAACGCCATGTGGAGCTGCGCACGCTGGGTGTCGCCCGCGTCCCGCTCGCCGACGCGGTCGACCGGCTGGCCGGTCTGGAGAAGTCCCCCGACTGGTGGCGGCGGCTGTACGACAGCCTCGCCGGGGTCGACCCCGACCGGCTGTCCGGGCTGCCGGTGCCGCTGGCCGACGGCAGGACCACGATCGGCCCCCGGCAGGTGCTGCTGCCCGGAGCGGAGGCCACCCGGATCGACCCCGAGGTGCTGGCCCGGCTCGGGCTCAAGGTCGCCCACCCGGACGCCGCCCACCCCCTCCTGGAGAAGCTCGGCGCGCTCCCCGCCACCCCGCGCGCCGTCCTCACCACCCCGCAGGTGCGGGCCGCCGTCGCCGCGTCCCTGGACGACGAGGGCCCGGTGAACTGGGAGGAGGACACCCCGGACGCCGAGGAACTCGCCGACACCGTGCTGGGGCTGGTGCGCGACGCCGGGCTCGAACCCGGCGACGAGCCGTGGCTGGGCGCCCTCGCCCTCCCCGACGAGGACGGCGAACTCTCCCCGGCCTGCGAGCTGGTCTTCCCCGGCGGACCGTTCGCCCAGGTCATGCGCGAGGGTGAACTCGCCTTCGTGGACGGCGAACTGGCCGACAAGTGGGGCGAACAGCCGCTCGCCGCCTGCGGGGTGCTGGTGGACTTCGCGCTGATCCGCGCCACCGACGTCGTCCTCGACCCGGACGAACTGGAGCCGCGCGAAGGCGACTTCGCCGAGCCGGACGACGCCGGTCTGCTCGACGCCGTGGACGTGTGGAGCGAGGACGTCCTCGACCGCTTCCCGGACAGCCCCGTCCCGCCCGTCGCCACCGAGATCGTCGCCGTGCGCGACCTCGACCTCGTGGACGACGACCACTGGCCCCGGGCCCTCGCCCTGCTGTCGCGGCCCCCGCTGCGCGACGCGCTCGTCCAGCCGGTACGGATCCTGCTGCACGACGGCACGCACGAGATCGTACGGCCGTACACCGCGTGGTGGCTGCGCGGGCACCCGGTGATCGGCGGGCGCCGCCCCGCCGGACTGCGCGCGGCCGGCGGCGACCCGCTGCTGCGGGGCCTGTACGACGAGGCCGACGCGACCGGGTTCGAGGACGAGCAGGTGCTGCGGGCGCTGGGCGTACGGACCTCGGTGGCCGCGCTGCTCGACGAGCCGGGAGGCGCCGCCGAGCTGCTGGACCGGCTCGCCGACCCCGACCGGCCGGTCACGGCGGCCCAGCTGCACGCGCTCTACGGCGCGCTGGCGGAGCTGGACCCCGAGCAGGTGACCCTGCCGGACGATCTGCGGGCCGTGGTCGACGGCCGGGTCGAGGTGGTGGACGCCGCGGACGCGGTGGTCGTCGACTCGCCCGACCTGCTGCCGTTCACGTCGGGGGTGCCGCTGCTGCCCGTACGGCCGGCGCGGGCGGCCGAGCTGGCGGAGCTGTTCCAGGTGCGGCGGCTGAGCGAGTCCGTCACCGGGGAGGTGGACTCCGAGGGCACGGAGCACGACGTACCGGATCCGGTGCGGGTGCTGCTGGGGCCGCGCACCCCGGCCGTGTACGTGGAGCACGAGGAACTCGTCGTCGACGGCGTGGAGATCGACTGGCGGCTGACGAACGACGGCGTCCTGCACGCCGCGACCCTGGAGGGCGTGGCCGCGGGCCTCGCCTGGGCGGCGGGCCAGTGGCCCCGGCGCTTCGAGGTGGCGGCACTGCTGGAAGACCCCTCCCGCACCCAGGAGTTGGCGCGGGACCGCTGGTTCGACTGAGCCCGGGAAATCCTGCACGAATTTTCCACTTCTCGTACAACCATGTGACCGAGTGGTGCATCTGATCATGCGAGTCAACAGACTCCACGATCATTCGGGGCCCCGGCCGACGACGAGCCGTACGAAACGACCAGCGTCGGGGCCCCCTTCTCCAACGTGGGGAACACATGCGTATTCGCGCCACCGTGGCCGCCGTCTCCGGCGCCCTGGCCCTGTCAGCCCTCGCCGTCCCGGCCGCCCAGGCCGACGACTCCGAGGGAGACACCAAGATCTCCAACGTGGTGGTCAACGGCGGCAAGTCCGTCGTCGTCGGCGCCACCGCCAACAAGAAGGTCACCGTGACCTTCACCGTCACCGACAACTCCGGTGCCGACTGGGCGCAGGCCATCCTGTACCACGGTCCGAGCATCGAGAAGTCCGACAGCGGAGCCGTCGCCGACAGCAGCGACGGCGAGGCCAAGTGCGCCAAGGTCAACGCCACGAAGTCGACCTGCACGTCCAGCTTCACCCTGGACCCGGGCTCCAACCTGGTCAACTCGGTCGCCGGCACCTGGAAGGTGTGGGCCATCGCCGCGGCGAAGGACTACGACTTCACGCAGAAGGACAACGTCAAGAGCTTCAAGGTCCAGCGTGCCTCCAAGCTCACCGTCAACGCCTCCCCCGAGCCGGTGAAGAAGGGCAAGACCATCACCGTCACGGGCAAGCTGTCCCGCGCCAACTGGGAGACCGGCAAGTACGCCGGCTACACCGGCCAGTCGGTGAAGCTCCAGTTCCGCAAGAAGAGCTCCAGCACCTACACCACGGTCAAGACCATCAAGACCAACTCCAAGGGCGAGCTGAAGACCACCGTCAAGGCCTCCGCCGACGGCTACTACCGCTACTCCTTCGCGGGCACCTCGACCACCCCGGCGGTCAACGCCGCCGGTGACTTCGTCGACGTGAAGTAAAGGCGTACGGCGCCCCGCGCCCCCTTCAAGGGGGCGCGGTCACCCCACCCGAGTCGCCCTCGGTGCCCGGCCGGCCGGGGCGGCCGGCCCGGTGAAACCGGCGAGTCGGCGGGTGGCGAACTCGCGGTTGGCGAGGGTCTGCCGGCGGTAGCGGTCGGGCAGTCCGGGCATCGACAGAAGGTCGTCGCAGGCCCGGACCGAGCCGGCCAGGTCCCCCACCCAGTAGGCGCTGATCGAGAACTCGAACAGCAGCCCCCACTCATACACCCAGGGCTGGACGAACAGCAGGTCGTCCGGCCGGCGCCGGCCGAGCCCGGCGGACGCGACCGCGTGCGCGGCGCGGTACCTGCGCATCGAGCGCAGCCGCGAGGCCAGCTCGTAGCACGCCTCGAGCCGGTGCGGGCGCGCCTCCCAGGCGCGGGTGAGGGCGTCCATGGCCCGGGGCCAGTCGCCCGACCGGGCTCTGAGGATCCCGGCCTGCAGCAGCGAGTAGTAGACCTCTTCGTCCCACCCGCCCATCCCCGCGCGGCGCTCGTACAGGCGGATCGCCTCCTCGGTGTGGTCGAGGTCGCGCATCGTCTGGGCCAGGTAGAAGACGGTGCGTGCGTTGCCGGGGTCCCGCTCCAGTTCCGCGCTCAGCAGGCGGGCGTCGCGCTCGAACTTGTCCTGCCGCGATCCCCCGTCGGCGAAGTGCTCGACGACGAGCGCGTCGAGGTTCGCCTGGTCGTGCCGTTGGTCACTGGTGAGGTACTCGTGCGTGACTCCCTCATAACGCCAAGGAATGTCACCTCGCACCAGACGCTTGACCCGGTATTCGGTTACCCCCTCATGCCGCAACATGTAGGAATCGGCGGTCAAGGGAGGCAGGGGGACGTCCTGCCGCAGCACCTGGTCGGCGTCAAGAAGAAGGAGGTAATCGGCCTTCCCCCGGGCATGCTCGATGTTGAGTGTCCGATTGTGGCCGAAATTCTTCCACGGTTCCTCGTGGAGCTCACCCGGGAGCCCGTGAAGTGCTGCGCGAATCAGTTGCCGGGTGCCGTCGGTCGAGCCGGTGTCGGAGATCACCCAGGTGTCCACGAGGTCCCGCACCGAAGACAGGCACCGCTCGATGACACGGGCTTCGTTCTTGACGATCATGCAAAGGCAGATGGACGAGTTCACGAGGCGACCTGCACTTCCGTCCCCGGATTCCCAGTGCGGCGACCGTATCAGCGCACCGGCCCGGTCGGGTCGTGGCGTGCCGGTCCGTGTCCGAGGTTCGTCTCACTGGGGCATTCAGGTGTCCGAAGTCGGCTGATCGGCTGACAGATCGCGCGGATACCGCGTGGTGAATTCACGGATCGGCGATTCATGGATCGGCCGCCGCTTCTCTCGATCGCGCTTTCCAGTTGGTATCGGAAAGGGGAAAGGAACAGCGTATGAAACGCCGAGACCGAATCAATCCGCCCGGCCCGCTCCCCAGACGGATCGTCTGGGGAATGGGCGGCGGTATGGCCGCGCTCGTCCTCGCACTGACAGGTGTCACCGCCACTCCGGCACTCGCGGCGGAGGGAGACGAGCGCCCCGCCGGCACCGAACGCTCCGTCGACAAGACCGCGTCCCATCCCTCTGACAGCGGTGACGGAAAGCCGGAGAAGCCCTGCGACAAGTGCCCTCCGGGTCCGACGGGTCCGACGGGCCCGACGGGGCCTGCCGGTCCGACGGGGCCTGCCGGTGAGACGGGTCCGACGGGACCTCCCGGGCCTGCCGGTGAGACGGGCCCGACAGGTCCGACGGGACCCACCGGTCCGACAGGGCCCCCCGGGCCTGCCGGTGAGACGGGACCGACGGGACCGACGGGACCCACCGGTCCGACGGGGCCCCCCGGGCCCTGCGTCGACGTCGACTCCTACAACCCCTCCGCGTCGAACGAGGTGAAGGCGACCACGTCCAACGGCTCCACGGCCGTCGGCATCCGGGACACCCAGCCGAACGTCACGCCGTTCATCTTCTACGACCTGACCACGGACCCGTCGTACCCGGAGAACGCCTGCGCCGTGTCCGTCGCCTCACAGGCCAACCTCGTGTCGGTCCAGGTGATCACCACGGAGGGGGACCTGTACGAGACGCAGTGCGACATCGTTCCCGGCACACCGGACACGCTCGACTGCGACGGGGTGTGGAACCCCACGGAGACCGCGTAGCCGTTCGAGGACCCTCAAGCGGGAAAGCGGCGGTCCACCCACCTCCACAGGAGTTCCAAGGTGGCCGCCGCCACCACCGCGATGCCGGTCGCCACCCACGGCATGGTCATGCCGACCAGCCTCAGCGCGAAGAACTCCTGCAACCACGGCACCACCAGCACCACCAGGAACGCCCCGCCCATCGCCGCCACCAGCCCGATCCGCCACCAGGTGTACGGGCGGGCGATGATCGCCAGTACCCAGATCGAGATCAGGAACAGCGTCAGCGTCGCCGCGCTCGTCTCCGCCTCCAGCGCGCCCGCACCGGTGTAGTGATCCCGCGCGACCAGATACGACGCGAAGGTCGCCAGCGCGGCCAGCACCCCGCCCGGGATCGCGTACCGCATGACCCGCCGTACGAAGTGCGGCCGCGCCCGCTCCTTGTTGGGGGCGAGGGCCAGGAAGAACGCCGGGACGCCGATGGTGAGCGTGGACAGCAGGGTCAGATGGCGCGGCAGGAACGGGTACTCCACCTGCGAGACCACCACCAGCACCGCCAGCAGCACCGAGTACACCGTCTTCACCAGGAACAGCGTCGCGACCCGGGTGATGTTGCCGATCACCCGCCGCCCCTCCGCCACCACCGACGGCAGCGTGGCGAAGCTGTTGTTCAGCAGCACGATCTGCGCGACCGCCCGCGTGGCCTCCGAACCGGAGCCCATCGCCACGCCGATGTCGGCGTCCTTCAGCGCCAGCACGTCGTTCACGCCGTCCCCGGTCATCGCGACCGTGTGGCCGTTCGACTGGAGCGCGCCCACCATGTTCCGCTTCTGCTGCGGGGTGACCCGCCCGAACACCGTGCCGTCGTCCAGCGCCTTCGCCATGCCGTCCGGGTCGGCGGGCAGCCGGCGCGCGTCCACCGTCGTACCGGACAGGCCCAGCTTGGACGCGACCGCCCCGACCGACACCGCGTTGTCCCCGGAGATGACCTTGGCCCGGACGTCCTGCTCGGCGAAGTAGCGCAGGGTGTCGGCCGCGTCCGGGCGCAGCCGCTGCTCCAGCACCACCAGCGCGGCCGGCCGTACGCCCTCGGCGGCCCCGGGGTCGTCGACGTCCACGCCGTCGCGGGCCCGGGCGAGCAGCAGCACCCGCAGCCCCTGCTCGTTCATCCGCTCCGTCTCGGCCAGCGCCGGATCGTCGGGGTCCAGCAGCACGTCGGGCGCCCCCAGCAGCCAGGTCACGGCCGCCCCGCCCGCGCCCTCCTCGAACGTCGCGCCGCTGTACTTGCGGGCGGAGGAGAAGGGCAGCGTGTCGGTGAGGCGCCACCCGGTGGTGTCCGGGTACGCGTCGATGATCGCCTGCAGGGAGGCGTTCGGGCGGGGGTCCGCCGAGCCGAGCTCGCCCAGCACCCTGCGGAGGTACGCCTCGTCGCCGTCACCCAGCACCCGCAGCCCGGTGACGTCCATGCCTCCCTCGGTGAGCGTGCCCGTCTTGTCCAGGCAGACCGTGTCGACGCGGGCCAGTCCCTCGATCGCCGGCAGCTCCTGCACCAGGCACTGCTTGCGGCCCAGCCGGATCACCCCGATCGCGAAGGCGACGGAGGTGAGCAGCACCAGCCCCTCGGGGACCATCGGCACGATCCCGCCGACCGTGCGGGCGACCGAGTTCTTCAGCTCGTTGTCCTTGACCACGAGCTGGCTGATGACCAGGCCGATCGCGGTCGGGACCATCATCCACGTCACGTACTTCAGGATCGTGGAGATGCCCGAGCGCAGCTCGGAGTGGACCAGCGTGAACCGGGAGGCCTCCTCGGCGAGCTGCGCCGCGTACGCCTCGCGCCCCACCCGGGTCGCCTGGAAGGAGCCGCCGCCCGCGACGACGAAGCTGCCGGACATGACCTGGTCCCCGGGCCGCTTCACCACGGGGTCGGCCTCGCCGGTGAGCAGCGACTCGTCGATCTCCAGGCCGTCCGCCCCGGCGCACACCCCGTCGACGACGACCTTGTCACCCGGCCCGATCTCGATCAGGTCGTCCAGCACGATCTCCGAGGTGCCGACCTCCGTCGCCGTCCCGTCCCGGCGCACCGTGGGCCGTGCCTCGCCGATCACCGCGAGGGAGTCGAGGGTCTTCTTGGCCCGCCACTCCTGGACGATGCCGATGCCGGTGTTGGCGAGGATCACGAAGCCGAACAGGCTGTCCTGGATGGGCGCGACGACCAGCATGATCAGCCAGAGCACGCCGATGATCGCGTTGAACCGGGTGAAGACGTTCGCGCGGACGATCTCGGCGAGGGACCGGCTGCTGCGCACCGGCACGTCGTTGACCTGTCCGCGCGCCACCCGTTCGGCCACTTCCGCGGCCGTCAGCCCGGTCACCGGCGAGGTGACCCCGGCGGGGTGTTCGGCATCGATCCGGTCGCCCGCCTCGAGATGCGTCATGCATTCGACGGTACGTGTGGATCCGGCGGTTCACCCACCAGATCGGCGGAAGATCCGACCGGGGTAGGACGGCCGTAGTGCCGTGGTCGTACGGCGGTGGCGCAAAGGCCCGTCGGGCTCAGTCGGCCGAGGGGCGGGGGAGCGGACGCCCGTCGGGCTCAGTCGGCCGAGGGGCGGGGGAGCGGTCCGGCTCCCCGTCGGCCGGCCGCCCCCGCTTGATCGCGGCGTCGCGCCTGCGGACGTACCAGATGCCGATGAAGCCGAGCCCGCCGCCGGCCAGGCAGGTCCACAGCCACCAGGTGTGGCCGTGGTCGTCGAACCAGCCGTAGAACGGCAGCTGCACCAGGAACAGGACGAACCAGATGATCGTGCCGCCGACGATGGTGGCGACCACGGGGCCCTCCAGGGGCTCCGGCGCCTCGTGCTCGGGGGATCCCGAAAAAAACCCGGCCATGCGGACAGCTTACGAGGGGTCCCGGGCGTGACGGGGGCCGCAGGGGTATGTGACGGGGACCGCACGACCCGCGTGACGGGAACCGCAAGGAGCCACATGGGTCTACGCGCGGAGATAGCGCGGACGGCGTTATATGTTCATACTGAATCCGTTTGTCTCTGACCGCTTTCATTCGTAGAAAACACCAAAGGGCTTCGGGGGGCGCCCACCGGTGATGAGGTCCCCGCATGTCCCCGTCGGCCACCACCAAGGCCCCCACCCCCGAGCAGCCGGGGTCCGGTGCCGCGTCCGGCGCCCTCGACCGCTACTTCCGGATCTCCGAGCGCGGCAGCACCCTGCCCCGTGAGATCCGCGGCGGTTTCGCCACCTTCTTCGCGATGGCGTACATCATCGTGCTGAACCCGATCATCCTGGGCAGCGCGAAGGACATGTACGGCCATCAGCTCGACAACGGCCAGCTCGTCACCGCGACCGCCCTGACCGCCGCGTTCACCACGCTGCTCATGGGCGTCATCGGCAACGTCCCGATCGCGCTGGCCGCGGGCCTGGGCATCAACTCCGTCGTCGCGCTCCAGCTCGCGCCGCGCATGTCGTGGCCGGACGCCATGGGCATGGTGGTGCTGGCCGGCTTCATCGTGATGCTGCTGGTCGCCACCGGTCTGCGCGAGCGCGTGATGAACGCCGTCCCCTACGGTCTGCGCAAGGCCATCGCCATCGGTATCGGCTTGTTCATCATGCTGATCGGCCTGGTCGACGCCGGGTTCGTCTCCCGCATCCCGGACGCCGCCCACACCACCGTCCCGCTCCAGCTCGGCGGTACCGGTCACCTCACCGGCTGGCCGGTGCTCGTCTTCGTCCTCGGCGCGCTGCTCACGCTGGTGCTGATCGCGCGCAGGGTGCCCGGCGCGATCCTCGTCTCGATCGTCGCGATGACGGTCCTCGCGCTGATCATCAACGCCGTGGCCGACATCCCCACCTGGGGCCTGACGACCCCCGAGTGGCCCGGCAACCCGGTCGCCACCCCCGACTTCGGCCTGATCGGCCAGGTCAGCCTGTTCGGCGGCTTCGAGAAGGTCGGCGTGCTGACCGGCATCCTGTTCGTCTTCACCGTGCTGCTGTCGAGCTTCTTCGACGCGATGGGCACGATCATGGGCGTCTCGGACGAGGCCAAGCTGACCGACGCCCAGGGCCAGATGCCCGGCGTCAACAAGGTCCTGTTCCTCGACGGCGTCGGGGTCGCCGCGGGCGGTGCCGCCTCCGCCTCGGCCACCACCGCCTTCGTGGAGTCCACGGCCGGCGTCGGCGAGGGCGCGCGGACCGGCTTCGCCAACGTCGTCACCGGCTCCCTGTTCGCGGTGGCGCTGTTCCTCACGCCCATCGCCACGATGGTCCCGTCCCAGGCGGCCACCCCGGCGCTGGTCGCGGTGGGCTTCCTGATCCTGGCCGGTTCGATCAAGGAGATCGACTGGGCGGACCACACGATCGCCATCCCGGCCTTCGTGACGATGGTGATGATGCCGTTCACCTACTCGATCACCAACGGCATCGGCATGGGCTTCATCACCTTCGTGGTGCTGCGCCTGACGGCCGGGCGCGGCCGGGAGGTCCCGGTGGCGATGTACGTGGTGTCGGCGGTCTTCGCCTTCTACTACCTGATGCCGGCGCTGGGCCTGACCTGACCGTGCCCGCGGGGGCTCACGTGACCCCGTAGAACTTCTCCGTCTCCTCGACGGCGGTCCGGAACCGCTGGTCGAAGTCATCGCGCATGAGCGTCCGGACGACATAGTCCTGGACGCTCATGCCGCGTTTCGCGGCATGCTCCCGGAGCCGTTCGAGCAGTTCGTGGTCGATACGCAGGCTGAGCACGTCGGTCCCCATGCGCATGAGGGTCCCTGCACACCACGGTGCGCCGCGCCACGATTCGCGGATGGATCACTCGTACGGGTGATGCGACGTGACAGTGGCGGGGGTCACGGGCGCGTACGCGCCTCCCGGGTGGTCCTTAGCGAGAGTAATGAGTTACGCTAAAGAACATGCCGGACTTCAGCCATGGCGACGACGCAGCCGCCGTGAACGCCCTCCGATCCGCCGTGATGCGGCTGTCCCGTCGGCTCAAGCACCAGCGCGTCGACGAGTCCCTCAGCCCCACCGAGATGTCGGTGCTGGGCACCCTGGCCCGCTGCGGCCGGGCCACCCCGGGCGAGCTCGCCCGCAAGGAGCACGTCCAGCCGCCGTCGATGACCCGCATCGTGGCCCTGCTGGAGGCCAAGGGACTGGTCCGCCTGGAGCCGCACCCCGACGACCGGCGCCAGAAGGTCGTCACGCAGACCGAGCGGGCCGAGACGATGCTCGAGGAGAGCCGCCGCAGGCGGAACGCGTTCCTGGCCTCGCTGGTCGAGGAACTCGACGACGACGAGTGGGCGAAACTGCGTGCCGCCGCCCCCGTGCTGGAGAAACTGGCGCACGTCTGAGCACGCAGTACGGCAGTACGGCAGCAAGCATAGGAGGCGAACCCTTTTGAGTACGGGATCCGGAGCAGCTTCCGCCCCCGCACCTGACCCCCACGACACCCTGGCCGCCCCCGACACCCCCGCCCGCAAGACCTCGATGTTCGCCTCGCTGAGGGTCAGGAACTACCGCCTGTTCTTCATAGGCCAGGTCGTCTCCAACATCGGCACCTGGATGCAGCGCATCGCCCAGGACTGGCTGGTGCTCAGCCTCACCGGCTCCTCGGCCGCCGTCGGCATCACCACGGCCCTGCAGTTCCTGCCGATGCTGCTGTTCGGCCTGTACGGCGGTGTCCTCGTCGACCGCCTGCGCAAGCGTCCCACGCTGCTCGTCACCCAGACCGCGATGGCCCTCACCGCCCTCGCGCTCGCCGCCCTCACCCTGACGGGACGGGTCGAGGTCTGGCACATCTACGTCGCCGCCTTCGCCCTCGGTCTCGCGACCGTCGTCGACAACCCGGCCCGCCAGTCCTTCGTCTCCGAACTCGTCGGCCCCGGCCAGCTGCAGAACGCGGTCAGCCTGAACTCCGCGAACTTCCAGTCCGCCCGCCTGGTCGGCCCCGCCGTCGCGGGCCTGCTGATCACCGGCGTCGGCACCGGCTGGGCGTTCCTCCTCAACGGCCTGTCCTTCGTCGCGCCGCTCGCCGGCCTGATGATGATGCGCGCCCGCGAGCTGCACGCCGTCGAGCGCGCCCCGCGCGGCAAGGGACAGCTGCGGGAGGGCCTGCGCTACGTCGCCGGGCGGCCCGAGCTGGTCTGGCCGATCGTCCTGGTCGGCTTCATCGGCACCTTCGCCTTCAACTTCCCCGTCTACCTCTCGGCCTTCGCCGACGACGTCTTCCACGGGGGCGCGGGCGTCTACAGCATGTTCAACACCCTGATGGCGGTCGGCTCCGTCTCCGGCGCCCTGCTCGCCGCCCGGCGCGGCACGGCCCGGCTGCGGCTGCTGATCCTGGCCGCGCTGGCCTTCGGCGGCCTGGAGATCCTGGCCGCCGCCTCACCGCGGCTGTGGATGTTCGCCCTGCTCATGGTCCCGCTGGGTCTGTTCTCGATGACGGTCAACGTCACCACCAACACCAGCCTCCAGATGGCCACCGACCCGGCGATGCGCGGCCGGGTCATGGCCCTCTACATGATGGTCTTCCTCGGCGGCTCCCCGGTCGGAGCCCCGATCGTCGGCTGGATCACCGACACCTACGGCGCCCGCGTCGGCTTCGCGGCCGGCGGCGCGGTCGCGGTGGCCGCGGCGGCCGTCATCGGCCTGATCCTGGCCAGGGTCGGCGGCCTGCGCCTGTCGGTCGGCTGGCACCGGGGCCACCCCAGTGTCCGCTTCGTGCCCCGTGAGCGTCAGGAGGCCCTGGCTCCCGCGGTCTGACGGCAGACTGGCCCCATGAGACTCTTCGCCGCCGTACTGCCGCCCGAGGACGTGGTCCAGGAGCTCGCCGCCGAGGTCGCGGAGTTGCGGAGGCTGCCCGGGGCGGACGGGATGCGGTGGACCGAGTGGGCCGGGTGGCACTTCACGCTCGCCTTCTACGGCGAGGTCGACGACGGGCTCGTACCGGAGCTGACGGCGCGGCTGGGGCGGGCCGCGTCCCGGACCGAGCCGTTCCGGCTGGCGCTGTCCGGCGGCGGCCAGTTCGGGCACGGCAGGGCGCTGTGGGCCGGTGCGGAAGGAGACCTGCGCACGATGCGGCTGCTGGCCGAGCGGGCCGAGGCGGCGGCGCGGAAGGCGGGCGTGCCGAGGGACGAGCACCGCCGCCACAAGGCCCACCTGACCGTCGCCCGCAGCCGGGACGCCGTCGACGTACGGCCGTACGTGGAGGCCCTGCACGCGTTCCGCAGCCGTACCTGGACCGTCGGCGAGGTGGTGCTGATGCGCAGCCACCTGCCGACGTCCGGGGTGCCGGGCGAGCAGCCCCGTTATGAGGCGGTCGCCCGGCAGGCACTGGGCGCGGCCGGTTAGGCTCGGTGGCGTGGACCCGAAGACCCGTAACCGGATCATGGCCGGTGCGCTCGTGCTGATGTTCGTCGTGGTGGCGCTGGCGGCGGCGCTGGGCCAATAGCGCCGCCGCCCGCCCCCGTCCCCGTACGCGCCGCTACCAGGCGAAGGCCTCCGGCGACGGACCCGGACCCGGGAAGATCTCGTCCAGCGAGGTCAGCAGCTCCTCGCCCAGCTCCAGCTCGACCGCGCGCAGCGCGGAGGCGAGCTGCTCGGACGTGCGCGGACCGACGATCGGGCCGGTCACGCCGGGCCGGGTGAGCAGCCAGGCCAGCGCGGCCTCGCCGGGCTCGACGCCGTGCTTGTCGAGCAGGTCCTCGTAGGCCTGGATCTGCGCGCGGGACGACGGATCGGCGAGCGTGTCGGCGGCCCGTCCGGAGGCGCGCCGGCCGCCCTGGACCTCCTTCTTGATCACACCGCCCAGCAGTCCGCCGTGCAGCGGCGACCACGGGATGACCCCGAGCCCGTACTCCTGCGCGGCCGGGATGACCTCCATCTCGGCGCGGCGCTCGGCGAGGTTGTACAGGCACTGCTCGCTGACCAGGCCGATGGTGCCGCCGCGCCGGGCGGCGATCTCGTTGGCCTGGGCGATCTTGTAGCCGGGGAAGTTCGAGGAACCGACGTAGAGGATCTTGCCCTGCTGGACCAGGACGTCGATCGCCTGCCAGATCTCCTCGAACGGGGTGTTCCGGTCGACGTGGTGGAACTGGTAGACGTCGATGTAGTCCGTCCGGAGCCGCTTCAGGCTGGCGTCGACGGCCCGGCGGATGTTCACGGCGGACAGCTTGTCGTGGTTGGGCCATGCCTCGCCGTCGGCGGCCATGTTGCCGTACACCTTGGTGGCGAGGACCACCTTGTCGCGGCGCTCGCCGCCCTTCGCGAACCAGTTCCCGATGATGCTCTCGGTACGGCCCTTGTTCTCGCCCCAGCCGTAGACGTTGGCCGTGTCGAAGAAGTTCAGACCCGCGTCCAGCGCGGCGTCCATGATGGCGTGGCTGTCGGCCTCGTCGGTCTGCGGACCGAAGTTCATCGTCCCGAGGACGAGCCGGCTGACCTTGAGTCCCGTGCGTCCGAGCTGCGTGTACTTCATGGTCATCAAGCCAACGGCTTGGAGTGCGCTCTATGCAAGAGGAGACCGGTCCCGGGGGAAGGCGCCGGTGCTCACGGTCAGGTCGGCCACCGTGCCCGTCAGGTCGATGTCGTCGCCGAAGTCCACCCGCGTCCGCGTGACGTAGTCGCCGTTCTTGGGGTCGGTGTAGACGTAGCAGCGGCCCTGGTAGGGGTCGGCGATGACGTAGAGGGGCACTTCGGCGGTCGCGTAGGCGGCCTTCTTCGGACCGTAGTCGTTGGCGGCCGTGCCCTCGGAGATGACCTCGAAGACGAACTCGACGTCCTCGTAGCGCCAGTGGCCCTCGTCGTCCTTCTCGGCGGAGGCGCGGAGTACGGCGACGTCCGGGCAGAGACCGTTCTCGTGGCCGGGGAAGTCGATGCGGACGTCCGA
The DNA here is from genome assembly GCF_044453165.1 of Streptomyces sp. NPDC051740. Classification (NCBI taxonomy): domain Bacteria; kingdom Bacillati; phylum Actinomycetota; class Actinomycetes; order Kitasatosporales; family Streptomycetaceae; genus Streptomyces; species Streptomyces sp. NPDC051740. Next base: position 145,039 of record NZ_JBITCL010000007.1, on the reverse strand, counting down.
GAACACCTTGACGTCCTCTCCGAACCGGGCTTCAACAGCCATTGCGAGCTTGAAGATGATGGCCCAATGGGTGTCCCGCTGCGGTGTCATGTAGACGTTGCCCCCGACGATCTCGACCCTGAATCCTTCGGGGACGGGCATCCGCTCCAGCCGCTCGAACCACTCGTCCAAGCGCTGAGTGTTGACGTCGGCCATGGCGATCCTGTCTTCAAGGACGGTCATCGTGGCGCTCCTCCCCGGCCGCCCACGGACGAGTGCGGCCGCGCGGTACAACGATACGCACGGTGAGCAGGACACGGGACGGGGCGCATATGCCAGAACTCCCCGGCCGCTACGCCGCCCCGTACGGCCCGCCCAGCCCCCACCCCCGCCACATCGCCTCCGCGAACGCCCCCGCGAGCTTGTGCTCGCCGCTCTCGTTGGGATGCGTGCCGTCGTACGTGTCCGTGTGGAAGTCGTACGACGCCGGCGGCGGGACCAGCAGCAGCGGCGAGTCCGCCTCGTCCAGGTCGGCGACGGTCTTCGCCAGGAGTTCGTTGAAGTGGGCGACCTGTTCGGCGAAGGCCGGGTCGGCCTCCACCCGGATGTTGCGGACCACCGGCAGCACGGCCACGCGGACGCGCGGGTCGGCCGCCCTCGCCCCGGCGACGAACGCGCGGACGTTCTCCGCCGTCTGCTCGGCGTTCGTGTAGAAGCCCAGGTCGATCAGGCCCAGCGACACCAGCAGCACGTCCGCGCGGCAGGAGCGCACGGCCTCGCCGATCAGCGGGACCATGTGCTGCCAGCCCTCGCCCCAGCCGGCCAGGTGGGCGCGGGGGAAGTCGGGGTCGGCGTACGCGTGTGAGGTGGGGGCGTCCGTCACCGGGTCGTGCAGCGTCTCGCGCGGGCCGACCAGCGTGAAGGGACCGCCGTACGCCGTGCACAGGTGCTGCCACAGCCGGTAGCGCCAGGTGTGTTCACCCGCGCTCCCGATCGTCATCGAGTCACCTACGGGCATGAACCTGAGCACCCGATCATCATGGACGATCGGCCCGGCCGCCGCGATGTGAGTCCGGACACCCGCCCTGAAGTGCGTTGATCGATGGCACTCTTGGCACATGCGCCGACCCTTCGCCCTGATCGCCGCGACCCTCCTCACGGGCGCGCTCGCCGTGCCCGCCGCCTCCGCCGTCGACGGCGACGAGGGCTTCACCATCAAGGACCCGCGCATCACCGAGTCCAGCGGACTCGCCGCCTCCCGCCTCCACCCCGGCGTCTACTGGACCCACAACGACCAGGACGACGGGCCCTACCTGTACGCCGTCGACGGCGGCACCGGCGAGACGGTCGCGCGCGTCGCGCTCTCCGGCGTCGGCACGCCCCGTGACGTCGAGGCGATCGCCGTCGGACCGGGCAACCGGATCCTCGTCGGTGACATCGGGGACAACCTCGGCGGTACCTGGCCCCACGTGTGGATCTACGAGCTGCCCGAGCCGACGGAGCTGAAGGACCAGACGGTCCGGGCGACGCAGTACGTCGTGAAGTACGAGGACGGTGCCCGCGACGCGGAGTCGATGGTCGTCCACCCGAAGACCGGACGGGTCTACATCATCGACAAGAACGAGGACGGCGGACACCTGTACGAGGGCCCGGCGAAGCTCTCGGCCTCCGGGACGAACGTTTTCCGGCCCACCGTCCCCGTCGAACTCTGGGCCACCGACGCCGCGTTCTCCCCGGACGGCGAGCGGCTCGCCGTGCGCGGCTACCTCGGAGGCATCTGGTACGACTGGAACGGCGGCGAGATCCGGCGCGGGGGGCGGATCAGCGTGCCCCTGGGGCAGGGCGAGTCCGCCACCTACACCACCGACGGCAGGAAGCTGCTGCTCGGCATGGAAGGGGTCGAGAGCCCCGTCGAGGCCGAGGACGCGCCCGGGGGCGGCGGAGAGCCGGGTGCGGGCGCCGAGGGCGGGAAGAGCGGGAGCGGCGGCACCGCCGCCGACGGCACCGGGAGCGACATCAAGATCGGCGCCGCCGCCGCGGCGGCCCTCCTCTGCGTGCTCCTCTTCCGGCTGCTGCGCCGCCGCGACCGCTGATCAGCCGCCCTGTCCCTCCGGGGCCCGCCCGGCGACGAACACCTCGAGGCCGTCCAGGATGCGCTGCAACCCGAACTCGAAGTGGTCGAAGCCGGTGCCGAAGGTGTCCTCGGACAGCCCGGCCAGGACGGGGTAGCGCCCGCTGAGCATGGCCTTCTCCAGGGCCGGCCGCTGCGCCTCCCAGAACTGCGCGTCCGTCAGCCCGGAGCCGCGCTCGGCCTGCTCCTGGTAGAGCTGGGTCCGGGCGGCCCCGACGACATATCCGTCGATCATGATGATCGCCGACAGCAGCTCGGGGTCGGACAGGCCCATCGGCCTGATCCGGGAGAGCACCTTCTCCATGCCGTCCAGCGCGCCCGGGCCGAGGACCGGACGGGACTGGTTGACCTCCATCAGCCACGGGTGCCGGCGGTACAGGGCGAGGGTGGCGTGACCGAGGGCCTCCAGCGCCGCGCGCCAGCCGCCGTCACCGAGGTCCGCGGGGTCCTCCGAGGGCCGCTGCACCCGGTCCAGCATCAGGTCGAGCAGCTCGGCCTTGCCGGGGACGTAGCGGTACAGGGACATCGTGCCGGTGCCGAGCTCCGTGGCGATCCGGCGCATCGACAGCGCGCCGAGCCCGTCCCGGTCGGCGACCCCGACGGCGGTCTCCACGATGCGGTCCAGCGTCAGCCCCGGCTTCGGCCCCCGGCTGGGCCGCGGGCCGGTGTCCCACAGCAGGTCGAGGGTGCGGGCGATGTCGCCGCCGCCACTGGTCTCCGTACCGCCCGAACCGCTGCTCATGAGGGCAGTTTAATTCCGCCCGAAAAAACTGGGTACGGTGTACGCGCAATCGAGTACGGTGTACTCAGTTCTTGGAAGGGGGACTCATGGACGACGGCTACGCGGTCCGGGCGGAGGGCCTGGAGAAGCGGTACGGCGAGAAGCGCGCCCTCGACGGCTTCGACCTCGCCGTCCGCGAGGGCACGGTGCACGGACTCCTCGGGCCGAACGGCGCCGGCAAGACCACCGCCGTACGCATCCTGTCGACGCTGGTCCGGCCCGACGGCGGCCGTGCCACGGTCGCCGGGCTCGACGTCACCCGGCGGGCGCGTGAGGTGCGGGCGCGGATCGGGCTCACCGGGCAGTACGCGGCGGTGGACGAGGTGCTCACCGGGCGGCAGAACCTGGAGATGTTCGGCAGGCTGTTCCACCTCGGCGGCAAACGGGCCGCGGCGCGTGCGGTCGAGCTGCTGGCGCGGTTCGACCTGACCGACGCCGCCGACAAGGGTGTGGGCGGTTACAGCGGCGGCATGCGCCGGCGCCTCGACCTCGCCGCCTCGATGATCCTCGCCCCGGCCGTGCTCTTCCTGGACGAGCCGACCACGGGACTCGACCCCCGTAGCCGCGGCGAGGTCTGGGATTCGGTGCGGGCGTTGGTGGCGGACGGTACGACCGTGCTGCTGACCACGCAGTACCTGGAGGAGGCCGACAGGCTGGCCTCCCGGATCACCGTCATCGACCAGGGGCGGGCCATCGCCGACGACAGCCCGGACGGGCTGAAGAACCTGGTCGGCGGCGACCGCGTCGAGGTCGTGGTCGCCGAGCGCTCCGACATCCCGCGCGCGGTGAAGGTCGTCGCGCGGGTCGCCGAGGGCGAACCCGAGTCGGACGAAACCGAGTTGCGGGTGCACGCGCCCGTGACCGACCGGGTGGCCGCGCTCACCGAGGTGGCGCGCACCCTCCAGGACGAGGGCGTACGGGTGGAGGACCTCGGACTGCGCAGGCCCAGCCTCGACGACGTGTTCCTGCGCCTGACCGGACACCGCGCGGAGAAGGAGGCGGCGGCATGAGCACGGCCGAACTGACCGGACCGGCCGAGCACGGCCGTACGTACTGGATGCTCGCGGACTGCTGGAACATCGTCCGCCGCGGCCTCACCCACTACCGGCGTCAGCCCGTCAACATCGCCTGGCAGCTCGGCTTTCCGATCCTGTCGGTCCTCCTCTACGGCTATGTCTTCGGCAGCGCGATGACCGTGCCCGGCGGTGGGGACTACAAGGACTTCCTGATGCCGGGCATGTTCGTGATGACCATGGCGTTCGGCTTCATCAACACGGCGACCGTGGTGGTGTACGACTCCACCAAGGGGGTCATCGACCGGTTCCGCTCCATGCCGATGGCGTCGTCCGCGGTGGTGGCCGGGCGCGGGGTGACCGATCTGGTCGTCGCCTGCGCGGAGCTGGCCATCATGATGCTGACCGCGCTGGCCATGGGCTGGCGGCCGGACGGCGGCTGGGGCTTCCTGGCGGCGTTCGGGCTGCTGCTGTGGCTGCGGTTCGCGCTGATCTGGACCGGGGTCTGGCTGGGGCTGCTGGTGCCCAACCCGGAGGCGGCGGGCGGGCTGTTCGCGGTCGCGTTCCCGTTGACGATGATCTCCAGCATCTTCGTCGCCCCGCAGCTCATGCCCAACTGGCTGGGCTGGGTGGCGGCCTGGAACCCGATCTCCTCCACGGCCGCCGCGGCCCGCGATCTGTTCGGCACGCCGGTCGGCGGCGGCGACTCCTGGGTCGAGCAGCACGCGCTGCTGATGGCGGGGGTGTGGCCGGTGATCCTGACGGCGGTCTTCCTGCCGCTCGCGGTACGCAGGTTCCAGCGGCTCAGTAGGTGAGGGGCGGCCGCGGCCAGCATGCGGTCACATGGAACCGTACGGACGTCCGATCGAGGAACTGCCCGGTGACCCGTGGCGGTTGTCGCTGGAGTACCACCAGCGGCAGCCGCTGAGCGGCGTCGAGGACCAGGACGGTCTCGACGAGTGGAGCGTGTCCGTGCGGGTGGAGCGGTTCCGGAACCGCACCGTCGGCGGTGTCGTCGGCTCCCTGACCCTCTTCCGGCTGCGGCAGGACGAGCGGTTCAGCCCGTCCCCCTGTGGGGACGCGGAGGGGTACGACCGCGGTCTCTTCCACGTGGTCATGGGCTGCTACGACCTCGGGCGGGGCGGCTACCGGCAGGAGTTCCGGGACAGCGTGACGTCCGCCGACGGCGACCTGCTCGTCCTGTGGGACGTTCGGCTGGACCCGGAGTGGCGCGGGGTCGGCCTGGGCCCCGTGCTCGCCTCCCGGGCGCTGTGGACCCTGGGCGCCGGGTGCGGCGCGGTGGCCGCCGCGACGACGGCACCCGTGGTCGGCGACGAGGGGCGCCGGCTGTCGGCGGAGGAGTGGGACCGGGCCAACGAGAAGATCACGGCCCTGTGCGGGTCCATCGGTTTCCGGCGCCGCCCCCGGCCGTTGGGGTACCTCCTCGACCCCGCCACCGAAGAGGCGCGGGACGCGCGTGAGGAGCAGCGCCGGCGGTACGACGCGCTGGCGGAGGCCTGGCGCGCGGCGCACCGCGGGTGAGACGACGGAAGAGGGCGCCCGGTTCGCCGGGCACCCTCTTCCGTGTCGTGCGAGGCGTGACTACAGCTGCTCGATGACGTAGTCCACGCACTTCGTCAGGGCCTCGACGTCCGCCGGGTCGATCGCCGGGAACATCGCGACGCGGAGCTGGTTGCGGCCGAGCTTGCGGTAGGGCTCGGTGTCGACGATGCCGTTGGCGCGCAGGGCCTTGGCGACGGCGGCGGCGTCGACCTCGTCCGTGAAGTCGATCGTGCCGATGACCTGGGAGCGCTTGGCCGGGTCGGTGACGAACGGGGTGGCGTGCTTGGACTCGTCCGCCCAGGTGTACAGGCGGGTCGAGGAGTCCTTCGTACGGGCCGCGGACCAGGCGAGGCCGCCCTGGCCGTTGATCCACTCCAGCTGCTCGTTGAGCAGGAACAGGGTGGCCAGCGCCGGGGTGTTGTACGTCTGGTTCTTGCGGGAGTTGTCGATCGCCGTGGGGAGACTGAAGAACTCCGGGACGTGGCGGCCGGAGGCGTGGATCCGCTCGGCGCGCTCGATCGCGGCCGGGGAGAACACGCCGATCCACAGGCCGCCGTCGGAGGCGAAGGACTTCTGCGGGGCGAAGTAGTAGACGTCCGTCTCGGCGATGTCGACCGGGAGGCCGCCCGCGCCGGAGGTGGCGTCCACCAGGACGAGGGAGCCCTCGTCGGCGCCGGCGACGCGCTTGACCGGCATGGCGACGCCGGTGGAGGTCTCGTTGTGGGTGAAGGCGTAGACGTCCACGCCCGCCTCGGCGGCGGCCTCGGGGTGCGTGCCCGGGTCGGCGGAGATGACCGTGGGGTCGGCGAGCCAGGGGGCGAGCTTCGACGCCTTGGCGAACTTGGAGCTGAACTCGCCGAAGGTGAGGTGCTGCGACTTGTTCTCGATCAGGCCGTGGGTCGCGACGTCCCAGAACGCGGTGGAGCCGCCGTTGCCGAGGACGACCTCGTAGCCGTCGGGGAGCTGGAACAGCTCGCGGATGCCCTCGCGCACCTTGCCGACCAGGTTCTTCACCGGGGCCTGGCGGTGGGAGGTGCCGAGCAGGGACGTGCCGGTCGCGGCCAGGGCGTCCAGCGCCTCCGTCCGCACCTTGGAGGGACCCGCACCGAAACGACCGTCGGCGGGCTTGATGTCAGCAGGAATCCGGATCTCAGCCACGACCGGAGCCTAGCGGCTGCGGGAAACCCCGGCGAAACATCGTCCGTCCGCTGAGACGAGCGGGGGGACGGGAGTGAGACTGGCGCCGGGACGGAAGGGGGACGGGTGGTGGGCGGACCGGGGGGAGGTCCGTCCACCACCCGCGTCGTTCACCCGCCGAGCTTCACCGGGAGCTCGAACAGGTCGTTCTGGGTGACCACCGGCTTGTTGCGCAGTTCGCTCGCCGGGACCGCCAGGTCCAGCTTCGGGAAGCGGGCGTACAGGGCCGGGAGGGCCACGCCCGCCTCCAGGCGGGACAGGGCCGCGCCGGGGCACACGTGCGGGCCGTGGCCGAAGGAGATGTGCCGGTTGGTGATCTCGCGGGTGATGTCGAAGTCGCCGGCCGTCGGGCCGTGCGCCTGCTCGTCGCGGCCGATCGCGGCGTACGACACGATCAGCGCGTCACCCGCCGGGAGGACCTTGTCGCCCACCGGTATGTCCTCGGTCGCGAACCGGATCAGCACGTGGGACGTCGGCGTGGCGTACCGCAGCGTCTCCTCGACCACCGCCGACCAGTCCGCCTCACCGGACAGCACCAGTTCCCGCTGCTCGGGGTGGAGGGACAGGTTGGCCACCGCGTTGACGATGAGGGAGATCGTCGTCTCGTGGCCGGCCGCCACCATCAGCTGGAGCGTGGCGACGATCTCCTCGTCGGTGAGGCTGTCGCCGTCCTCCGACGCCTGGATGAGCGCGGAGGTCAGGTCGTCGCCCGGGTTCTCGCGCTTGTGCGCCACCGTCTCGGCCATGATCCCGGCCAGCTCGGTCAGCGTCGCGATGACCTCCTCGGGCGGGGTCTGCGTGGAGAAGAACTTCTCGAAGAGCTCCTTCAGCCGCGGCAGCCGCTCCTCCGCAAGCCCCATCAGGTCGGCGATGACGTACATCGGCAGCGGGTAGGCGAACGCCGCCTTCAGGTCCACCGTGTCGCCGGGTTGCGCGGCCACCTGGTCCAGCAGGCCCTCGGTCAGCTCCGTGATCCGCTCCCGCATCCGCTCCACCCGGCGCGGCGTGAGCGCCTGCGCGACCAGCGTGCGCAGCCGGCGGTGGTCGGAGCCGTCCACGGTGAGCATGGAGCGGGGCGGGTTGGCCAGCCCGATCAGCGGCCAGTCGGGGGCGATCTCGCCGCGCTGCCAGGCGGTCCAGACGTTGATGTCCTTCACCACGCGCGGGTCGGTGAGCAGCCTCTTCGCCTCGGCGTGGTGGGTGACCGCCCACACCGGCACACCACCCGGCAGCGTCACGGCGGCCAGCGGCCCGGCGGCCCGCAGCGCCGCGCTCTCCCCGTCCAGGTCGGAGACGAAGGGGTCGAGGGGGATACGGGTCTGTCCGGTGTCGGTCGTCGTGGTGTCCGTACCAGCCGTCATGCGAGCGAGCCTCCAAGGGCGGGAGTGGGTGTGAACGTGACCGGGAGTTCGGACAGTCCGCGCAGCCACGGCGACGGGCGGCGGGCCAGCTTCGAGGCCGGCACCGCGAGGTCGATGTCCGGCAGCCGGTCCAGTACGACCTCGATGCCGGTCCGGGCGATCACCTCGGCGATCTCCTGCGCCGGGAACGGGCAGCGGTGCTCCCCGTGACCGAAGGAGAAGTGCGCGCTGTTGCCGCCGGTCAGCGCCGAGCCGTCGGTCCGCACCTGCGGGTCGGAGTTGGCGCCCTGCAGGCCGAGCAGCAGCATGTCGCCGGCGCGGACGCGGCGACCGCCGAGCTGGGTGTCACGGGACGCCCAGCGCGCGGCGACGACCTGGGACGGCGTGTCCTCCCACAGCACCTCGTTCATCGCCTCGGCGATGCTGTTGCGGCCCCCGAACAGGGAGGCCGCGAAGCGGCTGTCGGTGAGCATCAGGTGCAGCGAGTTGCCGATCCAGTCGGCGGTCGGCTGGTGCCCGGCCGCCAGCATCACCATCAGGTCCTGGAGGATCTCCTCCTCGGTGAAGCCGGAGGGGTCGGCGAGCATCCGGGACGCGACGTCCTCGGCGGGCGCGCTCTTGCGGGCGGTCACCAGCTCCGTCATCGACGTGAACAGGTGGCTCTGGCCCGCGAGGGCCCGCTCCCGCCCGTCGATCATGTCGTTGAGGGCGGTGACCAGGGCCGGGCCCTCCTCGTCGGAGAAGCCGAAGAGCCGGGCCAGCACCCGCACCGGCAGCAGCATCGCGAACTCGCCGATCAGGTCGGCGGTGCCCTTGGGGCAGATGCCGTCGATCAGCTCGTCCGCGAACTTCTCGGCGTACCCGCGCAGTTCGAACGGGTCGACCGCCTCCAGCGCGTTCCCCAGCATCCCGGCCCGCTCGCGGTGCCGCTCGCCGACGGTGTAGAGGATCGACGGCTGCCTGCGGCCGATCATCGGCAGCAGCGGCCAGTCGTCGGGGATGTTCTCCCACTGGTTCCACAGGTCGGAGTCGCGGCTGAACAGCACCGGGTCGCCGGTGATCTGGTGCAGCTCGCGGTAGCCGAGCACCAGCCACGCCGGCGCGTCCCCGTCCAGCACCACCGGGACGACGCTGCCGTGCTCGCGCCGCATCTCCCGGTACACGCGGGACGGGTCGTCCTGGAGCAGGGACCCCTGGAAACGGACGGCCTTGGGGACGGAGGCGGGACTCACACCAGCTCCTGACGGGGGGCTCGGGCCGGGTCGGCGTACAGGGCCTGGATGTGCTCCACCAGTGTGATCAGCACGATCTTGCTGGACTCCCGGGAGCGCGCGTCGCAGTTGACCAGCGGCACGTGCGGATCGAGGTCGAGGGCCTCGCGGATCTGCTGGGGGGTGAAGGTGGCGCCGCCGAAGTCGTTGCACGCCACGATGAACGGCGTGCCGTGCTTCTCCAGGCGGTCGATGGCGTACCAGGAGTCGTCGATGCGCCGGGTGTCGACCAGCACGACGGCGCCGAGCGTGCCGGAGAACAGCCGGTCCCACAGGAACCAGAAGCGCTCCTGTCCGGGCGCCCCGAACAGGTACAGCACGTTGTGGGTGTCGAGGGTGATGCGGCCGAAGTCGAAGGCGACGGTGGTCGCGGTCTTGCCGCTCACCCCGCTGGTGTCGTCGACGGCCTCCCCGGCCTGGGTCATCGTCTCCTCGGTGTTGAGGGGACGGATCTCGCTGACCGAGCGGACCATCGTCGTCTTGCCGGCGCCGAAGCCGCCCACGACCACGATCTTCAGGCCGTTGTCGGCCGACGCGCCCAGCGGCGTACGCGTCTCAGAGGTTGCGGAGTCCAACGAGCACCTGCTCCAGGATGTCGGGGTCGGGTACGGCGGCCTTGCGGGGGTGACGGGCGCTGACCCGGCCCGCCGCCTGTAGGTCGGAGAGCAGGATCCGGGTGATGCTCACGGGCAGCTTCAGCTCGGCCGCGATCTCCACGACCGCCGTGGGGCGTTCGGTCAGCCGCAGGATCGCCGCGTGCTCGGACTGCATGCCGGGCACCGGATCGCACTCGGCGACGACCAGGGTCACCAGGTCGAAGGGGTTGTCGGGACCGGACCGGCTGCGCCCCCCGGTGAGGGTGTAGAGCCGGTCGGGGGAGTCGTCCCTGCCGGGCCTGCTCATGAGGTGCGCGGTTGCGCGGTCAGGTGCTCGCCGAGCTGCTCCACGAGCTCGCTCATGTTGTGACCGATGAGCCCGGCGTCCGCGTCCTCGGTGGTGATCACGGCCAGGTGCGCGCCCTCGCCGGCCTCCACGATGAACAGCACACCGCCGTAGAACTCGGTCATCGCCGAGCGCACGCCGCCGCTGCCGTCGCCGAACTCGACGGAGGCGCCGTGCGACAGCGACTGGATGCCGGCGGCGATCGCGGCGAGCTGGTCGGCCTGGTCGGCGGACAGCTCCGGGGTGCGGCACAGTTTCAGGCCGTCACGGGAGAGCACGAGCGCGTGCCGTGCGCCCGGCGTGCGCTCCAGCAGGCCCTCTATCAGCCAGGTGAGCTTCTCGTCGGCGGTCGTCGTGCCGGTCATGAGGTGGTGTCGCCTTCCGGGGTAGCGGGGGTGGGGTGTGCTTCAGGGGTCGGGTCGGCGGTGGTGCCGGTGTCCGGGTCGGCCGTGTCGTCCGGGGTGGGCGGGCGTACGGCCTGGCGGAAGCTGCTGAAGCGGGCGGTGCGCGCCTTGGTCTCCTCGGCGGTCGGGGCGGGCCGGGGCGTGGTGCCACGTCCGCCCGGACGCGTGCGCTCCGCCTCGGCGAGGGTCCGGCCCCGGCGGCGGCGGGGCAGCACGAGGGGCGGGGCGTCGGCGGTCCGGTCCGGGGACTCGTGTGTCGGCACCGGGTCGGGGTCGAGGTCGGCGCCCGCGCGGGAGGCCGCGTAGGAGGGGGCGGGACGGGTGCTCCCGGAGGGTGTCGTCCGGTCCGCCGCGGCGGTGCCGGTGCCGCCGTCGCCCCTGCTGCCGCCCGCGGTGTCGCCGTCGTGCGCGGTGACGTGGCTCGTCTCCGATTCCGGCCGGTCGGTGGTGGAGGCCGGGTCGGTCTTCGGGCGGTCGCTCCGGCGCTGGGGCAGGACGTGCTCCGGCGTTTCGGTGAGGCCGGCCGGGGTGGCGGGGACGGACGGTGTGCCGGCCGGGGTGGCGCTGCGGGCCGTCGGCGCGGTGCCCGTCGCCGGGGTGGCGGTGGCGGACGGAGCGGTGGCCGGTGTCGTCGTGCGGGCCGTCGGCGCGGCGGCGATGCCGGTCGTCGGGGTGCCCGCCGACGGGGCCGTGGGCCCGTCCGGCGGTACGAGGATGTCCTGCGGGACGAGCATCAGGACGCCCGTGCCGCCGCGGGCCGAGGGCCGGTAGGAGACCCGGAGCCCGTACCGCCGGGCCAGCCGGCCGACCACGCCGAGCCCGAGCCGGGTGCCGGTGAGGCCCCCGAGTTCGGCGGACTCGCCGGAGACCGCGCGCTCGGCGCGACGCAGCTGCGCCTCGCCCATGACGAGCCCGCTGTCCTCGACGGAGACGATGACCCCGGCCGGGACCTCCTCGACGTACACGTGGACCTCGGCGGTCGGCGGCGAGAAGTTCGCTGCGTTGTCGAGGAGTTCGGCGAGCGCGTGCATGACGCCCTCGGCGGCGTGCCCGGCGACCGCGGTGTCGCTGGCGGAGTGGACCCTGACGCGCTGGTAGCCGCTGATCCGGCCCATGGCGCCGCGCAGGATGGACTCCATGGCGATGGGCCGGGCCCAGCGGCGGCCGGAGCGGGCGCCGGTGAGGACGGCGACGGAGTCGGCGAGCCTGCCCGCCTGCGCGGTGCGGTGGTCGAGGTGGAGCAGGTCGGCGAGGACCTCCTCGTCGTGGTGCTTCTCCTCCATCGCGCGCAGGTCGGCGAGCATGCCGGTGGCCAGGGCCTGCATGCGTCCGGCCGCGTTGGCGGTCGCGGACAGCGCGGCGGCCCGGGCGCCGTCGGCCTCGCGCAGCCGGGTGGTCAGCCGCGCGTTCTCCGCGGTGAGCCGGTCCCGGTCGGCCCTGATCCGGTCCCGCTCCTCGGCCAGCCGGTCGCGCTCCTCCGCGTGGTCGCGGGCCGACCGGGCGGTGTGGGCGCCGTGTTCCTCGGTGATGAGGCGCAGTTTCCCGGCGTGTTCCTCGGCGAGCCGCTTCAGTACGGCGGTGTGGTCGTCCGTGAGCCGGGCCCGCTCGTCGGCGTGCTCCCGCGTCAGGCGGGCGGTGTCGGCGGCGTGCTGCTCGGTGAGACGGTCGCGCTCCGCGGCCAGGGTCTCGGCGAGACGGTCGCGCTCCGCGGCCAGGGTCTCGGCGAGGTGGTTGCGCTCCTGGTCCAGTTCGGCGGACAACCGGGCGCGTTCACGGGTGAGTTCACCGGTCAGCCGCTCGTGCTGGCGGCGGGACTCCTCCGCCAGCCGGGCGCGTTCCTGGAGCAGCCGGCCGACGTCCTGGGTGACGGCGTCCAGCCGTGCCCGGGCGGCCCGCGCCGACAGGACGGCGTACGTGGCCACCGTGGCCGCCGCGCACAGCAGCACGGCGGCGATCGTCCCGACCACGACGACGGAGCCGATCGCGTCGTCCGGGACGAGGAAGAGGGCGGCGAGGACCCCGGTCGCGGCGACTGCCGCGGTGAGCACGGGAACGGGCAGCATGCTGCGGGGGGTGGGACGGTCGCCGGGGAGCAGGGGGGAGGTCATCAATCAGGGTCCTCGTTCGGGTCCTCGGTCGGTCCGCGGGCGTGCGTCGTCGTGTCTGCGCGGCCCTCGGGCGGTTTCACGGGAATGCCGGACTCGGTTTTCGGGGTCACTTTCGAACGAGGCCGACAACTGCGCGCAACTCGCGGTCACTATATGAGAGTTCGTGTTCGACTTGGGAAGATTCCGCTTCCGTTTTCGTCAATCACCCCATCCCGGGCGTGCGTCGGGGGCTTCCGCGGCGCCGTGGGACATGCGGGCGCCGTCGCCCGCGCCCGGCCTTCGCGGAGGCATCCTGAGGGCATGACGGATCACCGGGAACTGCTGGCCGGACTGCGGACGGCCGTGCGCGGCGAGGTCGACTTCACCGTGACCGCACGCGCGCTGACCACGATGGACGCCTCCAACTACCGCCGGGTACCGCTCGGTGTGGTGGCCCCGCGGGACGCCGACGACGTGGCGGCGGCGCTGTCGGTGTGCCGGACGTACGGCGTCCCCGTGGTGCCGCGCGGCGGCGGCACGTCGATCGCGGGGCAGGCGACCGGCACCGGTGTGGTGCTCGACTTCACCCGCCACATGAACCGCCTGCTCTCCCTCGACCCCGAGGCGCGCACGGCCGTCGTCCAGCCGGGCCTCGTCCTCGACCGCCTCCAGGAGGCCGCCGCCCCGCACGGCCTGCGCTTCGGCCCGGACCCCTCCACCCACAGCCGCTGCACGCTCGGCGGCATGATCGGCAACAACTCCTGCGGCTCCCACTCGGTGGCCTGGGGCACGACGGCCGACAGTGTGCGAGAGCTCGCGGTCGTCACCCCGCGCGGGGACCGGCTGCGGCCGGGACGGGCGTGGGCGGGCGCCCCGGCCGGGCTGCGGGACCTGGTGGACGGCGAACTGGCCCGCCTGCGCACGGCTTTCCCCGACCTCCCCCGCCGTATCTCCGGATACGCCGTGGACGCCCTGCTGCCCGAGAAGGGTGCGGACGTCGCCCGCTCCCTCTGCGGCTCGGAGGGCACCCTGGGCGTGCTCACGGAGGCGGTCGTGGATCTCGTACGGGCTCCACGCGCGCGTGCGCTCGCCGTGCTGGCGTACGCGGACGAGGGCGGGGCCGCGGAGGCGGCGGCGGGGCTGCTGGAGCACGGCCCGCTGACCGTGGAGGGCATGGCGGCGGACCTCGTGCCGTCCGCGGCGGACCTTCCGCGCGGGGGCGCCTGGCTGTTCGTGGAGACCGGCGGGGACACGGAGGCGGAGGCACGCGCGCGTGCGGAGACGATCGTCCGCGCGGCGGACGTCACGGACGCCCTGGTGGTCACCGACCCGGCGCGGCAGCGCGCGCTGTGGCGCATCAGGGAGGACGCGAGCGGTACGGCGACGCGCATGCCGGACGGGACGGAGGCCTGGCCCGGCTGGGAGGACTGCGCGGTGCCGCCCGCCCGGCTCGGCGCCTACCTGTGGGACTTCCGGTCCCTCATGGCGGACCACGGGCTGCGCGGCACCCCGTACGGGCACTTCGGGGACGGCTGCATCCACGTCCGTATCGACTTCGACCTGCTGACCGGGCCGGGCATCGCCCGCTTCCGGCGCTTCTCGGAGGACCTGGCCGACCTGGTCGTGGCGCACGGCGGCTCGCTCTCCGGCGAGCACGGCGACGGCCGGGCCCGCGCGGAGCTCCTCCCGCGCATGTACGGCGCGGACACGGTCGCCCTCTTCGAACGCGTGAAGGCCGTCTGGGACCCGGACGACCTCCTCAACCCCGGCATGCTGGTCCGCCCCGCGCCGCTGGACGCCGGCCTCCGCTTCTCCGTCCTCCCGCGCGAACCGGTCGACGTCGCCTTCGGCTACCCCGCCGACGGCGGTGACTTCCCGGCGGCGGTACGACGCTGCGTGGGCGTCGCCAAGTGCCGTACGACGTCCGTGTCGGGGCCGGCGGTGATGTGCCCGTCGTTCCGCGCGACGGGCGAGGAACAGCACTCCACGCGGGGGCGCGCCCGCCTGCTGCACGAGATGCTCGCGGGTGAGCTGGTGACCGACGGCTGGCGCTCCACGGAGGTGCGGGACGCGCTGGACCTGTGCCTGTCCTGCAAGGGCTGCCGGTCCGACTGCCCGGTCGAGGTCGACATGGCCACGTACAAGGCGGAGTTCCTGCACCACCACTACGCGGGCCGTCGCCGCCCGGCCGCGCACTACGCGATGGGGTGGCTGCCGGTGTGGCTGGGCTGGGTCGCGCGGACGCGGGCCGCGGGGGCGGTGAACGCCCTGGCGTCGGTGGGCCCGCTCGCGAGCGCGGCGAAACGGCTGGGCGGGATCGCGCGGGAGCGGGAGATCCCCCGGGTGGCGGGGGAGACGTTCACGCGGTGGTGGCGGAGGCGGGGAGGGCCCTCCGGTGAGGGAAAACTGGTGGTCCTCTGGCCGGACACGTTCACCGAGCACCTGTCGCCGTCGGTGGGCCGTGCGGCGGTACGCGTGCTGGAGGCGGCGGGCCTGCGGGTGGCGCTGCCGCCCACACTGCGGCCGGGGAGCCGCCCGGTGGGCGACGCCCGCAGCCGCTCGGCCCTGTCCCTGCTGACGGCCCGCAGGGGCCGGGTCTGCTGCGGCCTGACGTACATCTCCACGGGCCAGCTGGACCGCGCCCGCGCGGTGTTGCGCCGCACCCTCGACCTCCTGGAACCGGTCCTGGCCACGGACGCGCCCCTGGTCGTCCTGGAACCGAGCTGCGCGGCGGCCCTGCGCACGGACGCGCCGGAACTCCTCCACGACGACCCCCGCGCGGCGCGGCTCGCCGCACGCGTACTGACCTTCGCGGAGACGCTGGAGCGGCACGCCCCGGACTGGACCCCACCCGCGCTGAACCGCCCGGTCACCGGCCAGACCCACTGCCACCAGCACGCGGTCCTGGGCGAGGACCCCGACCGCCGACTCCGCGCGGCGGCCGGCCTCACCGGTGAACTGGCCGGCGGCTGCTGCGGCCTGGCGGGCAACTTCGGCTTCGAGGAGGGCCACTACGAGGTCTCCAGGGCCTGCGCGGAGGACCGGCTCCTCCCGTCGGTGCGCGAGGCCCCGGAGGACGCGGTGGTCCTGGCCGACGGCTTCTCCTGCCGGACGCAGCTGGAGCAACTGGCGGGCGTACGGGGACGGCACCTGGCGGAGGTCCTGGCGGCTGCTCTGGAGAAATAGGTGAGCAGTCGCCGCCTCGGTGTCCTTGACGCGCTCAATTGAGCCTCCCCAGCCTCCGTCCCCGGTTCTCCGCCACCCGCAGCGCGTCGGCGAGGGCGTCGGTGAGGCACTCGGCGAGATGGCGGAGTTCACCGCGCGGTGCGCCCGGGAGGAGTTCCCGGGCGTGGGCGAGCAGCTCCCGGCCCATCCCGAGCTGCACGGCCTCGGTGGTGTCGGCCAGCCGGGAGACGGGTCCGCCGTGACCGTCGCCGATCAGATGGCAGGCCTTGCCCCCGTCCCCGGTCCAGGGCAGCAGACGCGGCTCGCGCGGTTCCCTCATGCCGCCTGCCTCTCCCGGAACCAGGACGCGGTGACGTACGGGCGTACGGCGACGGTCTCGGCTCCGTCCAGTACGGAGGGCAGGCCGTAGGGGCTGCGGTGGGAGGGGCGGGACCGCCGGGTCGCCGCCGGAGGAGGCGGGAACGACACGGGCGCGAAAACCGCGTGGGGGCCGGTACGGCGGTGCATCCCGCGCGGGCGGAGCAGCACGCTCACCCATGTGATGAGGCGGCCGATAGGGTCGGTCATGTCATCAGCTCCGATCAGTACTCACTGGTGGCCACGCCCCCGGACGGCGGCATCCGTCGCGGGGGCCTTCTGTGAGGCATTCTAGGCATGCTAGGGGTGCCATGGATCGCCTATCGCGCTAAGTATGCTCATCCTGAATCGGTGATCGAGTTCGCTCCGGACATCCCCCGCTGGCGCCAGGTTGCCGAGGTGGTGCGTGGTCGCATCGCCGACGGCACCTACCCGCCGCGTACGCGCGTCCCCTCCGTCGTGCAACTCACGGCGGAGTTCGGGATCGCCAACGCGACAGCACACAAGGTGCTCCGGGCGTTGCGTGAGGAAGGACTGACCTACACGGAACCCGGCCTCGGCTCCTTCGTCGCCGAGCGGCCCGGGACGTAAGGTCCGCGCGTACGGGCCGGCGCCCTCAGGGAGCCGTCTCGCCCCGCACCAGCGGGTGGCACACCGGCTGGACGCCCTCCGGGAGGCCGTCCGGCCGGCACCAGCGGGCCTCCAGGATCTCGAAGGGGTCCAGGCGCAGTTCGCCGCCCAGCAGGCGGGCCTCGTAGGCCACCTCCATGCGGGTCCGCAGGCCGCTGTTCAGCATGACCAGGCGGCCCACCTCCACGTCGAGGTTCGTCTCCTCCTTGACCTCGCGCACCACCGTCGCCCGGAAGTCCTCGCCCTTGCGGGCGAAACCGCTCGGCAGACCCCACTGACGGCCCGGCGGCCACATCCGGTGCCGGAGCAGCAGCACCCGCCCCTCGTCGTCGCGCACCACGCCGGTCACGCCCACCACGAACTTGGCGTGCAGCAACCACATGATGCGGCTCTGCAGGGGGCGCAGGAGTCGCCAGAGACGGGCAATGAGTCGGCGCACGGGACCTCGGACGGTGTGGGGGCGGACGCGGGTGATCACCAGTGGGAACGGTACCCGCCGGGTCCATGGAGTGAACGGAGTTGACCTGAGCGGTGCGGGGACCGCATGGTCAGGTATGTAAGTGCTCCACGGTGCTGACTCAGTCCAATACTATGGACTGGAGAGTTCACCAGGATGCACACTCGGTACAGGCAAGTGTCCGCTCCGACGTCCCTGGAAGGCTCCGTGACCACCCCCAGCGCCGCCACCCCGTCCACCACAGCAGGGACGGGACAACACGGCCACGCGCCCACCCCGGCCGGCGCCCCGCGCGGACGGGGTTCCCTCGGGCCGGTCGGGCTGGTCCTCGCCGGTGGGGTCTCCGTGCAGTTCGGCGGGGCGCTGGCCGTGACGCTGATGCCGCGGGCCGGTGCGCTCGGGGTCGTGACGCTGCGGCTGCTGGTGGCGGCGCTCGTGCTGATGGTGCTGTGCCGGCCGAAGCTGCGCGGACACGCGCGCGCCGACTGGGGCACGGTGATCGTCTTCGGCGTCGCCATGGCGGCGATGAACGGGCTGTTCTACCAGTCCGTCGCCCGCATCCCGCTGGGCCCGGCGGTCACGCTGGAGGTCCTCGGCCCGCTCACGCTGTCCGTGCTGGCCTCTCGGCGGGCGGTCAACCTCGTGTGGGCCGCCCTGGCCCTCGCCGGTGTGTTCCTCCTGGGTGGCGGCGGCTTCAGCAGCCTCGACCCGCTCGGTGTGGTCTTCGCACTGGGCGCCGGCGCCATGTGGGCGGCGTACATCGTCTTCAGTGCGCGTACGGGGCGCCGCTTCCCCCAGGCGGACGGTCTCGCCCTCGCCATGGCCGTGGCGGCGGTCCTCTTCCTGCCGCTGGGTGTCGTCGAGTCCGGTACGAAGCTCCTCGACCCGACGGTTCTCGGCCTGGGCGCGGCGGTCGCGGTGCTGTCCTCCGTCCTCCCGTACACCCTCGAACTCCTCGCCCTGCGCCGCCTGCCCGCCTCCACCTTCGCGATCCTGATGAGCCTGGAACCGGCCCTCGCCGCGGCCGCCGGCTTCCTCATCCTCGACCAGGCCCTCTCCACCGCCGAGGCCGCCGCCATCGCCCTGGTCATCGCGGCGAGCATGGGGGCGGTGCGGACGCAGGTGGGGCGGGGGAGGGCGAAGGGGGCGGGGGCTGTCTCCTGACGAACGCCGGGCGCGGCGAGGCGCGTCAGGGCTAGAGTCGCTCTCGTCTCTCGAAGCAACCGGCCTCGTTGCGTGACCGGCACGTCTCCGGAGACACGAAGGGAACACCGCCATGAGTGTGCAGCACAATGAGACCGCCGGTGATCGTCCACTGATCCCTCGTCCCGAGCGGACACCGGGTGCCCTGCGGGCCGCCTGCACGGTCGTCGCTCCCGGCCTCCTGGCGGCGTACGACCAGGCGAAGGATCAAGCGCTCGCGGAGGCAGTGGAGCACGGTTCGCTCAAGCCGGTGCATGCTTACCTCAGTCATTGGGCCGCTCTGATCGAGATCGAGCGACACCCGGCCATGGCCCAGGCCTACCACCGCGCCGAGTACCTCGCCCGGATCGCCACTACGGCGGACGAGGCACGCACACATCTGGCAACGGCGAGTTCCCTGTACCGCGCCGCCGCCAAGGCGGTGCACGCGGAGTGACCTGGCGTTGGGAATACGTCCCCGACGAGGAGACCGTCGCGGACGGTGCTCCGACGGAATTCCTTGTCGAGGTGAAGAAGGCGGCTGACGAACTGGTCAGAGCGGCGGAAGCGCTCTACCTTCACGGGCCCGCGTACCAGGGAATGGACGAAGGGGCGAAGCACGCCTTCGTCTCCGGCGGATTCTTCGTCTACATGATCACGCCACGTTCGGAGCTGGTCACCATCTGGCAGGTCACGCCCGATCCTCTCGCCTGACGGCTCGGTGGGAGAGGGCGGCCGGTGTTCGGTCGGCCGGAAAATTCATGCAAGCATGCTTGCTTGTTTAAGACCCCGCTGCGATGCTCCACGCAACCGTGCCGCATACCGCCGTGTCCGTGTCCCGAGGGGAGCGCCTCGTGTCCGATCCGACGCCCGTGATCGACGATCTGCGTGAGGAGAGCGACGACCTCGACCGGCTGGTGGCCGGACTCGACACCGGGCAGTGGGCGCTGCAGACGCCCGCCGCCGGCTGGACCCTGGCCCATCAGATCGCCCACCTCGCCTGGACCGACCGCTCCGCGCTGCTCGCCGTCACCGACCCGGACGGGTTCCGGGCGCTGGTGGAGAAGGCCCTCGCCGCACCGCACACCTTCGTGGACGAGGGTGCCGAGGAGTACGCCAGGTCCGCGCCCGCCGAACTGCTCGCGCGGTGGCGGGAGGGACGCGCGGCGCTGGAGAAGGCGCTGCGGGAGGCGCCGGCCGGGGCGCGGTTCCCCTGGTACGGGCCGCCCATGTCCGCCGCCTCCATGGCCACCGCCCGTCTCATGGAGACCTGGGCCCACGGACAGGACGTGGCCGACACGATCGGTGTGATGCGGCCACCCAGCGACCGGCTCAGGCATGTGGCCTGGCTCGGGGTGCGGACGCGGGACTTCGCCCATGGGGCGCACGGGCTCACCCCGCCGGCCGATCCCTTCCGGGTCGAGCTCGTCGGGCCGGGGGGCGAGGTGTGGGCGTACGGTCCCGAGGACGCGCCCCAGCGGGTCACCGGCCCCGCGCTCGACTTCTGCCTCCTCGTCACCCAGCGCGCCCACCGCGCGGACCTCGCCCTCACCGCCGACGGCCCCGACGCCGACCGCTGGCTGGACATCGCCCAGGCCTTCGCCGGGCCCCCCGGCGGTGGACGCCCGTCGAAGGAGGGCACCCGGTGACCCTGCGCGTCGGGAACTTCTCCGGCTTCTACGGCGACCGCTTCGACGCCCCGCGCGAGATGCTCGCCGGCGGCGAGGTCGACGTCCTCACCGGCGACTACCTCGCCGAGCTGACCATGCTCATCCTCGCCCGCGACCGGCTGAAGGACCCCTCCGCCGGGTACGCCCGCACCTTCCCGCGGCAACTGGAGGAGACCCTCGGGCTCGCCCACGAGCGGGGCGTCAGGATCGTCACCAACGCCGGCGGGCTGAACCCCGCCGGGCTCGCCGACGCCGTACGCGCCCTCGCCGACCGGCTCGGCATCCCCGTACGGGTCGCCCACGTCGAGGGCGACGACCTCACCGCGCGGTACCCCGGCAGCCTCGCCGCCCACGCCTACCTCGGCGGCTCCGGGATCGCGGAGTGCCTCCGCGCGGGCGCCGACGTGGTCGTCACCGGGCGGGTCACCGACGCGGCCCTCGTCACCGGGCCCGCCGCCGCGCACTTCGGCTGGGCACCGACGGAGTACGACCGGCTCGCGGGGGCCGTCGTCGCCGGCCACGTGCTGGAGTGCGGGACACAGGCGACCGGCGGGAACTACGCCTTCTTCGGCGAGCGCCGCCCCGGTGACCTCCGGCGGCCCGGATTCCCGCTCGCCGAGATCCACGCCGACGGCAGCAGCGTCATCACCAAGCACCCCGGAACCGGCGGCTTCGTCGACGTCGGCACGGTCACCGCGCAACTGCTGTACGAGACCGGCGGGGCCCGGTACGCCGGGCCGGACGTCACCGCGCGCCTCGACACCGTGCGGTTGCGGCAGGACGGGCCCGACCGGGTGCGCGTCGAAGGCGTCCGGGGAGAAGCCCCGCCGCCCACGCTCAAGGTCGGGCGCAACCGGCTCGGCGGCTTCCGCAACGAGGTCGTGTTCGTGCTCACCGGGCTCGACATCGAGGCCAAGGCCGACCTCGTGAAGGAGCAGATGGGCGACGCGCTCGCCAAGTCGCCGCCCGCCGACGTGCGCTGGGAGCTGGCCCGCACCGACCGGACCGACGCCGGCACCGAGGAGACCGCGAGCGCGCTGCTGCGGCTCGTCGTACGGGATCCGGCGCGGGAAGCGGTCGGGCGGGTGCTGAGCGGGGCCGCCATCGAGCTGGCACTGGCGAGCTATCCCGGGTTCCATGTCATGGCGCCACCCGGGAAGGGTTCACCGTATGGGGTCTTCGAGGATGTGTACGTCCCCCAGGGTGACGTCGGCCATGTGGCCGTCCTCCACGACGGACGCCGTATCGCCATGGACGCACCTCGCGACACCGCCGTACTCGCCGATGTACCGGACCACCCCGCGCTCCCCGAGCCGCTGTCCACAGGGCCCACGACAAGAGCCCCCCTCGGCCTCGTCGCCGGCGCCCGCAGCGGCGACAAGGGCGGGAACGCCAACGTCGGCGTCTGGGTCCGCTCCGACGACGCCTGGCGGTGGCTGGCGCACGAGCTGACCGTCGAGCGGTTCCGGGAGCTGATCCCCGAGGCCCGCGACCTGCCGGTCACCCGGCACGTACTGCCCCGCCTGCGCGCCCTGAACTTCCTCGTCGAGGGGATCCTCGGCGAGGGCGTCGCCGCGCAGGCCCGTTTCGATCCGCAGGCCAAGGCGCTCGGCGAATGGCTGCGCTCCCGGCACCTCGACATCCCGGAGGTCCTCCTGTGACGGTCCTCGAATCCGCCCTGGACACGGCCGACCCGGAGTACCGGGCACACCGCGACGCCATGCTCGCCAAGCTGGCCGAACTCGACGCCGAACACGCCAAGGCCCTCGCGGGCGGCGGCGACAAGTACGTCGAACGGCACCGGAAGCGCGGCAAGCTGCTCGCCCGCGAACGCGTCGAGCTGCTCCTCGACCCGGACACACCCTTCCTGGAGCTCTCCCCGCTGGCCGCGTGGGGGAGCGACCACACCGTCGGCGCCTCGCTCGTCACCGGCATCGGGGTCGTCGAGGGCGTGGAGTGCCTGATCACCGCCAACGACCCGACCGTGCGCGGCGGCGCGAGCAACCCCTGGTCGCTGAAGAAGGCCCTGCGCGCCAACGACATCGCGCTCGCCAACCGGCTGCCCTGCATCAGCCTCGTCGAGTCCGGCGGCGCCGACCTGCCCTCCCAGAAGGAGATCTTCATCCCCGGCGGCGCGATCTTCCGGGACCTCACCCGGCTCTCGGCGGCCGGGATCCCCACCGTCGCCGTCGTCTTCGGCAACTCCACCGCCGGGGGCGCGTACATCCCCGGCATGTCCGACCACGTGATCATGGTGAAGGAACGGGCGAAGGTGTTCCTCGGCGGTCCGCCGCTGGTGAAGATGGCGACGGGGGAGGAGAGCGACGACGAGTCCCTGGGCGGCGCCGAGATGCACGCGCGCGTGTCGGGCCTCGCCGACCACTTCGCCGTCGACGAACCGGACGCGCTCCGCCAGGCCCGCCGGGTCGTCGCCCGCCTCAACCACCGCAAGGCCTACGACGACCCGGGACCGGCCGCACCGCCCCAGTACGACGAGGACGAGCTGCTGGGCATCGTCCCGGGCGACCTCAGGATCCCCTTCGACCCGCGCGAGGTCATCGCGCGGATCGTCGACTCCTCCGACTTCGACGAGTTCAAACCCCTCTACGGCACCAGCCTCACCACCGGCTGGGCGGCTCTCCACGGCTATCCCGTCGGCATCCTCGCCAACGCCCGAGGGGTCCTCTTCAGCGAGGAGTCCCAGAAGGCCGCCCAGTTCGTCCAGCTCGCCAACCAGCGCGACATCCCCCTGCTGTTCCTGCACAACACCACCGGCTACATGGTCGGCAAGGAGTACGAGCAGGGCGGCATCATCAAGCACGGCGCGATGATGATCAACGCGGTCTCCAACTCCCGCGTCCCCCACCTGTCCGTCCTCATGGGCGCCTCCTACGGCGCCGGCCACTACGGCATGTGCGGCCGCGCCTACGACCCCCGCTTCCTCTTCGCCTGGCCCAGCGCCAAGTCCGCCGTCATGGGCCCGCAGCAGCTCGCCGGCGTGCTGTCGATCGTCGCGCGGCAGTCGGCGGCGGCGAAGGGACGGCCGTACGACGACGAGGCGGACGCGGCGCTGCGCGCCATGGTGGAGCAGCAGATCGAGTCCGAGTCGCTGCCCATGTTCCTGTCCGGGCGGCTCTACGACGACGGCGTCATCGACCCGCGCGACACCCGCACCGTCCTCGGTCTGTGCCTGTCGGCCGTCCACACCGCGCCCTACGAGGGCGCGCGCGGTGGCTTCGGCGTCTTCCGGATGTGAGGGACCGATGATCACTTCCCTGCTGATCGCGAACCGGGGCGAGATCGCCTGCCGCGTCGCCCGCACCTGCACCGAGTTGGGAATCCGGACGGTCGCCGTGCACTCGGACGCCGACGAGGGCGCCCGCCACGCGCGCGTGGCGGACACGGCGGTACGACTGCCGGGGTCGGCGCCCGCCGACACCTACCTGCGCGGCGACCTGATCGTGAAGGCCGCCCTCGCGTCCGGCGCGGACGCCGTGCACCCCGGCTACGGCTTCCTCTCCGAGAACGCCGACTTCGCGCGGGCCGTCCAGGACGCGGGCCTGGTGTGGATCGGGCCGCCCCCGGAGGCGATCGAGGCGATGGCGTCCAAGACGCGCGCCAAGGAGCTGATGGGCATCGAGCCCCTGCGGGACGTCACCGAGTCCGACCTGCCGGTGCTGGTGAAGGCGGCGGCGGGCGGCGGCGGGCGCGGGATGCGCGTCGTACGGCGCCTCGCGGACCTGGACGGCGAACTGGCCGCCGCCCGCGCGGAGGCCGCGAGCGCCTTCGGTGACGGCGAGGTGTTCGTCGAGCGGTACCTCGGCGGTGACGCGGGCGGCCGGCACGTCGAGGTGCAGGTGCTCGCCGACACGCACGGCACCGTGTGGGCGCTGGGCACCCGTGACTGCTCCCTCCAGCGCCGCCACCAGAAGGTGATCGAGGAGGCCCCGGCACCCGGTCTCACCGGCCCGCTCACCGAGGAGCTCCACGCCCTCGCCGTACGCGCCGCACGTGCCGTCTCCTACGTCGGTGCCGGGACCGTCGAGTTCCTCGTCGCCGACGGCCGGGCGCACTTCCTGGAGATGAACACCCGCCTCCAGGTGGAGCACCCGGTGACGGAAGCCGTGTTCGGTGTGGATCTCGTCGCCGAGCAGATCCGCGTCGCCGAGGGGCACGCCCTCCCGGACGACCCCCCACGCGCGCGTGGACACGCCGTCGAGGCCCGCCTCTACGCCGAGGACCCGTCCCAGGAGTGGGCACCGCAGACCGGCCGCCTGCACCGCCTCGCCGTTCCCGGCGCCGTGCGCCTGGACACCGGCTACACGGACGGCGACGACATCGGCGTCCACTACGACCCCATGCTCGCCAAGGTCGTCGCCCACGCCCCCACCCGCGCGGAGGCGGTCCGCAAGCTGGCCTCGGCGCTGGACCGCGCGGTGATCCACGGCCCCGTCACCAACCGGGACCTCCTCGTCCGCTCCCTGCGGCACGAGGAGTTCGCGGAGGCCCGCATGGACACCGGCTTCTACGACCGTCACCTGCCCGGACTGACCGCCCCGGCCCCCGACCGGTACGCCCCGCTCGCCGCCGCCCTCGCCGACGCCCACGGCCGTTCCCGCTTCGGCGGCTGGCGCAACGTCGCCTCACAGCCACAGGTCAAGCGGTACGCCATGGGGGGCGAGGAACACGAGGTCCGCTACCGGCACACGCGCGGCGGCCTCGCAGCCGACGGGGTGCACGTCGTGCACGCCGACGCGGGGCTGGTGATCCTGGACGTGGACGGCGTGCGACGCCGCTACGAGGTCAGCCGCTACGGCGACCGCGTGTACGTCGGCACCACCACCCTCACCGCCCTGCCCCGCTTCCCCGCCCCCACCGCCCAGCACGCCCCCGGCTCCCTCCTGGCCCCCATGCCGGGCACGGTCGTCCGCATCGCGGAGAACCTGACCGAGGGGACAGCGGTGGAGGCCGGACAGCCCCTGCTGTGGCTGGAGGCGATGAAGATGCAACACAAGATCACAGCCCCGGTCACGGGGACGCTGAGCGCCCTCCACGCCGTAACGGGACAACAGGTGGAGCCCGGCGTGTTGCTGGCCGTGGTGCAACCCACCTAGGGGCGCGGGGCTGTGCCCGATATGCGGCTACCGCCGCGTGGGCGCGAGAAACCACAACGGACCCGCACCCTCCACACGACGCGAAGCACCTCCCCCTTAGGAGCGCTCATGCCCGTGATCGAATCCGAGGAACACAAGGCTCTCCGCGAAGCGGTCGCCGCGTTCGCGAACAACCACCCCCGCACCATCTCCGGTACGGACAGCAAACAGTTCTGGCAGAACGCCGCCAAGCTCGGCTACATCGGCGTCAACCTGCCGGAGGCATACGGCGGTGGCGGCGGCGGCATCACGGAACTCTCCCTCGTCCTCGAAGAGATGGGCGCCGCAGGCAACCCCCTGCTGATGATGATCGTCTCCCCGGCGATCTGCGGCACCGTCATCTCCCGCTTCGGCACCGATGCCCAGAAACGGGAGTGGCTGCCCGCCCTGGCCGACGGCAGCCGCCTGATGGCCTTCGGAATCACCGAACCCGACGCCGGCTCCAACAGCCACCGCATCACCACGACGGCACGCCGCGACGGCACCGACTGGCTGCTCACCGGTCGCAAGGTGTTCGTCTCCGGGGTCGACATCGCCGACGCCACCCTCATCGTGGGCCGCACCGAGGACGCCCGCACCGGGAAGCTCAAGCCCTGCCTGTTCATCGTCCCGCGCGACGCCGAGGGCTTCCAGCGGCGCCCCATCGACATGGAACTCACCGCCGTGGAGAAGCAGTTCGAGCTGGTCCTCGACGACGTACGGCTGCCCGCCGACGCGCTCGTCGGCGACGAGGACGCGGGCCTGCTCCAGCTCTTCGCCGGCCTCAACCCCGAACGCGTCATGACGGCCGCCTTCGCGATCGGCATGGGCCGCCACGCGCTCGCCCGCGCCGTCGAGTACGCGCGTGAGCGCACGGTGTGGAACGCCCCCATAGGCTCCCACCAGGCGATCGCCCACCCCCTCGCCCAGGCGCACATCGACCTCGAACTGGCCCGCCTGATGATGCGGAAGGCCGCCCACCTCTACGACGCCGGTGACGACATGGGCGCGGGCGAGGCCGCCAACATGGCCAAGTACGCGGCGGCCGAGGCCTGTGTGAAGGCCGTCGACCAGGCCGTGCACACCCTCGGCGGGAACGGCCTCACGCGCGAGTACGGGCTCGCCTCACTGATAACCGCCGCGCGCGTGTCCCGTATCGCCCCGGTGAGCCGGGAGATGATCCTCAACTACGTCTCCCACCAGACCCTGGGCCTGCCCAAGTCGTACTAGGCCCGCTCGGCTTCTCGCCCGTCCTGGAGGAACCATGTTCCGAAGCGAGTACGCAGACGTCCCGCCGGTAGAACTCCCCATCCACGACGCGGTGCTCGCGCGGGCCGCCGAGTTCGGGAGCACCCCGGCGCTGATCGACGGCACCGACGGCACCACCCTCACCTACGAGCAGGTGGACCGGTTCCACCGGCGGGTCGCCGCCGCCCTCGCCGAGGCGGGCGTGCGCAAGGGGGACGTGCTCGCCCTGCACAGCCCCAACACGGTCGCCTTCCCCCTCGCGTTCTACGCGGCCACCCGCGCGGGTGCCTCCGTCACCACCGTGCACCCCCTCGCGACCGCCGAGGAGTTCGGCAAGCAGCTGGGGGACTGCGCGGCCCGCTGGATCGTCACCGTCTCACCGCTGCTGGAGACCGCGCGGAGGGCCGCCGAGCTGGCCGGCGGGATCGAGGAGATCTTCGTCTGCGACAGCGCGCCCGGACACCGTTCCCTGATCGACATGCTGGCCTCCACCGCGCCCGAGCCGGCGGTCGTCATCGACCCCACCGAGGACGTCGCCGCCCTGCCGTACTCCTCCGGCACCACCGGCGTCCCCAAGGGCGTGATGCTCACCCACCGGCAGATCGCCACCAACCTCGCCCAGCTCCAGCCGCTGATCACGGCGGGCCCCGGCGACCGCGTCCTCGCCGTCCTCCCGTTCTTCCACATCTACGGGCTCACCGCCCTGATGAACGCCCCGCTCCGTCAGGGCGCCACCGTCGTCGTCCTGCCGCGCTTCGACCTGGAGACGTTCCTCGCGGCCATCCAGAACCACCGCATCACCGGCCTGTACGTGGCCCCGCCGATCGTGCTGGCCCTCGCCAAGCACCCGCTGGTCGACCGGTACGACCTGTCGTCCCTGAAGCACGTCGTCAGCGCAGCCGCACCCCTGGACGCGAGCCTCGCCGCCGCCTGCTCGCGGCGGCTCGGGCTGCCGCCCGTCGGCCAGGCGTACGGCATGACGGAACTGTCGCCCGGCACCCACGTCGTCCCCCTGGACGCCATGAGCGACGCGCCACCCGGCACCGTCGGCAAGCTCATCGCCGGCACCGAGATGCGGATCGTCTCCCTCGACGACCCCGGCAAGGACCTCGGCCCCGGCGAGTCCGGCGAGATCCTCATCCGCGGGCCGCAGATCATGAAGGGCTACCTCGGCCGCCCCGACGCCACCGCCGCGATGATCGACGAGGACGGCTGGCTGCACACCGGCGACGTCGGCCACGTCGACGAGGGAGGCTGGCTCTTCGTCGTGGACCGCGTGAAGGAACTGATCAAGTACAAGGGCTTCCAGGTCGCCCCCGCCGAACTCGAGGCGCTGCTCCTCACCCACCCCGGTATCGCGGACGCCGCCGTCATCGGCGTCTACGACGAGGACGGCAACGAGGTCCCGCACGCCCACGTCGTCCGTCAGCCGTCCGCCCCGGAGCTCTCCGCGGGCGAGGTCATGATGTACGTCGCCGAGCACGTCGCCCCGTACAAGCGCATCCGGCACGTCACCTTCATCGACGGCGTCCCGCGCGCCGCCTCCGGAAAGATCCTGCGCCGTGAACTCCGCGCGGCGCACGAGGAGCCCTCGTGACCCTGATCGGCCGCACCCGCGCGCGGGGCGTCGAAACGCTCTCCCTCGACGCCCCGGAGCGCCGCAACGCCCTGTCCGCCGCCCTCGTCGGCGAACTGGCCGACGCGCTCACCGACGCGGGCGGGGACACCGGCGTCCGCGCGGTGGTCCTCACCCACACCGGCAACACCTTCAGCGCGGGCGCCGACCTGCGGGACCCGCCCGCCCCCGAGGCGTTGGTGGGCCTGTTGCGGGGGATCGTCGAGCTGCCCAAACCGGTCCTCGCGCGGGTCACCGGGCACGTCCGCGCGGGCGGCCTCGGTCTGCTCGCCGCCTGTGACGTCGCCGTCGCGTCCCGCGCGGCGACGTTCGCCTTCACCGAGGTCCGTATCGGGGTCGCACCCGCCGTGATCTCACTGCCGCTGCTGCCCCGCACCGACCCGCGCGCCCTGGCCCGCTACTACCTCACCGGCGAACGCCTCGACACCGCCGAGGCCACCCGCATCGGCCTGCTCACCGCCGCCGGAGACGACGTGGACGAGGTCCTCGCGCCGATCCTCGACGGCCTGCGCAGATCCGCCCCCGAAGCCCTGGCCGAGACGAAACGGCTGCTCACGGCTAGGGTGCTGGAGACCTTCGACCGGGACGCGGCCGACCTGACCGCGCTCTCGGCACGCCTCTTCGCCTCCGCCCACGCGCGCGAGGGAATGACGGCCTTCCTCGAACGACGGGATCCGGAATGGGTGGTGTGAGCACGGCCG
Organism: Streptomyces sp. NPDC051740; assembly: GCF_044453165.1. NCBI lineage: Bacteria > Bacillati > Actinomycetota > Actinomycetes > Kitasatosporales > Streptomycetaceae > Streptomyces > Streptomyces sp. NPDC051740. The sequence continues at coordinate 116,111 of NZ_JBITCL010000007.1, read as the reverse complement.
ACCGTGCGGAACGAGTCCCCAAGCAGGACCGCAGCCGGGCCACCCGGCAGCGGCTCCTGGAGGCCGCCGTGGCCTGCCTCGCCGAACACGGCTGGGCGGGCTCCACGGTCTCCGTCGTCGCCGAACGCGCGGGCGTCTCCCGAGGGGCCGCCCAGCACCACTTCCCGACCCGTGAGGACCTCTTCACGGCCGCCGTCGAGTACGTCGCCGAGGAGCGCTCCACCGCCCTGCGCGCCCTCTTCCCGGAGGGCGCCGCGGCCGGCGACCGCCGCGCGGTGATCGCGGCCCTCGTCGACCTCTACACCGGCCCCGTCTTCCGCGCGGCGCTCCACCTCTGGGTCGCCGCCTCCAACGAGGAACAGCTGCGCCCGCGCGTGACCGAGCTGGAGCTGCGCGTCGGCCGCGAGTCCCACCGCACCGCCGTGGAACTCCTCGGCGCCGACGAGTCCCGCCCCGGCGTCCGCGAAACCGTCCAGGGCCTCCTCGACATGGCCCGGGGCCTGGGCCTCGCCACCCTCCTCACCGACGACGGGGCCCGCCGGGAACGGGTGGTGGCGCAGTGGGCGGTGCTGCTGGACGAGGCGCTGGGCTGAGGGCGTTGTCGGTGGCGGGGTCTACGGTTTCCGCATGGGTGATCACTTCCAGACGATCGTCGACCTCGACGCCGGCCCCGACGAGGCGGCGGAACTCGCGGACCGCGTGGTGGCGTGGCTGGTGGAGGAGGGCATCGTCCTCGCCGAGCGGACCGACTGCGTCCTCGGGCAGCCGCTCGGGTATCCGCCAGGCCCGAACTGGCACCGCGCCGTGGCGGAGGACGACGCCGACCTGGAGCCGTGGGACGGACTGGCCGTGGAGGTGGGGCGCACCGTCTTCGACGGCGGCCAGGGCGATCCCGAGGCGGTGACCTGCCCGCGGTGCGCGGCCACCACGCGGCTGGTCACGGACACCTGGGACACGATCGACGACGTGTGGGCGCCCTTCCGCGCGGCCATGGAGACCTGGGACGAGACCGGGGAGGCGCAGGTGGTCTGCCCCGCCTGCGCCGAGTCCGTCCCGCTGCCGGAGTGGCGGTGGGCCGACGACTACTTCGCCTTCGCCCACCTCGGCTTCGAGTTCTGGAACTGGCCCGAGTTCACGCCGGAGTTCCTGACCCGCTTCTCCCGGATCCTCGGCGGCCACCGGACCGCGCACGTGTGGGGCAAGCTGTGAGAACACGCGCGATCACGCCCGCTCGCGGGCCTCGCGCATCGCGCGGAGTACGTCGACGACGTACTCCGCCGTGACATCTCCGCGCAGGGCGAGGGCGCGGGCCTCGACCGCCGCCTCGGCCGGCGACAGCTCCGCCTCCTCGTCCCCCGCGCGGGACTCCCGCCCCTTCACGGGCTCAGCCTCTCCACCCGCCAGGTGCCGCCCGCCTCCGCCACGTACCGCAGGCGGTCGTGCAGGCGGTTCTCCCTGCCCTGCCAGAACTCCACCGCCTCCGGGACCACCCGGTAGCCGCCCCAGTGGGGTGGCACCGGGACCTGCTCGTGCTCCGGGTAGCGGGCCGCCAGGTCGGCGTAGGTCGCGTCGAGGGCCGCGCGGTCGGCGATCACCGACGACTGGCCGCTGGCCCACGCGCCGAGCTGGGAGCCGTGCGGGCGGGTGCGGAAGTAGGCGGCCGTCTCGTCGCGGCCGGTGCGGCGCGCGGTGCCGGTGACGATGACCTGCCGGGCCATCGGGTGCCAGGGGAAGAGGAGCGAGACGTGGGGGTTCTCCGCCAGGTCGCGGCCCTTGCGGGAGTCGTAGTTCGTGTAGAAGACGAACCCGTCGTCGTCGAAGTGCTTCAGCAGCACCGTGCGTGAGCCGGGCCGTCCCGCCGCGTCCGCCGTCGAGACGATCATGGCGTTCGGTTCGAACAGCCCGCCGTCCGTCGCGGCCTGTCCGAACCAGCGCGCGAACTGTTCGACGGGGGTGGCGGCCAGGTCGGTCTCGGAGAGCCCCTCGGTCCGGTACTGCTTGCGCATCGAGGCGAGATCGAAGGGGACGGCGTCTCGGTCGGTCACGCCGTCATCCTGCCGTATGCGCGGAGCCCCCGAGAGCGGGGTGTCCTACGTCACGTGGTGGCACTGAGTGCCGCGAACCCTCCCCAAAGATGGCACTCGGGGATATCGTGCTGCCACTGATCCGGTTGGGTGACCGCCAGCCGGGCATCACAGGGGTGACGTCCCGGACCGCGAGTCCGTTCGATACGGACCGCGGATCCACCGGACGCGCGCCACGCTTCCGCCGACGCCGACACATGGTCGTCCCACCCCACAACACCATCTGTCACCCACCTCACAAGGAGCCGCCAGATGTCCGACTTCGTACCCGGGCTCGAAGGAGTCGTCGCGTTCGAGACGGAGATCGCCGAACCCGACAAGGAGGGCGGCGCCCTGCGGTACCGGGGCGTCGACATCGAGGACCTGGTCGGGCACGTCTCCTTCGGCAACGTCTGGGGGCTGCTCGTCGACGGGGCGTTCAACCCCGGACTGCCGCCCGCCGAGCCGTTCCCGATCCCCGTGCACTCCGGCGACATCCGCGTCGACGTGCAGTCCGCGCTGGCCATGCTGGCGCCCGTGTGGGGCCTGAAACCGCTCCTCGACATCGATGCCGAGCAGGCCCGCGACGACCTCGCCCGCGCCGCCGTCATGGCCCTGTCCTACGTCGCCCAGTCCGCGCGCGGCCAGGGCCTGCCCATGGTGCCGCAGCGCGAGATAGACAGGGCCGAGTCCATCGTCGAACGCTTCATGATCCGCTGGCGCGGTGAGCCCGACCCCAAGCACGTCGCGGCCGTCGACGCGTACTGGACGTCGGCCGCCGAGCACGGCATGAACGCCTCCACGTTCACCGCGCGGGTCATCGCCTCGACCGGCGCGGACGTCGCGGCGGCCCTCTCGGGAGCCGTCGGCGCCATGTCGGGACCGCTGCACGGCGGCGCCCCCTCGCGCGTGCTGGGCATGATCGAGGAGATCGAGCGCACCGGGGACGCCGAGGCGTACGTCAGGCAGGCCCTCGACAAGGGCGAGCGCCTCATGGGCTTCGGCCACCGCGTCTACCGCGCGGAGGACCCCCGCGCCCGCGTCCTGCGCCGCACCGCCCGCGAACTCGGCGCCCCGCGCTTCGAGGTCGCCGAGGCCCTGGAGAAGGCCGCCCTGGCCGAGCTCCACGCCCGCCGCCCCGACCGGGTGCTCGCCACCAACGTGGAGTTCTGGGCGGCCATCGTGCTGGACTTCGCCGAGGTCCCGGCGCACATGTTCACCTCGATGTTCACCTGCGCCCGTACGGCGGGCTGGTCGGCGCACATCCTGGAGCAGAAGCGCACGGGCCGCCTGGTCCGCCCCTCGGCCCGCTACGTCGGCCCGGGCACGCGCGACCCGCGCGAGATCGAGGGGTACGCGGACATCGCCCGCTGAGAAAAGGCACCGGGACCGGGAGAAACCGAAGGGCACCGAAAACGCAGGCGACCCGCGAGTCTGGTTCCTCCCTGGGGAGGAGCCGGCCGGACGTTACCGGCGACTCGCGGGTCGGGTGACTGCGTTGGGTTAGGCCGGCTGCGTGTATCTCGCACACGCTGGCCCGGCGCCGAACCGAGTACGACGGCGGGCCACTAGCCCGCAGCCACCTCTTCCGTCCGGTTGTCATACATCTGCCGAACCACCTCCTTTCCGAAGTACTGCCACCCTAGGAAGCGATCGGCGCCGTATCAACCACTTTTTTCGTTGGCCCCCGCGCGGGGGCGCGATTGGCTTGCCGGATGAGTGATCCGCGTATCGAGGTCGTGGACGGCGACGCCATGCTGGAGCGGTGGCGGCACGTCCACAACGTGATCGTGCCGCCCGCCGCGATGACACCCGACGAGGCGCGGGAGCGGCTCACGCGCGGGTACCGGCTGGAGAACGCGTACGACGGTGACGTACTCGTCGGCTGCTCGACGGTACGGCCCCCGCAGGGCGAGGAGGCCGTGGCGACCGTCATCGCGGGGGTGCTGCCCGGGTCCCGGGGCAGGGGGATCGGCACGGCGCTCTACGAGAAGGGGCTGGCGCACGCGCGCGGGCTCGGGGCCGAGGAGGTCGGGACCGTGGTGCCGGCGGCCAACGCGGAGGGGCTGCGGTTCGCCGTGGCGCGGGGCTTCGCCGAGCGGGAGCGGTACGTGCTGGACGGCGAGCGCGACGAGTGGGTCGACCTGCGGCTGGTGTCCTCCCCCGCGTAGGGGGAGCGGCCGGATCGCGGGAAGACGACCGAGCACAACGATTCTCTCAATCTTGCGGGAACCCGATGTGCGCTGAGTCACGTTCAAGTTGAATGATTGCAAGTGAGCGAACCGTCGTGCCGTACGTGCGGACGCGGCCTGCAGGGGGTCCAGGTGAGTGCTTCCCGGCGTAGTGGGACCACCGACGAGCTGGGGCCGGACGAGCCCGAGCCCGCGCGGGAGGGGTCGGACGGCTCCGACCTCCTCGCCGCGCTGCTCGACGGCATGGACGCCGCCCTGTGCGCCTTCGACGCGGACGGGACGGTCACGCACTGGAACCGTGAGGCGGAGCGGATCCTCGGCTGGAGCGCGGAGGAGGCGGTGGGCCGGGCCGGGTTCGCCGGGTGGGCCGTGCGCAGCGCGGACGCCGAGGAGGTCGAGGCGCGGCTGATGTCGGCCATGGACGCGCCGGGCCGGCAGGTCAACGAGTTCGCGCTGCTGACGAAGGACGGCGGCCGGGTGCTGGTGCGGACGCAGTCCGCGGCGGTGCGCGGACCGGACGGGAAACCGGCGGGGGTGTACTGCGCGTTCAGCGAGGTGCACGCGCAGATCGACCTGGAGCGGTCGATCGCGCTGAGCGAGGCGCTGCTGGAGGACGCGAGCTGGGGTGTCGTCCTGGTCGACGCGGATCTGCGGCCCGCGGTGGTGAACACGCACGCCGCGCGGGCGCTGGGGGCGGGGCGTGCGTCGGTACTGGGCCGGCCGCTGGGGGAGCTGCTGGCGCAGGGTGTGGAGGAGCTGGAGAGCGCGCTCACCCATGTGCTCGCGGAGGGCGCGCCGCCCGCGCCGGCCGAGCTGTGGGTGAGTGTGCGCACGCCGGAGGGCGAGCGGCGGCGGTGCTGGCGGAGCGGGTTCGTGCGGCTGGCGTCACCGCTGGCGGAGGAGCCGGTGCCGCTCGGGGTCGGCTGGCTGTTCCAGGACGTGACCGAGTCCCGGCAAGGTGAGCAGGAGGCGTCGCTGCTGCGGTTCCGCGCGCAGCAGCTGCACCGCGCGGCGCGCGCGGCGGCGGAGTGCGAGGACCCGGCGGAGGCGGCGACGGTCCATCTGGACTTCGCGCTGGCCGGGTTCGCCGATCACGCGCTGATCGACCGGGTGGCCGACGGCGCGGAGGGCGTCGACCGGGTGCGGCTGGTGCGGATCGCCGCCACGCCGTCCGGTGCGCCGGGGCCGAGCAGGCTTGCCGGGCGGGCGGGGCTGCCGGTGCGGTACGGCGAGGGGCATCCGGCGGTGCAGTGTGTGGAGCGGGTCGGGACGGTGCGGGCGGATGCCGGCTCCATGGGAGCCGAGGAGGCGCGGGCGTGGGCGCTGGCGCGGCAGTGGCCGGGGGATGCGGTGCACGCCTTGTGCGCGGTGTTGCGCAGCCGGGGGCGGACGCTTGGTGCTGTGACGTTTCTGCGGGGGGTGGGGCGTCATGCGTTCGAGCGCTCCGACGCGATGTATGCCGAGGATGTGGCGGGTCACATCGCCACTGCCCTGGATCTGGCGGGGCTTCTCGGCGACGATCGCTGACGTTCGTCTTCCGCCCCCGCCGCCCCTTCCCGTCCCGAACCCGGGGCTCCGCCCCGGACCCCGCTCCTCAAACGCCGGAGGGGCTGACATCAGCCCCTCCGGCGTTTGAGGAACAAGGGTTCCGGGGGCAGCGTCCCCGGGATGGGACGGGTAAGGGCGGCGGGGGCGAGAAAACCGTCGTCCCGGGTCAGTGGCGGTAGAAGATCCGGTCGCCGTACTCGTCCATGATGCGGGCGTTCCACTCGTGGCCGCCGTCCACGTTGCCGGAGCGCAGGAGCGGGGGCTCGATGCCGCGGTCGGCGAGAACCGCCGCCGCCGTGGCCATGACGGACTGCAGAAGCGCCGTGGTGACCACCGTGGACGCGGGAGCGAAGGGCGCGGGCACGTTGTCGAGGGTGAGCTCCGCGTCACCGACCGCGATCCGGGAGTCCAGTACGAGATCGCAGTGGTCCTTCAGGAACGTCCCGGAGGAGTGCCGGGACGTCGTCTGCGCCGCGTACGCCACCGACGTCACGCCGATCACCCGCACGCCCCGTTCCCGGGCCTTCACGGCCATCTCCACGGGCAGCGCGTTGCGCCCGGACAGCGAGATGATGATCAGCGCGTCGTCCGCGCGGAGCGGCGAGGAGTCGAGCACGACGCCCGCGAGCCCGTCGACCCGCTCCAGGGCGGAGCCCAGCGTGGCCGGCATCACGTCGACGCCGACGACCCCCGGCACGGCGAGCAGGTTCATCAGGGCGAGTCCGCCGGCCCGGTAGACGAGGTCCTGCGCGGCCAGCGAGGAGTGCCCGGCGCCGAAGGCGAAGAGCCGGCCGCCGCCCGCGACCGTGTCGGCGAGCAGCGTGCCCGCCGCCGTGACGGACCCGGCCTCCTCGTCGCGGATCCGCTGCAGCAGGTCGATCGCGGCGTCGAGGAACCGATCGGCCGGCGTGCGGTCGCTCATGCGGCATCCCTTCGGGCACTTCGGGCAGGAGTGTCGCGGATCACCGTGCGGTCTGGACCAGTGCCGTGTCAATACGGCGCCCGACGGCGGGGTTTCCCCTCCGTGCGGCCCTTCGTTTCCACTGCGCGGCCCGGTTGTCGGTCCTATGCGTCAGAATTGGGTCCTGGGCCAGCGCACGCGCCGGTGAGCCGTCCAGCCTCCGGCAGAGCCATCCGCAGATCTCATCGAGGGGCATATATGTCCGGACTGATCGACACCACGGAGATGTATCTCCGCACCATCCTCGAGCTGGAGGAGGAAGGTGTGGTCCCCATGCGCGCCCGGATCGCCGAGCGGCTCGACCAGAGCGGGCCGACGGTCAGCCAGACGGTGGCGCGGATGGAGCGCGACGGCCTGGTGTCCGTCGCCCCCGACCGGCACCTGGAGCTCACCGACGAGGGCCGCCGGCTGGCCACGCGCGTGATGCGCAAGCACCGCCTCGCCGAGTGTCTCCTGGTCGACGTGATCGGCCTGGAGTGGGAGCAGGTCCATGCCGAGGCCTGTCGCTGGGAGCACGTGATGAGCGAGGCCGTCGAGCGCCGCGTGCTGGAACTGCTGAGGCACCCCACCGAGTCGCCGTACGGCAACCCGATCCCGGGCCTGGAGGAGCTGGGCGAGAAGGACGGGGCCCACCCGTTCCTGGACGAGGGCATGGTGTCCCTGGCCGACCTCGACCCGGGCGCCGGGGGCAAGACGGTCGTGGTGCGCCGGATCGGCGAGCCGATCCAGACGGACGCGCAGCTCATGTACACGCTGCGCCGGGCGGGCGTGCAGCCCGGTTCGGTGGTCAGCGTGACGGAGTCGGCGGGCGGGGTGCTGGTGGGCAGCAGCGGAGAGGCGGCCGAGCTGGAGTCGGAGGTGGCCTCGCACGTGTTCGTCGCCAAGCCCTGACCGGCCGACCGGCCGACGGGACGGGGCGGGGCAGGACATCGGGCGGGCGGTTCGCGCCCGCCCGGTGTGAGGTGTGAACGAGCCGAATCCGAGATCCACTGCGGCGAATCGCAGCGCTCACCGGATTCGCGTGCGAGGCTGTCGCGTGAGGCATATGACCTGAGTGGCTCTGGCCGGGCCGGCAGCGGTGTCGCCCCGGCAGGGGAGGGGCGGGACGATGTGCCGTGACCACGTGAGGAGCCCCGGCGCCGCACGGCGCCGGGGCCTGTCCTCCCCTGTGCTGACCCGGAGCCCCGAGCTCTCAGGGTCATTCCCCTCGGACCGTTTTCCCCGAGCGGTCCGCCTCCCGATGAAGATCTCCCCCGGGCCACGGCGATCAATCCCCGCGGGGTGTCACTCGAACGAGGGGTGTTGCCGGGCAAGAAGCCATTCTCGAATGCTCATTCGATAGCCTGCGGGCAGGAGCAACAGGCAGGGCCAGTACACGGGCAGCGGACAGGCAGCGGGCAGGTAGCGAGCTTGGGGGGTGCCAGGACCATGGCGCGACGCATCGACGTGACCGGGGCGGACGGCGTACGGCTCGCCGCCTGGGAGTTCGGCGACCCGCCCAAGAACGGGACCGACCCGGCGGAGAGCGCCGCGCAGAACGCCCCCAGCGTGCTGTTACTGCATGGCCTGATGGGCCGCGCCTCGCACTGGGCGTCCACCGCCCGCCGGCTCTCCGGGCGGTACCGCGCGGTCGCCCTCGACCAGCGCGGCCACGGCCGCAGCGACAAGCCCCCGCAGGCGTCCTTCACCCGTGACGCCTACGTCGACGACGCCGAGGCCGCCCTGGAACAGCTCGGCCTCGGCCCCACCGTCCTCATCGGCCACGCGATGGGCGCGCTCACCGCCTGGCAGCTCGCCGCCAAACGCCCCGACCTGGTGCGCGGGCTGGTCATCTGCGACATGCGGGCCTCCGCCCTCGGAGCCGCCTCGCAGCGCGAGTGGGCGGAGTGGTTCAAGGCCTGGCCGGTCCCGTTCGCCACGCTCGCCGACGTACGCAAGTGGTTCGGCGAGGACGACCCCTGGGTGGAGCGGCCCAACCCGGCCCGCGGCGCGTTCTACGCCGAGGTGATGGCCGAGTCCCCGGACGGCTGGCGTCCGGTGTTCGACCCGGACCAGATGCTCCGCTCCCGCGAGACCTGGGTCTTCGACGCGCACTGGGAGGAACTGGCCCAGGTGCGCTGCCCCGCCCTGGTGGTCCGCGGCCTCGACGGTGAACTCGGCCGCGCGGAGGCCCAGGAAATGGTCCGCGTCATGCCCCACGGCCGGTACGCGGAGGTCGCCGACGCCGGCCACCTGGTCCACTACGACCAGCCGGAGACCTGGCTCACGGCGATCGAACCCTTCCTGGACTCACTGGACGCCCGCTGACCCCACCCCGTGACGGGAACCCGGCGACACCGCTCACCGGCGCGGAGGTCCGCCCAGGCGTCCCGCCGGGCGGTGCGGGGATCAACGCGTCGGGACCCACAGGCCAGGAGTGGTGGCCACGCCGGGACGGAGGGCCGCCTCACCTCAGCGGTGGGCCCTGTGGGCCGCTTCCCTCACGGCGACCACCGTGGGCCGCGCACCGGAACGCCGCGTGCCTGATCCCCTCCACCACGTCGCGGGACCCGACCTCCCGCTCCTCACCCCTTGCTCACCGCCGTCAGGATCTCCGGCAGCCGGCGGGCCGTCTGCGGGGCCGCCAGCCGCAGGCCGAGGAACGTCAGGGCCGCGCCGTACGCCGTGCCCACCGGCAGCAGCAGCCACAGCCAGTCGTCGCCGCCCTCGGCGATGTTCAGCCAGATGGTGAGGGCGATGACCGGGACGCACAGCACCGCCGCCGCGACCATGCCGCCGAAGATGGAGATCCAGGCCAGCCCGACCTGCCCCGGGGCGACGTTCCTGTGGCCCTCCTGCGGGATGGAGTACGGGAAGCGGGCCGAGGTCCACGCGCCCGTCGAGAGCATCGCGCCGAGCAGCGCGAAGGACAGGCCCAGCGCCTCCGGCAGCCGCGCCCAGTCGCCCAGCACCGCCGTCGTCAGCACGGTGACGAGCGCGGCGTACGGCAGGGTGACCAGCAGCAGCGCCAGCGCGCGGGCGCGCAGCTCGACGTACGCCTCCCGGGTCGACGAGATCGTCATCGCGACCATCCAGAACGCCGAGGTGTCCTGCCCGAACTGGTTGTACATCTGGATGCCGAGCATCCCGGCGGCGAAACAGGCGAAGTAGGCCGAGCCGGTGCCCTGCCAGGCGTTGAACACCGGCACGATCAGCCCGATCGCCAGCGAGGTCACCCACGCGGCCTTCGTCTTCGGATCGCGCCGGACGTAGCGCAGGCTGCGCTCCATGGCCGTACCCGTGCGGCCCGGCGGCAGCAGCCGGGACAGGCCCGTCGACGCGCGGTCGCGGACCGCCGTGTCCCCGGCAGCCTGGAGGGTGGAACCGTCCGGCGAGGTCATCAGCCGCGTCAGGGACCGCGACCACAGCGTGAGCAGCCCCGCCAACGCCGCCGCGCTCAGAGCAAGTTGCGCCAGCGCGACCCCGTACGCCCCCTCGCCCGCCGTGTGCACCGCGGCGACCGCCGACGCCGGCGGGAACCACCGCAGCACGTCCGCCGCCGGGTCGAGCTGCTCCAGACCGGAGGAACCCAGCCGCTGCGCCCCGAAGTTGACCACCTGCGCCCCGACGGCGATCACCAGCCCGCTGAGCACCGCGAGGTCCCGGCCCTTGCGGCTGGTGAGCAGCCGTACGTTGGCGGCGGCCACCGCCCGCGCGAGCGCCACGCACACCAGCAGCGCCAGCGGCACGGCGAGGACACCCACGGCGAACGCCGCCCCGCCGTGCGCGACGGCGATCACGGAACCGGCGAGCAGGCACAGCGTGAACAGCGGCCCGACACCGACCAGCGAGGACACGAGCAGGGCCCGCACCAGCGGCCGCGGCCGCAGCGGCAGCATCACCAGCCGGGTCGGGTCGAGGGTCTCGTCGCCCCCGGGGAAGAGCAGCGGCATCACCGCCCAGCCGAGGCCCAGCACCGCCACGAGCAGCACCACCAGCGACTCGACATGGCCGGAGCCGCGCAGCGCGATCAGCCCGAGCAGTTGCAGCGCGGCGAACAGCAGGACGACGACGGCGGAGGCGATGTACGCAGCCTTCCGCCCGCCGGACTGCCGCAGCCCGTTGCGCAGCAGGGACAGTTTCAGCCGGACGAAGACGGAGGTGAGAGCGGCGGGAGTGCTCACGGCGCTCACCGGGAACCCCCGCCCAGCCAGTCCAGGTCCGAACCGGCGTCGCGGCTGCCCGCCCCGACCAGCTCCAGGAACGCCCGCTGGAGCGAGGGCGCGTCACCGCGCACCTCGGCGAGCGGGCCGTGGGCGCGGATCCGGCCGGCGGCCATCACGGCCACCCAGTCGCACAGTGACTCGACGAGCTCCATGACGTGGGAAGAGAACACGACCGTGGCACCGGACGCCGTGTACCGCTCCAGAACACCCCGGATGGTCTGTGCGGAGACCGGGTCGACGCCCTCGAACGGCTCGTCCAGGAAGAGGACTTCGGGATTGTGCAGCAGGGCGGCGGCGAGCCCGGTCTTCTTGCGCATGCCGGTCGAGTAGTCGACGACGAGCTTGTGCTGGGCGCCGGCCAGATCGAGGACGTCGAGCAGCTGCGTGGCCCGCTTGTCGACCTCGTCACCGGGCAGCCCCCGCAACCGCCCCGTGTACGCGAGCAGTTCACGCCCCGACAGCCGCTCGAACAGCCGCAGCCCCTCCGGCAGCACCCCGATCCGGGCCTTCACCTCCGCCGGATCCCGCCACACGTCGTGCCCGACGACCTCGACGGTGCCCTGATCGGGCCGCAGCAGCCCGGTCATCATGGACAGGGTGGTGGTCTTCCCGGCCCCGTTGGGCCCGACCAGCCCGATGAACCGCCCCGCGGGCAGCTCCAGATCGATCCCCCCGACCGCGACCTGCTCCCCGAACCGCTTCCAGAGCCCCCGCACACTTACGGCACTGCCATCCACCATGTCTCCCTCCGTCAGCGATGAAGGCTACGGGGAGCGCAACACCCTCAAGGGGCGCGGGACTGTGTCGATATGCGGCTCCGCCGCGCGGGCGCGATCAGCCACGACGCGGCCGCGGTCGCCTACGAACAGAAACCACGCACATCAACAGGCGCCCTACCGATCCCTGCCGCACGCATAAGCCAACGGCGAGACCAACTCCTCCACATCCGGCAACCACCGGTTCGCAGCCGTAGGCCGGCAGGCCCACTGCACGGCCCCCCGGCACCCGACCCGTGTGGGCGGCGCGGCCACATACGCCCCCTCCCCGAGGACCGTCAGGTCGAGCGACGACAACGACCACCCCAGCCTGCGCAGCGACTCCGGCACCTTCGCCGAGGCCCCCGGCAGCACGAAGAACTCCGTCCGCCGGTCCGGCGTCACCGTGACCGGCCCCAGCGTCAGCCCCATCCGCTCCATCCGCGCGAGTGCCAGGAACCCCGCCGTCTCCGGCACGGAGACCGCGTCGAACGTCCGCCCGGTGGGCAGCAGGATCGACGCGTCCGGCTGCTTCTGCCACATCCGGCGGGCGACGGTCGCGCTGCCGGTCGCCTGGGCCGCCCAGTCCGGGCGGGCCGGGTGCGCGCCGGGCGAGGGGCACGCGGCGTCACCGCACGAGCAGCGCCGCACCCCCTCGACGGCCTCCAGCCAGGTGCCCGGGAACACGTCCCAGTGCCGCTCCTCGGCGTAGCGGACTGCGGTGTCCAGCAGCGATTCCCCGCGCTGCGTCGGGATCTGTACGGCGTCGGTGCCCGCGATCGTCTCTTCCACGATGAACACAACTACGGCCGTCACCAGGGGTTACGCCCGCGCGGATGCGCGGGGGAGGAGCACCGGTTCCGGGTTCGGGGCGCATGGGTGCATCCATGGGGGCGCGCGGGAGGATCCGCGTCCCCGGTGGGTAACCAGGAGGGGGGCCGGCATCCGCCGTTACCCCGGCAATCCTCACATGTCCCGCATTGTCGTTACTTCGGTGGGGCATTGATCTTCCCGGCCGCTTTTCTCGCCGGGACGCGAGACGTACGGCCGCGGAAGACACGTCAACTCGGTGCGTGGGCAGGGCACCGCAGCCTCAGGGGGTACGCCATGGCCGCAAGGCCTCTCGTCGCGCGGCAGCCGAACGAACGGCTGCAGGCGCTCATCCAGGAAGCCGGATGCTCCAACGCCGGGCTGGCCCGCAGGGTCAACATGTGCGGCGCCGAGCACGGCCTCGACCTGCGCTACGACAAGACGTCGGTGGCGCGCTGGCTGCGCGGGCAGCAGCCGCGGGGCCGGGCACCGGCGATCATCGCGGAGGCACTGGGCCGCAAACTGGGCCGTACGGTCACGATCGACGAGATCGGCATGGCCAACGGCAAGAACCTCGCCTCGGGTGTCGGCCTCCAGTTCTCGCCGACGGTACTGGGAGCCATCGAGCAGGTCTGCGAGCTGTGGCGCAGCGACGTGGGCCGGCGGGACTTCCTGTCCGGGTCCTCCGTCGCCGCCTCCGCGCTGGTGGAGCCCAGCCGCGACTGGCTGATCTCCGCGCCCGACGGGCAGGTGGCGCGCTCCGCCGGGCCCCGCGTGGGACAGTCCGACGTGGCGGCCGTACGGTCCATGACGCAGGCGCTGGTGGACCTGGACCACCAGTACGGCAGCGGGCACGTGCGCCCGGTCGTGGTCCACTACCTCAACAGCGTCGTCTCGGGGCTGCTGGCGGGGTCGTACCGCGAGGCCGTGGGACGCGACCTGTTCGCGGCGGTCGCGCGGCTGACCGAACTCGCCGGGTACATGGCCGTCGACACCGGGCAGCCGGGCCTCGCCCAGCGCTACTACATCCAGGCGCTGCGGCTGGCGCAGGCGGCCGGGGACCGCGGATACGGCGGATACGTGCTCGCCGCCTCCATGAGCCACCTGGCCGCGCAGCTCGGAAACCCGCGTGAGATCGCGCAGTTGGCGCGCGCGGCGCAGGAGGGCGCGCGGGGGCGCGTGACACCCCGCGCGGAGGCGATGTTCCACGCGGCGGAGGCGCGCGGGCACGCGCTGATGGGCGACGTGCACGCCGCGCAGACGGCGGCGGGGCGCGCGGTGAGCGCCATGGAGGCCGTCGATCCGGCCTCGGGCGACGACCCGGTGTGGATCGCGCACTTCGACGAGGCCTACCTGGCCGACGAGTTGGCGCACTGCCACCGGGACCTCGGCCAGGCGGAGGCCGCCGCGCGGTGCGCCCGCCAGGCGCTGGACGGGCATCCGGCGTCGCGGGCGCGGCGGCGCGCGATCGGCTTCGTGCTGCTGGCCACCGCGCAGGTGCAGCAGCGCGAGATCGAACAGGCCTGCAGTACGGGCCTGAAGGCGGTGGAGCTGCTGGGCGGGCTCCGCTCCAACCGGGGCGCCGAGTACCTGGAGGACCTCCAGCAGCGCCTCGAGCCGTACCGGGAGGAGTCGGTGGTACGGGAGTTCGGGGCGCGGATGGAGCTCCAGACGGCGGCGTGACGTCCATGACGTAGGGGTGAAGGGGGTGACGCAAGCGGCTTACGGTGTCCCGGTTTTGTTACCGCGCTCACAGGGCAGGAGGTCAGGTCCTGTGCTGCGTGGCACCGGGCTCAGGGGACCCGGTAGCGTGAGCCGACGATTCACAAGGTCCCCCATTGGTAGGAGTCCCGGTGACGCAGAGTGGACAGGGCGAGGAGCCCTCGGCGCGCCCCGCGCGCGAAGGCATCGTGCTGCCCTCCGACGGTGGTGAACCCCTGCTGCCGGGCATGACGGCCGGACCGGTCGCCCCCGGCGGCAGCGCGGACGGCCGGACCTCCGGCGGAGAGTTCCCCGCCGCGGCCCCGCCCGGCGGCCAGACCTGGGGCACGCCGTGGGGCCCCGGGCAGCAGAACCCGGCTTCACCGCCCGGCCAGGACTGGCAGTCCCCGTCCGACGGCCGATGGGGCACCCCGGAGCCGTCCCCGTGGGGCGCGCAGAACCCGCCCGCCCCGGCCCACGGCGGCGGCCCCGGCCCGCTCCCGCCCGAGGGCGCGCAGACCCACGGCGGCCATTCCCCGTACGGCGCGAACGGCCCGCAGCCGGGCGCCGGATACGGCGGGAACACCCCGTCCGGCCCGCACGGAGACGTTCCGCACGGCGGTGCCGGTCCGTACGCCGCCGGAGCCCCGCTGCCGCCCGCGGGCGCGGACCCCTACGGCGCCCCCGCCCAGAACGGCTACGGCGCCCCCCAGTACCCGCCGGCCGCCGCGCCGGACGGGGTGGAAGGGGTCACCCAGTACATGCCGCCGGTGCCCGCCGCCGACGAGGGGGCGACGCAGTACATACCCCCGGTATCAGCCGCCGACGAGGGGGCGACGCAGTTCATACCCCCGGTGAGCCCGGGCGCGCTGCCCCCCGAGATGCCCACCCACGGCTCCGGGGCGGGCGGATACCCGGGCGTGCCCCCGCAGCACGTACCCGGCGCGGGACACCTGCCGCCCGCCGGTGGCCCCGACGCCGAGGCCACCCAGTACATCGCCCCCGTCGCCGACCAGCCCCCCGGGCAGCCCTACGGCACCCCGCCCGGTGACGGCAACCGGCAGCCGCCCGCCGAGTTCGACAACCTCTTCCGCGACGACGCCGGCGGCCCGGCCGGAACCCAGCAGCTCCCGCGCGTCGAGTACGGGCAGCCCGCCCGGGCCGCCCACACCCCGTCCGGCCCGCCCGGCGGCCCGGCCGGTCCCACCGCCCCGACCGGGGGCCGGGGCGGACGCGGCGGTGGCCGTACCGGCTCACGCGTGCCGCTCATCGCGGCGGTCGGCGTCGGTATCGCCGTCCTCGGGGTCGGCGCGGGCGCGCTGCTCGGCAGCCCGGGCGGCGACGACGACGGCGACAACCAGAACGTGTCCGCGACCGCGCCCGCCAGCGTGGAGGCCTCCGCCTCGCCGGCCGCCGACCCGGCCCGTGAGCAGGCCGTCGAGCTGGACAAGCTGCTGGCCGACAGCGGCAACAGCCGCACCACCGTGATCAACGCGGTCGCCGATGTGAAGGCCTGCCGCGACCTCGGCCAGGCGGCCGAGGACCTGCGGGAAGCGGCCGGGCAGCGCACCCAGCTCGTGACCGACCTCTCCGGCCTGTCCGTGGACAAGCTGCCCGACCACCAGGCGCTGACCACCGCGCTCACCAAGGCGTGGCAGGCGTCGGCGTCGGCCGACAACCACTACGCCGCCTGGGCCGACCAGACCGCCGGCAAGAAGGGCTGCAAGAAGGGCCAGGCCCGTTCCACCGGTCAGACCCAGGCGGGCAACCAGGCCAGCGGCACGGCGACCACCGAGAAGAAGAAGGCCGCCCAGCTGTGGAACGTGATCGCCAAGCAGTACGGCCTGACCGAGCGCCAGCCGACCCAGCTGTGACCGGACGCCGCTGACCCGCGTCCCGCCCGGCCGGGCGGAACCGCGGGTCAGCCCAGATCCGCGTCCCGCAGCGTCTTCGTCACGTCGGTGAAGCCCTTGCGGGCCGCGACCAGTCGGCCGTCCTCGACCACCTGCAGCGTCACGTTCGCGTTGACCAGCCGGGGGAAGCCGACGGCGGCGAGCTCGTCCTGGAAGTTCCACCGCAGGGCGGGGGTGAGCCCGCCCGTGGTGACCTTCAGTCCGTCGTCCAGAGCCCCGCTCACCGTGTCGGCGCTCACCTCGCCGTCGCCCAGGGACTCGACGACCTGCTTGAACACGGTGTAGGCGATCCAGGTGGTCTGCACCCCGGCGTCCGCGGCGTCGATCCGGTTGTCGCCGAACGCCTCCTCCTTGATCACCTTCTTCATCGGGTCCCAGCTCGCGTCACTCGCCGCCGGGTACCAGCCGGTGACGTACGACCCCTCGTACGGCCCCGACGCCCCGCCGGACGCGTCGATCGTGCTCTGGTCGACGCTGCCCAGCACGGTCGCGGTGCGCACCTCGGGATAGTCGGCGCGGGCCCGCCGGAAGGAGTCCATGAAGGTGCCCGTGCGGTCGCCGAGGGCGGGCACCACACAGCCCCGCTCGGCCACGTCCGCGGTGGAGCGCTCCAGGGCCTGCCGCGCCTGGCTCTCGTACGAGGTGGCGTCCTCCGCGGCCCGCTGGTCACCGGAGCGCGCGTGCCCGCCCGCCGCAAGGCCCGAGTCGAGCAGCGGGGGCAGCTGGTCGCCCACGATGGTGTCGGGCCGGATCAGGGTGACCGGCCCGCAACCGTCGGCCAGGGTGCGGCCGAGACCGGCCAGCAGCGCCGGCTGGCCGCCGTTGACGGGATAGGACAGCGGGCTGGTGAACTCGTCGTTGGTGACGCCGTAACCGCCGATGTACGGGATCCCGGAGCCCTCCAGGGCGGGCATGAAGGAGTCGGCGTACTGGCTGTAGGAGCCGACGACCGCGACGGCGTTCTCCTGCACCGCGCGCCGGGCGCACCGCGCGGCGGCCACGGTGTCGTTCTTGTCGTTGCAGGTCAGTACGGTGAGCCGGCGGCCGTTGATACCGCCCTGGGAGTTGATCCAGCGGGCGTACGCTTCGGCGAGCGCGGGCATCCCGGGCTTGTTGGTGGCCTCGGTGTCCTGGGGCGCCCACGTCATCACGGTGATGGGGCCGTCGTCCCCGGAACCCCCCGTGGCACCGGGGACGACACCGCACCCGGCGGCGAGCGACGCGCACGCCACCAGCGCGCCCGTGGTCAGGACGCGGGCCCTGACGGGCCGGTGGAGGAGAATGCTGCGGATGCGTCGCCTGCCGGTCATGCCCCCGCACGATTCCGCCACATGGCCAACCCCGGAGTGACCGTCGGTCAACGGACGGTGACGCCGAGGTGAATTACGGGGTCCCGTATGACTCATGTGGCGCGGAAACGTACGATCGACGACCGTGCAAGGTTCGGAGAACTCTTCCCGTCGCGGCCGTCGCTCCTCCACCATGGGCGGCATGCCACTCAACGACATGCCGTGGTGGCGCTGGCGCAGCAATGTGCGCTCCGCGCTGCACATGCTCTCCGACCCCGCCTTCCAGCGGGGCGTCTGGCTGGCCGGGGCCGACGGCTACGGCGACGTCACCGACGCCGTCTACCGGCTGGTCGAGGACACCTGGCTGGACAACTGGTCCGCCGAGAAGTACGTCGGCACGATCTTCCGCGACTCCCAGGAGGCGGCGCTCGTCGACACCGCGGTGCTGCGCGTGCTGCGGATCATGCACCAGGTCGGCCCGGACGCGCCGGTGGCCGCCTATCTCGAGCACGAGGGGTGGCCGGAGGCGGTACGGGCCGCGCGGGACGCGCACGTGCGGATGGCGGCGAGCGACGGTGACGACCCCGACGCCCCGCCGAGCAGCCTCGAGGTGCTGCGGATCGTGACGCGGTCCGCGTAGCGGAACGGTCGGCCGGCCGTGACCGCGCGTGTGGGACCCTTTTCTGTATGAGCGAGCAGTCCACCCGAGCCGCGGCCCCCGCCGACCAGTACGTCCTCACCCTGTTCTGCCCCGACAAGCAGGGCATCGTGCACGCCGTGTCGAGCTACCTCTTCATGACCGGCTGCAACATCGAGGACAGCCAGCAGTTCGGCGACCACGACACGGGACTGTTCTTCATGCGCGTCCACTTCTCGGCGGACGCCCCGGTGACCGTGGAGAAGCTGCGGGCGAGCTTCGCGGCGATCGGTGACTCCTTCCACATGGACTGGCAGATCAACCGGGCCGACGAGAAGATGCGCATCCTGCTCATGGTCAGCCGGTTCGGGCACTGCCTGAACGACCTGCTGTTCCGCGCGCAGACCGGCGCGCTGCCGGTGGAGATCGCCGGGGTGGTGTCCAATCACACCGACTTCGCCGAACTGGTGGCTTCGTACAACATCCCCTTCCACCACATCCCGGTGCCGAAGGACGGCAAGCCGGAGGCCGAGGCCCGGCTGCTGGAGATCGTGCGCGAGAACGACGTCGAACTCGTCGTCCTCGCCCGCTACATGCAGGTCCTCTCGGACGACCTGTGCAAGCGGCTCTCCGGGCGGATCATCAACATCCACCACTCCTTCCTGCCGAGCTTCAAGGGCGCGAAGCCGTACCACCAGGCGCACGCGCGGGGTGTGAAGCTGATCGGCGCGACCGCGCACTATGTCACCGCCGATCTCGACGAGGGGCCGATCATCGAGCAGGAGGTCGAGCGGGTGGGGCACGACGTCACGCCCGAGGGGCTCGTCGCGATCGGACGGGACGTGGAGTGCCAGGCGCTGGCGCGGGCGGTGAAGTGGCATGCGGAGCGGAGGATTCTCCTGAACGGTCGGAGGACGGTCGTTTTCGCCTGAGAGCTCGGGGGCTCCGGCTCGGTGGCGGCTGCGGGCGCGAGCAACCACGAACCACCCGCAGCCGCCGACGGGACGGAACCCGCCCCTACATCCGGCTCATGCTCGCCGCCGCGAACAGTACGTCCTTGATCGCCTCGCGGTCGCCGACCTGCCCCACCGCGGCCTCCCGCGGCGGGACGTGTCCCGCCGCGAGCCTGCAGAACTCCGCCCCGTCCAGCGCGACATGCGCCACCTCGTGCTCGGCCGACCCCTTCGCCGCCGGCGAGTCCAGCGGGATCAGCCACTCGCCTCCGCCGGACCCCTCGATCTCCAGCCGCAGGCTGCGCCCCGGCTCCCCGGCGGCGACCAGGTGCCGCTCCACGGGGGAGGCCAGCCCGTGCAGCCGACGGTGTTCGAGGACGGCCGGCAGCATCCGTGCGGCCAGGTCGACGATGCGGTGCAGATGCCGCCCGGAGGGCGGGTCGTACGGGTAGTCCACCGCCTCGGCGATGTCCTCCGCGTGCACCCAGCACTCGAAGGCCCGGTCCAGCATCGCGTCGTGCAGCGGCAGTTCGTAGTCGCCGTACGACACCGGCAGCCGTCCGGTGCCGCCGCCCGTGAAGGACACCGTCCGTACGAGGCCGTGGCTCTGCTCCCGCCAGGGCGTCCGCACCGAGCGGGTGGGCGGGAAGCGGGCGGCCCGCCAGTACGCCTCGGTGCGCTCCGACGGGGTGGGCCGGGCGGCCGTGGCGTCGCCGAGCGGGTCGTCGAGGCCGAGGGCGACCGCGACCAGCCCGTCGACCGTCAGCAGGTGCGCGATGACCCCGGCGACGGTGGTACGGCGGCTGCTCGCCTCGTCGGACTCGTACCAGCGCAGCCGCACCGGCGCGTGCCACTCGGAGTCGCCGAAGTCCTGGAGCAGCGCGTCCAGCCGCGCGGTCTCGGCGTCGTACGCGGCGGCCCACTCCGGCACGGGGACGCGGGGCGGGCGCCGCTCCAGGCAGGCTTCCAGGACGCGGGTGCGCAGGCCGGGGTCCAGGTCCAGGCTCTCGGGCCGCTGGAGCAGGCCGACCGCCTCGCGCAGCCGCAGCGCCTCGTCCGCGCAGGGACCGCAGGCGCCGAGGTGCTCCTCGACGGCGTCCGCCTCCGCCTGCGCGCAGGCGGCCAGCGCCCAGGCACCCAGCAGCGACTTCAGCACGTGGTGCTCCAGCACGAGCGGCTCGGCACGGTGCTCGCTCACGCGGCGCCCCCGATCCCGGGCGGGTTGCCCGGGGCACCGGTGTCGTGCGCGGTGGCCAGCAACTGCAGGCCGAGGCGGAGCCGGCGGCGGGCCTCGTCGTCGGTGACGCCCAGGTCGGCGGCGGTCTGGCGGTAGTCCCGGCGCTGGAAGTACGCCAGCTCCAGGGCGGCCCGCAGGGGCGTCGGCATGGACTGGACGATGTAGTCGGCGCGGGCCGCCACCGAGGCGTGCCGCACCGTGCGCTCCAGGTCCTCCGCGGTGCCGGGGCCGCCGCGGGCGAGCGCCGCGGTCTCCGTGGTGCGCAGCCGTCGTACGGCCAGCAGGCTGGTCAGCGTGGCGAGCCAGGTGCGCAGGGGTTCCTGCGCGGGGTCGTAGGAGTCCGGGTGTTCCCAGACGTGGGCGAAGACGGCACGGGTGACGGCGTCGGCGGCGTGCTCGTCGCCGACGACGCGGTGGGCGAGGCCGTGCACGAGCGAGGCGAACCGGTCGTAGAGCTCGCCGAGGGCCGCCGCCTCCCCGCGCGAGAGCCGCTGCTGCATCCTGCGGTCCCAGCGGGGCGGTACGTCCGTTTTCGGCATGCGGCCCCTCACCCCCTGTTCCTTCCCGCTCCCGGGTCGGTCGGTACCCGGGTCCGGTG
Source organism: Streptomyces sp. NPDC051740 (assembly GCF_044453165.1). Classification (NCBI taxonomy): domain Bacteria; kingdom Bacillati; phylum Actinomycetota; class Actinomycetes; order Kitasatosporales; family Streptomycetaceae; genus Streptomyces; species Streptomyces sp. NPDC051740. The sequence goes on along the minus strand of NZ_JBITCL010000007.1, from coordinate 95,249 downwards.
TGGCCTGCGACCCCAGGAATGTAGTCGGCGCGCAGGAGGGCGCACGCCCCTTTATGACAATGTGCGCCCCTGGAGGAGCCGCAGGTGGTAAGGGGCCGCCCGCCCACGTCGGGCGCCGTTCGGGCCGCATCCACCCACCTCCGCACCGATCGGAATCGATCGAATCAGATCGAAGACGACTAAAATAAGCCCTTTCTGTTCGGTACTTGTTTCTCGGCCCGTGTTTCGGGGAACGGCCGGTGGGCAGCCGCGCTGCAAGGAAGCGTAGGGACTGCTTCCGTTTCGGCGAGCGAGGGACGTGGTGGTGACCTTCAAAGTGACCGACAAGGAGCACGGCGAGTGGGCCGTGCTCCGGGTCTCGGGCGAGCTGGACCTGGTGACGTCCCCGGTGCTGCGCCAGCGGGTGCACGACGTGGTGGCCGAGGGCAGGCACAGCCTCGTCCTCGACCTCTCCGAGGTGTGGTTCTGCGACTCCAGCGGGGTCGGCGTGCTCATAGCCTCCCGCCGGCTGCTCCGCTCCTGCCGGGGCAGCCTGCGGCTGATCCTCCCCGCGCGGGGGGCCGCCGACGGCAGTCACGTCAACAAGGTGCTCGGCGCCCTCGGGGTCCGCCGGCTCTTCGAGATCCACCCGGACGTCCCCTCCGCGGTCGACGAGGACTCCCGCCCGCTGTCGGCGTGACGCCGTGTGCGGGCGCTCACACGTGTCACACGCTTGTCCCGTTATTCCCCCGGTCTTGGTCCAGGCGTCGTTTTCCGGCTCCCCGGCGGCCCTCCACCACGTACGCTCCCAGCGAGACGACCCACTGACCTAAGGCGGCCTGAGAGACATGGTCACCAGCGAGTACGAGCGCAGGATCGCGGCCCGCTTCGCGGGCTTCGACCAGGACGGCAACGGCTGCATCGACCGCGAGGACTTCAGCGGAGCGGCCAAGGCGCTGCTCGCCGAGTTCGGCACCGCGGCCCGCTCCGACCGGGGCCAGGCCCTGTACATCGGTGCGGAGGCGTTCTGGCAGGGCATGGCGGGGATCGCGGACCGCGACGGCGACCAGCGCATCACGCGCGAGGAGTTCGTGAACGGCGCGGTCAAGCGGCTGCGGGACAACCCGGACCGGTTCGCCGAGATCGCCCGCCCCTTCCTGCACGCGGCGCTCGCCGTCGCCGACCCCGACGGGGACGGTACGGCCGGCGTCGAGGACACCGCGCGGGTCCTCAAGGTGCTCGGCGTCCCCGAGGACCTCGCCCGTACGGCCGCCGCCGCGCTGGACTCGGACGGCGACGGCAGGATCGGCGAGGAGGAGATCGTCCGCTCCTTCGCCCGCTACTTCACCGTCCCCGCGTAGCTCCGGTGGCCCTGGTGGCCCTGGCGGCCCGGGTGGAACGCCTCCGCGCGGATGTCACGGATCGTGGCATTTTCATGATCACGGAGGGTTGATGCCGGCTTGTGTCCTGTGCGGTACTCGTCACGGCCCGGAGTCGGACGTCCGCTCCGGTACCTTGTGTGGGATGCGAGTGGTCCCGCGTACGCACCGCACCGGAGTCGCCCCCGAGGCGACTCCGTACCGGCCGGTGCCTGCGACTTCCCGCCGGGTGGCCAGGCGAAACGCCGGCGCCCGTTCGACTTCCCGCGGCGGGCGTCGCACAGTATGCCGTACGTGTACTCCTTCGCGCTGGAATATGCCCGAAGCGCTTGTTGGGGTGACTGTACGTCAACCATGCTGTTCCACAGGGGATTCACGTTCCGTGACCCCTGTCCCGGCCGTTGTTCCGGCCATGCAGAAGATGGCTACGATCGTGGCCCTCGTGAGGCGCGAGTCCAAGTGTCCGCCGGTTCGGATGGTGTGAGCGGTGCAGGTGCTTCAAGTGCAGCTGGAGATCCGGCCCGACCCCGCTGAGGTGGGACGGGCCCGGCGGTGGGCCCGTTCGCGGCTGGCCGGTTCGGGCATAGGGGCCGATGAACCGCTCGCCGAGACCCTGATCCTGCTCGTCTCGGAGCTCGTCACCAACGCCGTGGTGCACACCGGCCGTCCGGCCGTACTGCGGCTCTCCCTGCCGGAGGAGGACGCCGAGGGGGCCACCGTCCGCCTGGAGGTGACCGACCGCAGCGAGCGGGCGCCGGTGCCGCGCTGTGTGAACGGCGAGGCGACGGGCGGGCGCGGGCTCGCGCTCGTGGACGGACTGGCGGATCGGTGGGGGTGGAGCGCGGAGGGGGCCGGCAAGCGGATCTGGTGCGAGCTGGATCGCTGCGGGCAGGTCTCCGACGGGGCTTCGGCTTGTGGCGGGTTGGCTTACGAAGCGGTGTGAGTACGCGCGGGGCGTGTGTCGTGCGGGCGTGGGAGGGCTCGGTTCATCCGGTTCGTCGGCGGGTGCGGGCCGGTTGGGGCTGGTCGCGCCCACGCGGCGGAGCCGCATATCGGTACGGCCCCGCGCCCCTTCAGGGGTTGTCCGCGCCCTTCCTTGCGCAGTTTCCCGCGCGCCTTGGGGGAGTTGTCCGCGTCCCTTGTCGTCCGGTCGCCCACGTCTTCGCAGGTGCACGGGTGCACGGGTGCACGGGAGGCCGGGTCGGTGGGCGGGGGTGTGATGTGGTGCGCCGGGTGTGCTTCTGTGCGCGGTGTCGGCGAACAGGGCATATGCCCCAAGCAGATCATTGCCACCCGAATCGGTATTGACGTGCCGTGACCGTTTGATCACGCTGTTCGTCAACGATTCGCCGCGAGGGGACGGCGAGGGCTCGACGACGGGAGCCCTCGACGAGTGTGGGTCGTGATTCGGCGTCGGTCCCCTCAGGGCCGAGGGGAACCCGGGCGGGAGCGCCGAAGCCGAAGAGCGGTGCGGCGCCGCCGTGCTCGGGGTGGACGGCGCCGCACCGCCACCGTCGGCAGGCGCCCGGGTATCTCCACAGCTTGTGGGCGGTCTCCCGCTCACCCCCGGGCCGACGCGGCCGTCCCCGCCCGGAAGGTCCGCCGGTACGCCGTCGGCGTCACCCCCAGCGCGGTCTGGAGGTGCTGCCGCATCGACTGGGCCGTGCCGAAACCGGCGTCGCGGGCCACCTGGTCCACGGACAGGTCGGTGGACTCCAGCAGATGCCGGGCCCGTTCCACCCGCTGCCGGGTCAGCCACTGCCCCGGACTGACGCCGGACTCCTCCCGGAAGCGGCGCGTGAAGGTGCGTACCGACATCGCCTCCCGCGCGGCCATGTCGCGCAACTGGATCGGCTCGTGCAGCCGGCCCAGCGCCCACGCACGGGCGGCGCTCGTGGAGGCCTGCTGCGGATCGGGCACCGGCCGCTCGATGTACTGCGCCTGCCCGCCGTCCCGGTGCGGCGGTACGACCGTACGGCGGGCCACCTCGTTGGCGACGACGGCGCCGTGGTCGCGGCGCACGATGTGCAGGCACAGGTCGATCCCGGCCGCGACGCCCGCCGAGGTGAGGATGTCCCCGTCGTCGACGAACAGCACGTCCGGATCGACCTCGATCCGCGGGAACAGCCGCTGGAGGCGCTCGGAGTCGGCCCAGTGGGTGGTGGCGGGCCGGCCGTCGAGATATCCGGCGGCGGCGAGGACGTACACGCCGGTGCAGATGGAGGCGAGCCGGGTGCCGGGGCGGATGCGGGCGAGGGCGGCGGCCAGTTCACCGGTCAGCTCGCCCCGCTCGAACACCGGGCCGAGCTCGTAGGACGCCGGGACGATCACCGTGTCGGCGGTGGCGAGGGCCTCGGGGCCGTGGGCGACGTGGACGGCGAAGTCGGCGTCGGTCTCCACCGGCCCGGGCGGCCGGACGGAGCAGGTGATCACCTCGTACAGGCGCCGCCCCCGCGCGTCCTTCGGGCGGCCGAAGATGCGGTGCGGGATGCCCAGCTCGAAGGGGAGCAGCCCGTCGAGGGCGAGGACGACGACGCGGTGGGGCCGGAAGCCGGCGGACGCTCGGGAGGGCTCGACCGGATCCATGGCCCGATCCTAGCGAATGCTGTCCTCCCGGCCACTCGTTGCGGCGGGCCCGATCCCGGAGGCTCTATGGCGTGACCCGGACAAGCGAGACAGCCGCCGTCGTGGAGCCGCCCGCGAGCGGCCCGAAGCCGACCCGCACCCGTGTGCACCGCGCGTGGTTCGTCGCCGCCGTCACCTTCGTGACGATCATCGGTGCCGCCGCCTTCCGCTCCGTACCGGGCCTGTTCATCGACCCGCTGCACACGGAGTTCGGCTGGTCGCACGGGACCATCGGCGCGGCGGTCTCCGTGAACCTCGCGCTGTACGGCCTCACCGCGCCGTTCGCGGCGGCGCTGATGGACCGCTACGGCATCCGGAAGGTGGTCGCGGTCGCCCTCGGCGTGATCGCGCTCGGCTCGGGCCTGACGGTGTGGATGACGGCGGCCTGGCAGCTGCTGCTGTGCTGGGGCCTGCTGGTGGGACTCGGCTCCGGTTCCATGGCGCTGGCCTTCGCCGCGACCGTGACCAACCGCTGGTTCACCGAGCGCCGGGGCCTGGTCACCGGCATCCTCACCGCGGCGTCCGCCTCCGGGCAGCTGATCTTCCTGCCGCTGCTGTCCTGGATCGTCTCGCGGTACGAATGGCGGCCGGCGGCGGTCACCGTGGCGCTCGCCGCGCTGGCCGTCGTCCCGTTCGTCTGGCTGCTGCTGCACGACCACCCGGCCGACGTGGGGGAGAAGCCCTACGGGGCCGAGGAGTTCGTGCCGAAGCCGGAACCTGTTCCGGGGGCTGCCCGGCGTGCGCTGACCGTGCTGTTCTCGGCGGTGCGGACGAGGCCGTTCTGGCTGCTCGCCGGGACCTTCGCGATCTGCGGCGCCTCGACCAACGGGCTGATCCAGACCCACTTCGTGCCCGCGTCCCACGACCACGGCATGCCGATCACGACCGCGGCGTCCCTGCTGGCCGTCATCGGCGTCTTCGACGTCGTCGGGACGGTGGCGTCCGGATGGTTCACGGACCGCTTCGACGCGCGCCGGCTGCTCGCGGTGTACTACGCGCTGCGGGGGATCTCGCTGCTGTTCCTGCCGATCCTGCTGGCGCCGAGCGTGCATCCGCCGATGCTGTTCTTCATCGTCTTCTACGGGCTGGACTGGGTCGCCACCGTGCCGCCGACGCTCGCGCTGTGCCGTGAGCACTACGGGGAGGACAGCCCGATCGTGTTCGGGTGGGTGCTGGCCTCGCACCAGGTGGGCGCGGCCGTCGTCGCCTTCCTCGGGGGTGTCGCGCGGGACGTGTTCGGGTCGTACGACGTGGTCTGGATCGCGTCGGGGGCGTTGTGCGCGGCGGCGGCGCTGATGGCGCTGGTGATCCGGCGGCGGGCGGCTCCCCTTGCGACGGCGGTCGCCTGAGGGGTCGGGGCCGGGACGGGGCGGGGGTCGTTGCGCGGCCCGGCGTTTGCGGGGTGCCGCCGCGCCCACCCGTGCCGCCCTGGGGGTACCTCCCAGGCCCGTTTAGGCACTGGGGGAGGCACGACTGCCCGCAGTCACGCGGGCAGTCGGGAGGCTCCCCCCGCGCGGGCCACCGCCCTCGCGATCCGCTGCGCGTCCAGCGCCAGTTCACGGAGATTGCCGCTGATCGGATTGGTGAACCCCGTGAAGTAGAGGCCGGGCGCGCCGGCCGGGGTGCGGGCGCCGTGGACGACCGGCCTGCCACGGCCGTCGAGGACACCGAGCCCGCCGACCAGCCCCTCCAGACCGCGCTCGTACCCCGTGGCCGCCACGACCGCGTCCGGGCCGACGCGATCACCGTCCGCCAGGACGACCTCGCCCTCCTCGAAACCCTCCACCGCGGCCACGACCTCCACCGCCCCCTTGCGCACGGCGTCGATCAGACCGACGTCCTGCACGGGGATGGCCCCCTCCCGCACCCGGCTGTAGAGCCCGGATCCGGGACGCGGAAGCCCCCGGTCCGACAGGTCCGGCAGCGCCAACCTCGCCTGGACCCGGCACAGCCGGTCGACGAGGCCGACCGGCAGCCGGCGTACCAGGACCCCCGAGTACTGCGCGGGCCAGCCGGCGGTCGAGCGGCGCACGATGTGCGGAGGGGTGCGCACCGCGAGGCGCACCCGGGAGGCGCCCCCCTCCACCAGGTCCACGGCTATCTCGGCACCCGTGTCGCCGACGCCCACGACCAGCACGTCCCGGCCGGCGAAGGGCTCCGCGTCGCGGTACTCGGACGCGTGCAGGAACTCGCCGGTGTACGTGTCCAGGCCGGGCCAGTCGGGGACGCGGGGCGTGTGGTTGAAGCCCGTGGCGACGACGACCGCCGCGCCGGTCAGTTCGCGGCCCCCGGTGGCGTGCAGCAGCCAGCCGGTGCCGTCGGGGGTGCGCTCGACCCGGGAGACCTCGACACCGGTGACGATCTCCAGGCGGTGGTGCTCGGCGTACTTCTCCAGGTACCGGACCACGTCGTCGCGGGCCGGCCACCGCCCGAACCGGCGCGGCATCGGCAGCCCGGGCAGCGCGGACAGGCGCCGGGTGGTGTGCAGGCGCAGCCGGTCGTAGTGGCGCCGCCAGGAGTCCCCCACGCGGCCGGAGCGCTCCAGGACGACGGCCCGCACCCCCCGGGCGCGCAGGGCGTACGCGACGGCGAGTCCGCCCGGGCCGCCGCCGATGACGTAGACGGGGCGGTCCGCCCGGTTCGGCGCGGTGGGCTGCGCGGACGTGGAGGAGTCGGAGGAGTCGGCCATGAGCGCGAGCGTAATCACGCCCCTGGTTGATGGGTATCGGTCAAGACCGGAATTGGTTGCGGATTGGTCACGTGTGCGGGGATCGCGGGTTTGAATGTCCTCATGTCCTCCTCACCCGGGCCCACCGGGCCCCTCCCCGAGCTTCACGGCCACGGCCTGCGCCTCCGCCCCTGGGATCCCGAGTCCCGGGCGGACGTGGACACCTGGCTGCGCGGCCTCACGGACCCGGAGTTCCGGCGCTGGAACACCCCGCTCCGGCCGATCACGGACGCGGACAGCGCCCGGGAGTCACTGCGCCGGGGCGCGCGGCACGACGCGGACGGCACGGGGGCGTCCTTCCGGATAGCCGACGCCCGCAGCGGTACGGCACTGGGGCACATCGGCGTCAACGAGATCCACCCCGTCATGCGGCGCGGCACGGTCGGCTACTGGGTGCTCCCCGAGGCCCGCGGCCGGGGCGTCGCCACCCGGGCGCTGCTGCTCACCGCCCGCTGGGCGCTCACCGAACTCGCCCTGCACCGGCTGGAGCTGAACCACGCCATCGGACACGAGGCGTCCTGCCGGGTCGCCGAGCGCTGCGGGTTCCGCCACGAGGGGACGATGCGCGGCGCGATCTTCGAGGCGGGCCGCCACGACACCTTCCGCGACGCCCACCTGCACGCCCGTCTCGCCCCCGACCCGGAGCCTGTCCTCACGGCGACAGGGACCGTCTGACCCGGCTCTGGGCTCACCGCCGGTGCGGAGCCGTGGGGCGTTCCGCGACGCCCGCCCGTCTCGCCCCCGACCCGGAGCCTGTTCTTACGGCCACAGCGATTCCCTGACCCAGCCCTCCGTCCCGCGCCGGTAGCGGAGCCGTACGTGCCGTCGTCGGGGCTCGCCCTGGAAGAACTCCACCTCGTCGGCCCGCAGCCGGTACAGGGTCCAGGACGGGGCCGGGGTGTCCGGTGCGTGCTGTGCTTGTCGCCATGCCGCCTCCGAGGCCCGTGCGAGCTCCTCCGGCGATCCGAGGACCTCGCTCTGCCTGCCGGTCAGCGCTGCCGCCAGCGCCCCGGTGGAGCGGACGTGCAGGTCCGCCTGCGCCTCCTCGGCCGGGGCCGCCCCGACGGGGCCGCGCACCCGCACCTGGCGGCCCAGCACCGGCCAGTAGAGGGCCAGCGCGGCGTACGGACGTGCGGCGAGGTGGCCGCCCTTGCGGCTGTGCGCGTGGGTGGCGAAGGACCAGCCGTCGTCGTCCGCGCCGTGCAGCACCACGATCCGTACGTCCGGCAGCCCGCGCGCGTCCGCCGTGGCCAGGGACATGGTGTGCGGCTCGGTCTGGCCGGCCGCCACGGCCTCGGCGAACCACCGCGTGAACAGCGGCAGCGGTTCGGCGGGCGCGGCGGCCGGGTCGAACGCCGGCAGGTCGGTGACCTGCGGGTCCCACACCCGCAGCGACCTCAGCAGCTCGTGGAGATCGGGTTCCATGCACCGATTGTCGGGCCTCCGGCGGGTTCACACCGACCCGAGGTCCGACGACACCCACCGCTCGGGCCGCATCCGTACGACGACCTGCTCGCCGTGGTTCTTCCAGGAGAAGTCGACGTACCCCTCGACCTTGTCGGCCGGCAGATAGCGCGCGGAGATCTCCCGCAGCAGCTCGACCGTGGCCGGGGTGGTGTCGAGCACCGGTCCCTCGACCGAGACGTAGCGGATGGTGGGTTCGAGGCGGTCGACCATGAGCGAGAACCGCCCCGCCGCGCTGATCAGCCGGTTCTTGCGCGAGTCCAGGCCGGTCATGATCCATACGTCGCCGCCGGGCGCGTACTGGTACCAGATCGGCACGGTGAGCGGGGCGCGGCCGTCCCCCGCGTCGACCGCCAGCGCCGCGATGTGCGGCTCGGCCAGGAACTGTTCGCGCTCTTCGCGGGTCAGGGCCATTCCGGGTTCCTCCTGCGGCGTGTGCGTCGGACGTTCACTCGGGGGCGTTCGGGGTCGCTCGGGCCTGCGTTCGGCTCGATGGAACACAACGCCGGGCGGGCGCTGCCGTGTTCCCCGTTCCCCCCACCGTGTGGAAAGCGGCAGGCGGCGGCCCACCGGAGTGGACCACCGCCCGTCTGACAGGACTTGCAGAACCGCGCACCGGTAGGGACCGCCGGGCGCCTATTTCACCTGTTCCACCTACTTCGCCGGCTTCTTGCCGGTGACCCCCAGGTGCACCAACAGGGCCAGGTTCGGTTTGAGTTCCGCCTGCTTCACGCCCCAGGAGGAGAAACCTTTCTGGTGGGAGGCGACGGCCGCGAGCATGGCCACCAGCGCGCCGGCGACCGCCGCGGGGTTCACGTCCTTGTCGATCCGCCCCTTGGCCTGCAGCTCGGCGACGGAGTCCGCCAACGAGTTGTTCACGGAGTTCAGGATCTTCATACGGATCTTGTAGAAACGTTTATCCCCCTCGGCCGCACCGAGGTCCACGACCCGCAGGATCGCCTCGTTGTCCCGCCAGAACTCCAGGAAACCGTCGACGAGTTCCTGCGCCGTCTGCCAGCCGGCCTTCCCCGTCCAGGAGCGGCCCTCCAGCAGCTCGCTCAGCCCGGCGCTCTCGGCGGCCATGCGCTCGGCGATCTCCAGGACGGCGCCCTCGACGTCCGGGAAGTACTGGTAGAAGGTCGCGGGCGAGGTGCCCGCCTTCCGTGCGACATCGATGACTTTGACGTCCCGGTAGGGGGAGGAGCTGAGCATCTCGCTGAGGCAGTCGAGCAGTTTCTGCCGGGTCGCCTGCCCACGCCGGCCGGCCACACGGCCGTCGACGGTACGCACTTGTCCTGTCATGCCGTCAGCTTACCGACGGGCGATCCCGGCGCGATTCGGCCGACTGCAAATGGGGTGTGCGGGTCCCCGGAGGCCGGTGTGCCTGGTCTGCGGCCTGCGGGCGACGCGGTTACTTTGGCGGCATGGCCGAAAACAGGGCATCGGGGCACAGGGCGTCGGAGTACCCGGAGGGCACCCCCTGCTGGGTGGACGCGCAGCTGCCCGACGTGGAGGCGGGCAAGCGGTTCTACGGCGACCTCTTCGGCTGGACCTTCGAGGACCAGCCCCAGGGAACCGTGCGGGCGTTGAAGGACGGCGCCCCCGTCGCCTCCCTCGCGCACAAGACGGACGGCCGGCTGCCCACCGTATGGACGGTGTCCTTCGCCACCCCGGACGCCGGGGCGCTGTGCCGGCGGATCCGCGCGGCCGGCGGGCAGGTCGTCTCCCCGCCGGGGCCCTTCGGCGACCTGGGCGTCACCGCGCTCGTCACCGACTCCGAGGGGGCGGTGTTCTCCCTCTGGCAGGGCGCGGAGACCCCCGGCTTCGGGCGCCGTCACGAGCCGGGCACCTTCGCCTGGGTGCAGCTGTACACGCGGGACACCCAGGCGGCCAACACCTTCTACGGCGGTCTCTTCCACGACGCCCTGTTCGGCCCGGACGCCGATCCCGACTTCGGCCGCGCGCCGGTCTCCGACGTCTTCCCCGCCGAGATGCCGCCGCACTTCCTCGTCCACTTCGCCGTCGAGGACCCCGGGGCCGGTCTGGAGGAGGTGGTCCGGCTCGGCGGCCGGGTCCAGGTTCCGCCCTTCGAGACGTCCTACGGCACGGCGGCCGTGGTCACCGACAATCAGGGGGCGTCCTTCGCGCTGCTGCACCGCTGAGTCACCGGACCGGTGAACCGCCGAGCCGTTTCCGCCCTCTGTGTCGTATGAAAACCTGGACACCCTATTTGTCGGCCGGTTCGCAACCGGGGGCGCGGACAGGAAGAATCGGGGTGCGTGCCGCCACGGCGGTGCGGTGGTGAGACGCTGCACTTCGATCGCGGGCACAGGTGGTGGCGCGATTCGTACGGGGAGGTGGCAGGCAAGTGGTGGATCAGCTGAGGCAGGACGATCCGCGGCGTATCGGGCCGTTCGAGGTGCTGGGACGGCTGGGAGCCGGCGGCATGGGGCTGGTCTATCTCGCGCGCTCGGCGTCCGGGCGCCGGGTGGCGATCAAGACGGTCCGGACCGAACTGGCCGAGGACCAGCTGTTCCGGGTCCGCTTCACGCGCGAGGTCGAGGCGGCCCGCGCGGTCTCCGGTTTCTACACGGCGGCCGTCGTGGACGCCGATCCGCGCGCCGCCGTGCCGTGGCTGGCCACCGCGTACGTGCCCGCGCCCTCCCTCGAGGAGATAGTGAACGAGTGCGGGCCGCTCCCGGCGCAGGCGGTGCGCTGGCTCGCGGCGGGCGTCGCGGAGGCGCTCCAGTCGATCCACGGCGCCGGACTGGTCCACCGCGACCTGAAACCCTCCAACGTCCTCGTCGTCGAGGACGGCCCCCGGGTGATCGACTTCGGTATCGCGTCCGGCGTCTCCAACACCCGGCTGACGATGACGAACGTCGCCGTCGGCACCCCCGCCTACATGTCCCCGGAGCAGGCCAAGGACTCCCGCAGCGTCACCGGCGCGAGCGACGTCTTCTCGCTCGGCTCGATGCTGGTCTTCGCCGCCACGGGGCATCCGCCGTTCCACGGCGCCAACCCCGTCGAGACCGTCTTCATGCTGCTGCGCGAGGGCCCGGACCTCGAAGGCCTCCCGGACGAGCTGCGCCCGCTCATCGAAGCCTGCATGCAGATGGAGGCCACGGGCCGGCCCAACCCCGCCGACCTCCAGGCCCAGCTCGCCCCGCACCTGTTCGGCTCCGGCTCCGACGACAGCGGTACGGCGTCGGCGTGGCTGCCCGAGCGGGCGGTGAGCCTGATCGAGACGCGGCGGGGCGGCCGGACGGCCATCCGGCCCGCGCCCGGAACCGGCCGCAGCGCCGGCGGCGGGGCCCGCCCCCACGTCCCTCCTCCGCCCCGGCACGACCCGGTCGTCCCGCCGCCCCCGTCGATGCCCGCGCCGGTCGGTGCACCGGTGGGCGCCCCCGCGGGCGCCCCCGACACCGGCCCCGTACGGCTGGCGGGCGCGATGGTGCCCATCGGACCCGGCCCGCGCGTCGCCGACACGCGCGCGGCCGCCGTCAAGGCACCTCCGCCGGCCGCCGCCCTGGCCGCCACCTGGTCCAAGCCCCGCCCCGGCGTCAACGGCGCCGACCCCGCCGTACCGGCACCCACCGCGCCCACCGCGCCGCCGGACCAGCCCGGCGGCGGCTGGCGCCCGTGGCGCTTCCGCATGTCCAACGACGTCTGGGGCACCCCCGCCGTCGACGGCGACCTCGTCTACGTCACCTCCTTCGAGGTGCACGCCCTCGACGTCGCCACCGGCCGGCGCCGCTTCAAGACCCGCGACGTCGCCTGGTCGATGGCGGTCGCCGACGGCCGTATCCACGCCTCCGACGGACCCACCCTGTTCGCCCTCGACGCCCGCGAGGGCGGCGACCTGTGGCGGCTGTCCACGGACGCCTGGGTGTACTCCCTCAAGGCCGACCGCGGCACCGTCGTCACCGGCACGCGCGGCGGCGGCGTCCAGGCCTGGGAGGCGTCCACCGGCCAGAAGCTGTGGGAGATCAGCGGCTGCCAGACCGACTTCGAGTCCCCCGAGGCCGGCCCCGCCGTCCACGAGGGCACGGTCTACGTCTGGCAGGACGCCCGGCTGCGCGCCCTCGACGCCCGCACCGGCGACGAGCGCTGGTCGTACCCCATCGGCGACGCGGCCTCCTGCGGCGGCGTCCCGGTCCGTGTGACGCAGGCCCCCGACGGCTACGTCTACGTCTGCGCCGGCACCCGCGTCCTCGCCCTGGAGGTCACCTCCGGCCACGTCCGCTGGCACTTCGAGGCCCCGGCGGTCTTCCTCGCCCCGCCCGCCTTCGTGCCCGGCCCGGCGGTCACCGGCGGCGGCCTCTACCTCGCCGACTACCTCGGCACGGTCTACGCCCTCGACGCCACCGACGGCCGTGACCGCTGGCGCATCGCCACCGAGTCCCGCGCCTCCGTCGACCCGGTCCTGGTCGCCGCTGCCCACGTCCACGTGGGCAGCGGCAAGGGCCTGTACACGCTGGACGCGGTCACCGGCACGCCCAAGTGGCGCTTCCAGTCCGGCGGCGAGATCGTGGGCGCGCCCGCGGTCGCGGAGGGCCGCATCCACTTCGGCTCCAGCGACCACCTGCTCTACACCCTGAAGGCCGACGACGGCCGCCTGAGATGGAAGCTGGCGACCGGCGGCGAGATCACCGGCTCCCCGGTGGTCCGGGACGGCGTGGTGTACGCGTGCAGCAAGGACCGCTGCGTGTACGCGCTGGACGCGGAGAAGGGGACGGGGACGGCGCGGACGGCGTGAACCCCGGTTCCGCGGACGGCGGGAACCCTCGTTCCGCGGACGGCGGGAACCTTGGTTCCGCGGACGGCGGGAACCCTCGTTCCGCGGACGGCCGTCGTACCGGGTGCACGGAAGGGTTGTCGGACGGCGGCCGTCGCTGCGGGGAGCGGCGGCCCGCCGCTCCCACCGCAGACGCTACGCCGGGTACGCGACGGTCGCCAGGCAGTGACATGTTCGTGACACGAAGATCGATAGCCTGAGGGTCATGGATTCTCGGGGGAACGCACTCAAGCTCACAGCGGTCTCGGCACTCGTCGTCCTCACCCTCACCGGTTTCTCGACCGGCCGCGGCCACGGCGACGGGGGCGGCGGCTGCAGCAGCTCCAGCCAGAACCACGACTCGTCGTCGAGCTCGGGGGGCGGCTCGCACCACGACTACGACGATGACGACTACGGCTCCGGCGGTGACTACGGTTCCGACGACTACGGCGACACGGGGGACGGCGGCGGAAGCGCTTCCTCGTCCGAGCAGGGCGCCCTGGTGTCCCTGGTGGACTGCGCCTCGAAGGAGACCCCGTACGCCACGGTCGAGGTCGCCAACCAGAACACCACGGACGGCGTCTTCACCGTCACCGTGAGGTTCGAGGACGAGACCGGCGCGGAGGTCCGCACCCGCTCCCAGGACGTCGCCGTACCCGGGTCCGAGACGGTGCCGATCCGGGTGGAGATCGGCGACGAGGACGTGACCCGGATCGCCGCATGCGAACCCGACATGATCGCCGAGCCGGCCGGCTGACCCGACCGGGGATCACAGGTGGCCCAACGGTCACTCGGAACCAACGGGAGGACCACCTCCCCCGCCCTCAGCCAGACCAACGAGGCACGGATCTCATCGATCATGGCCCCGGCCCCCTCGAACACCTCCGCCGCTCCGAAGCGCAGGACGTGCCGGACTTCCGGGCAGCGGGCGATCTCGTTGAAGCGGGCCATGTCCCGGCGGTGGGCCTCGCGGGTGCCGTGGTAGGCGTAGCCCTCGATCTCCACGGCGAGTCCCTCGGCCCGGAACGGGAAGTCCAGGTAGCGGCGTCGACCGCTCGGCGTGCGGACCTCGACCTGGGTTTCCGGCCGTAGGCCGGCGTCGAGCATGCGGAGGCGCGCGACCGTCTCCGCGGGCGATCCGGACTCACGGTCGACGAGCCTCAGCCACTCCCGCGCCCGGTTGCTGCCCAGGAGTGATGCCTCCAGCGCGACGGAGAGTGCGGCCGGGGCGATGAGGGGCGGCCGACGCACTCCGCCGACCCTGCGGTAGCCGAGTGCGGACTCCACGGCCACCAAGGCGTCATCCCGACCTCCGTTTCGAAGCAGATCGGCGAGGGTCCGAGGGACGTCGGTGACGCGCAGCCCACCTCGGTACTGGACATCCGCCTCGGCGAGGGGCAGACGGTGCACGCGGACTCCCGTGAGCCTTCCCCGGAAGCTGAGGCCGGGGTCGGTGAACTCGACCCGCTCCGCCGAGCCCGCACCCAGCGTCTCGATCTGCCAGAGCCGAGCGGCCGAGTGGTGACTCACGACGAGCCGGGGAGTGAGGAGTTGGGTCACCCTCAGCCGTACGCCGGAGTCGATCACCTTCCCCGGCACGACCCACGCCCCGTTCTGCACGCGGGTCCATCCCTCCGCGTGCAGTCGCGCGGTGAGCGAACTCTGCGGCCACCCGGAGTTCAGCGCCCGCGCGGTGAGCAGCACGCCTCCCTGCGCCAGCGCCCGCAGATCGGCCCTGGGCCCCACATGTTCCACGACGGCAGTCTCGCCGATACGGGACAGGAACCTCCCGCGCCTGTGGACAACCCAGTCGTCCAGGCCGGCCCGGACCCGACCTCAGTGCCGCATCTCGTCCACGAACGCGCCCCACGCGGCCGCCCGGAAGAGCAGCACGGGTCCGGCCCCGGCTCCGGACTGCTTCGAGTCGCGTACGGGAACCACGTCCGGGAGGCCGACGGCGACCTCGACGCAGTCACCGCCCGTGCCGTTGCTGAAGCTGCTCTTGCGCCAAGTGGCGGCGGACAGGTCAATCCCTTTGCTTGCCATGTCGGTTATCCTCTGCCGCTCTCTCGATCAGGGCAAGGGACGCCTCGGGCGGCAGTGCGGCGGCCCTGAGCAGATCGTACGACCTGCGGTACTCCTCCACGAGGGCCGGATCGTCGACGGTGTCGCCGCTGTGTTGTGACTCCAAGTAGACCAGTGGGGGTGCGTCGGGGAAGGCCATGATCTTGGCCATGCCCATCATCAGGGGATGCGGCCCGCAATTCCACGGAAGGACTTGTGGAACGATGCGCCTTCGCCGCGCCAACGCCGCAATGTGTGTGAACTGTTCGGCCGATTGCTCGGGAGAAAGGGCCGGTTGGCGCAACAGCACTTCGGAGAGGATCACCCAGTACGAGGGTTTTCTGTGGTCGTCGTCGAAGAGACGGGCTCGCGCGATGCGAGCGGCGACCTTGTCCTTGCGCGGCATGCCGACCACCACCCGCCGATCCCGTGGCTCCACAACTCCACCAACACCGTGGCCGGTTCCGCCGTTCGCGGCCGGAAGGGCAGGCCCTTTTCACGGTACGCACGGTGACGTCACTCTGTGACCGTTCCATCACAGAGCGCGCGAAAGGCGTACGTCCATGCAGTCACCGCCCCGTCCCAGGAACCATCCCTGGGACCATCCCTGGGGCCCGGCCCGGCCCGGCCCGGCCCGGCCCGGCCCGCGCCCCACGGCCCCTGACATGACCCTCTGTGCGGAAGAGCTGCGCACGGCCCTCGCCGCCCACGGCATCACCCTGCCGTCCCTCCGTGCGGACCTGCCGAGCTTCGCCGGGTCGTACCGCCCGGCAGCCGGTCTGATCGCCCTCGGCGACTGCAACACGACCACGGCGCGCCGGCTGGCTGAGGTGCTTCGGAAGGCGGCGGAGGGGTGACCGCGCTGGAACGGGTCCTTCCTGCCCTCCGGCTCGACCTGCCCGCCGTCCCCGAGGCGGTTCCCGGACTGCGGCGAGCCGCGCGCGAGTGGCTGGACGAGCCGTGCGCCGATGTCCAGCTCTGCGTCACGGAACTGGTGAGCAATGTGATCCGTCACGTGGGGGAGGGGACTCCGGTACGCGTCCGCGTGGCCCGCACGGGTGCGCGCATCCGCGTCGAGGTCACCGATCCCGACCCGCACACGCTGCCCGTACTCCGCCGAGCCGACGCCGACGCGGAGGCCGAGCAGGGGCGCGGGCTGTCACTGCTCGACGCGGTGGTGTGCCGGTGGGGAGTGGACCACGCGGGCGAAAACAAGACGGTGTGGTGCGAGCTGGACGGTACGTAGATCAGGGCGGGGCGTACGACGACGGGGCCGAGGTTTCCCTCGGCCCCGTCGGTGGTCGGGCGATGCGTCAGGGCGCGTGCCGGTCGAGCGGCACCACGACGCTGTCCTGCGGACACACGTCGGCCGCGACGGCTCCCCCTCCGCGCCGCCGCGGCCGATTCCCCGTGCGGGAAGGACGGCTACTTGCCGCCGTCGAGGTCCAGAGCAGGCGGAGCCGGGGCGTGGTTGTCGAGGGTGACGATGGAGCCGTCCGCCGGCGGGACCGGGGCGTGGTTGTCCATCGTGGTGAACTCGCCGCCCGCCGGCGGAGCGGGCGCGTGGTTGTCCAGCGTGGTGATTTCTTCGTCCTGGTTCTTCTTGGCGTCGCTCATGCTGCGGCCTCTCCCCGTGTGCGAGTGGACGTTCTGGTCGTCCTTGTCCGGCGGTTCCCCCGTGAGCCGCCGGACAAGGACGATTCGGGCTCTCACCTTAGGCGGTGAGCCCCGCCGATCCGCTTGCCCCCCGACGCGACGGATCAGTGCGCTCAGCCTCGCAGCGAGCCATAAACGTTCGATGAACGACCTGAGGACGGGCCGCTCAGGCTGCCGACGCCGGGCTGAGCCGTGCCCGTACCCCTTCGGCCTCCGCGGCACCGGCCTGCTCGTACAGGGACAGAGCTTCTCGCCAGCAAGCTCGTGCGCGGTCCAACTGCCCCAGTGCGTCGAGGGATTCACCAAGTGTCGTGAGGACGTTGGCTCGCATGCGATCACCGCCGATACAGCCGACAGCGAGTGCCTGCTCGGCGTGTTGTGCCGTACTGGCGGGCGACTGCGCGGCAAAGTACGCCTGTGCGATGCGGAAGTGGGTCGTTCCCTCCCAGAGCCGCTGCCGGTTCGCCTGGAACATTCTCAACGCATCGGTCAGCTCAGCGAGTGCTTCGGTGGTGCGCCCGGCCGAGGTGTATGCCAGCCCCAGCGCGTAGCGGGCGTTGGCGAGGCGGATCGTGAGGCCCAGTCGGTCGTATATGCGGATGCCCTCCTGCGCGAGCCTGATGGCGTGCGTGGTGTTGCCCATGGCCAGGCGAACGCGGGAGAGGTTGCACAGGGCGCTCGCCTCGAGAGGAGCGTTGCCGTCTTCCCTCGATCCGTCGATGGCCGTCAGGAGGTGTTCCTCCGCGTCGCTGTTGCGCCCCTGGATCAACGCGATGATCCCTCGGTCGTTGCTGGCCCAGTAGAGCGGGATGAAATCCCCCACCGCCTGCGCGAGCCGCACGGCTTGGCTCGCCTCTTCTTCGGCCTCGTCGTACCGGCCCGCGACCAGATGTACGTTGATCAGCGCCGTGCGTGCCCTTCCTTCGGCTTGGCGGTCTCCCGCAGCCCGTGCCGCTTCCTTGGCGGCGACTGCGGCCCATTCATACTGTCTGGAGTTCGCCCCCGATTCGCCCAGGTCCTTGGCGGCCCACAACAAGTCGACGCCCCGACGGAGCCGGTCGCCCTGGAATGCCTGCCGGGCGCTGGAAAGAAGTGAATTGGCCTCCGAGTACAGCCAGTCGAGAGCGTCCTGCCTCTCGCTGAACCGCAGCCCGTCGTACTGGGTCGGTTCGAGGTGATCGATGAGTCTGTCACCCGGCCGTTCGATCGCGTACACCCCCGCCGCCGTCGCCAGGTAGAAGTCCAGCAACCGCGACAACGCCGCCCCCCGCTCGCCGGGCGGCTGCTCGTCCCTCTCCGCACAGGCACGCGCGTAGAGCCGCACCAGATCGTGGAACCGGTACCGGCCCGGTGCCGCCGACTCCAGCAGGGACGTGTCCACCAGGGACTCCAGCAGGTCCTCCGTGTCCTCCGTCGGCAGGTCCAGTACCGCCGCTGCCGCCGCGAGGGAGATGTCCGGGCCGTCCGCCAGTCCCAGCAGCCGGAACGCCCGTGCCTGGGCCGGTTCCAGTTGCCCGTAGCCCAGTTCGAAGGTCGCCTTCACCGCCAGGTCGCCCGCCTGGAGTTCGTCCAGGCGGCGGCGTTCGTCGGCGAGCTTCGCCGCCAGGACCGAGACCGTCCAGGTGCGCCTCGCCGCCAGGCGGGACGCCGCGATGCGGATCGCCAGCGGGAGGAAGCCGCACGCCGCCACCACGTCCAGGGCCGCTTCCCGCTCCGACCTCACCCGCTCCTCACCCACGATCTTCGTGAAGAGGGACAGCGCCTCGTCCGGTGACATCACGTCCAGGTCGATCAGGTGCGCCCCGGCCAGGCCCGTCATCCGCACCCGCGACGTCACCAGCGCCGCGCAGCCCGCCGTCCCGGGGAGCAGGGGTCTGACCTGCGCCGCGTCACGCGCGTTGTCCAGCAGCACCAGCACCTTGCGGCCGTCCAGGACGGAGCGGTACAGCGCCGCCCGTTCCTCCAGCGAGTCCGGGATCGCCGAGTCCGCCGTGCCGAGGGCGCGCAGGAAGGAGCCCAGGACCGTCTCCGGTTCCGCCGACCGCGCGCCGGCGCCCTGGAGGTTGACGTAGAGCTGGCCGTCGGGGAAGGCCGACCGCGCGCCGTGTGCCACGTGCACCGCCAGTGTCGTCTTGCCGACGCCGCCGATGCCGGCCAGCGCCGACACCGCCATCACCCGGCCCTCCGCGCCGGACGCCGACGCCAGTACGTCGCTCAGCTCCCGTACGAAGGACGCGCGGCCCGTGAAGTCCGGCACCGTCGCCGGGAGCTGGGCCGGGCGGACGGGGACCGTCACCGGTTCCGCCATGGGGGCGGAGGGTTCCGCGAGGCCCGGGTCGGCCTGGAGGATGCGTTGCTGGAGGTCCTGCAGGTCCGGGCGCGGGTCGACGCCGAGTTCGTCGGCGAGGAGGCGGCGGGTGTCCGCGTACACCGCGAGGGCCTCCGCCTGGCGGCCGCTGCGGTAGAGCGCCAGCATCAGCAGTTCCCGCAGCCGCTCCCGCAGCGGGTGCGCCGCCGTCAGGGCCGTCAGCTCCGAGACCGCCTCCGCGTGGCAGCCCTGCTCCAGGTCCATGTCCAGTCGGGACTCCAGGAGTTGGAGCCGCCACTCCTCCAGGCGGACCCGCTGGGCCTCCGCGTACGGGCCCGGCACCCCGGCCAGCGTCTCGCCGTCCCACAGGGACAGGGCCCGGCCCAGTACGTCCCGCGCGTGGCACAGGTCCCCGGTGTTCCGTGCCTTCTCCGCCTCCGCCGCCAGCTCCTGCGCCGCCGCGAGGTCCAGCGCCCCCTCGCCGAGCCCGCGCACCGCGTAGCCGCCGGACTCGCTGACCAGCACTCCGGGGTCCAGTACCTTCCGCAGCCGGGAGGCGTACGTACGCACCGCCGCCAGCGCCTGGGAGGGGGGTCCCTCGCCCCACAGGGCGTCGATCAGTTCGGCCGCCGTGGCCGTACGGCCCTCGCGCAGCAACAGGGCGGCGAGCAGGGCGCGTTGCTGGGGGCTGCCGGTGGCGACGGGTTCGTCGTCGCGCCAGGCGCGCACCGGGCCGAGCACGCCGAAGCGCAGCGAATCGGGCTCCGTCGAGGAGCCGGGACGCCGCTGCTCCGGTCCTCGCGGCACACTGTCCATGCAGTCCCCCTATGCATCCTGAGCAACTACGCCAGTTTGCCTTGTTCATGGCGGATACGGCAGTCGTGCGAGACGGCGATCACACGGGGAGCGGCGGGCCGTCACAAGGCCCGCACACTCCGTCCTCAGTCGTCCAGGTCCACCCGCACCGTCAGCAGCCCCGCCCCGAAGGCCCGTACGGCGGCGCTGTTGAAGCGGGGCAGGGTGCGCAGCCGGGCCACGGGGTCGTCGTCGGGCAGGAGACGGGCGGTGCCGGTGTGCCAGCGGCCCCGGACGCGCACCCGCACCCGGGGGTCCGCCTGGATGTTGCGGACGTACTGCGACCGTTCGCCGAACTCCGACACCAGCCAGAACGAGCCGCCGGCCCGGCGCCCGCCCACCGGGGTCCGGCGGGGCAGGCCGGAGACGCGGCCCGTGGTCTCCAGCAGGGTCTGGAGCGGCAGCCGGCGCAGCAGGGGGTTGATCCGGCGCTGGAAGGCGGTGGCGGTCCGGTACTTGCGTTCGGCGTGCGAGGTCCCAGAAGTCATCGTGCGGCGAGCCTACCGGCGGCCGGGGGAGACGGGGCCGGTGCTGTACCGCCTTCGACCGGTGCTGTACCGCCTTCGAAGTGAGCGGTGTCCGCGCCGCACCGCCGTCGGCCGGCCTTTCACCGGGCGGGGGTCCGGGGGAGGACCGCCAGGAAATCCCGACCGGTCGGTATGGACAGGCGGGGCGTGCACGGGTATTGATGGGGTCGTCGTCCGCGTACGAAAGGCCGCTCATGCGCATCGCCGTCACGATCTTCCTCACCGACGAGACGATCACCCCGGTCCGGCTCGCCCGTGAGCTGGAGCAGCGCGGGTTCGCCGGGCTGTACCTGCCGGAGCACACGCACATCCCCGTCGAGCGGACCAGCCCGTACCCGGCGGGCGGGGAGCTGCCGAGGGAGTACGGCCGCACCCTCGACCCCTTCGTCGCGCTCGGTCAGGCCGCCGCCGTCACCGAGCGGCTGGGGCTCGGCACCGGCATCACGCTCGCCGCGCAGCACGACCCGATCGACCTGGCCAAGCAGGTCGCGACCCTCGACCACCTCTCCGGGGGCCGGTTCACGCTCGGGCTCGGCTTCGGCTGGAACGTGGAGGAGGCCGCCGACCACGGCGTGGAGTGGCGCACCCGGCGTGAGCTGGTCCGGGACCGGATGGGGCTGATGCGGGCGCTGTGGGCGGAGGAACCGACGGCTTACGAGGGGGAGTTCGGGAGCGTGCGGGCGAGCTTCGCGCACCCCAAGCCGGTGCGGAAGCCGCGCGGTCCGGTGGTCGGGCCGCGCACGCTGGTCGGCGGGGCGGCGGGGCCGAAGCTGTTCGGGAACATCTGCGAGTACGCCGACGGCTGGCTGCCGATCGGCGGGCGGGGCCTGACGGAGGCGCTGCCCGCGCTCCGTACCGCCTGGGCCGACGCGGGCCGCGATCCCGGCGCCCTCCAGGTCGTGCCGTACGCCGTGCGTCCCAGCGCGGGCAAGCTGGCCCACTTCGCGGAGCTGGGCATCGAGGAGGTCGTGGTGCAGCTGCCGCCGGAGGGGGAGGCGGGGGTGCTGCGGGCGCTGGACGCGTTCCAGCCGTTCGTGGACGGGGGAGGGGAAGGGGCCTGATGCGGACGGGCAAGGGTCCTGATCACGCCGAACGTATGCTCAAAGGATGACGACTTCCGCGACCACCGGAACCGGCGGCCCCACCGAGAGCTCCCTGCGGCGCGCCCTCAGACGCGCCCGGGACGGTGTCTCCCTGGACGTCTCGGAGGCGGCGGTCCTGCTCCAGGCGCGCGGTGAGCACCTGCGGGACCTGTCCGCTTCGGCCGCCCGGGTGCGGGACGCGGGGCTGGAGGCGGCGGGGCGGCCCGGTGTCATCACGTACTCGAAGAGCGTCTTCGTCCCGCTGACCCGGCTGTGCCGGGACAAGTGCCACTACTGCACGTTCGTCACCGTGCCCGGCAAGCTGCGCCGGGCCGGGCACGGGATGTTCATGTCGCCGGACGAGGTGCTGGACATCGCCCGCAAGGGCGCCGCGCTCGGCTGCAAGGAAGCCCTCATCACCCTCGGCGACAAGCCCGAGGACCGCTGGCCGGAGGCGCGCGAGTGGCTCGACGCGCACGGCTACGACGACACGATCGCGTACGTCCGCGCGATCTCGATCCGGATCCTGGAGGAGACGGGGCTCCTCCCGCACCTCAACCCGGGCGTCATGAGCTGGACGGACTTCCAGCGGCTCAAGCCGGTCGCGCCGTCGATGGGCATGATGCTGGAGACCACGGCGACCCGTCTGTGGTCCGAGCCGGGCGGCCCGCACCACGGCTCCCCGGACAAGGAGCCGGCCGTACGGCTGCGGGTGCTCGAGGACGCGGGCCGCTCCTCGGTCCCCTTCACGTCCGGGATCCTCATCGGCATCGGCGAGACGTACGAGGAGCGCGCCCAGTCGCTGTTCGCGCTGCGGAAGATCTCCCGCGCCCACCACGGCATCCAGGAACTGATCATCCAGAACTTCCGCGCCAAGCCGGACACCGCGATGCGCGGCATGCCGGACGCGGAACTGGACGAGCTGGTCGCCACGGTCGCCGTCGCCCGGCTCGTCCTGGGTCCGTCCGCCTGTCTCCAGGCGCCGCCGAACCTGGTCGACTCCGAGTACGGGCGGCTGATCGCGGCCGGGATCGACGACTGGGGCGGGGTCTCCCCGCTGACCATCGACCACGTCAACCCCGAGCGGCCGTGGCCGCGGATCGAGGAGCTGGCCGCGCACTCCGCGGCCGTCGGCTTCGAGCTGCGTGAACGGCTCTGCGTCTACCCGGAGTTCGTGCGGCGCGGTGAGCCGTGGCTGGACCCGCGGCTGCGTCCGCACGTGGCCGCGCTCGCCGACCCGGAGACGGGCCTGGCACGCCCCGACGCGCTCCCGCGGGGGCTGCCCTGGCAGGAGCCGGACGAGGCGTTCACCGCGAGGGGCCGCACCGATCTGCACCGCACCATCGACACCGAGGGCCGTACGGGCGACCGCCGCGACGACTTCGACGAGGTGTACGGCGACTGGGACGCCCTGCGCGAGGCCGCCGCCCCCGGCATGGTCCCCGAGCGCATCGACACCGACGTACGCGGGGCCCTGCGCACGGCGGCCGACGACCCGACGAAGCTGACCGACGCGGAGGCGCTGGCGCTGCTGCACGCCGACGGTTCCGCCCTGGACGCGCTGTGCCGGGTCGCGGACGACGTCCGCAGGTCGGCGGTGGGCGACGACGTGACGTACATCGTCACCCGCAACATCAACTTCACCAACGTCTGCTACACCGGCTGCCGCTTCTGCGCCTTCGCGCAGCGCCGTACGGACGCCGACGCGTACACGCTCTCGCTGGACCAGGTCGCCGACCGTGCCCAACAGGCGTGGGACGTGGGTGCGGTGGAGGTCTGCATGCAGGGCGGCATCCACCCCGACCTGCCGGGCACGGCGTACTTCGACATCGCGAAGGCGGTGAAGGAACGCGTCCCCGGCATGCACGTGCACGCCTTCTCACCCATGGAGGTCGTCAACGGCGCGACCCGCACCGGCATGTCGATCCGCGAGTGGCTGACGGCGGCGAGGGAAGCCGGTCTGGACACCATCCCCGGCACGGCCGCCGAGATCCTCGACGACGAGGTCCGCTGGATCCTGACCAAGGGCAAACTCCCGGCGGCGACCTGGACCGAGGTGGTCACCACCGCCCACGAGCTGGGCATCCGCTCCTCCTCGACGATGATGTACGGCCATGTCGACCAGCCCCGCCACTGGCTGGGCCACCTGCGCACCCTCGCCGGCATCCAGCAGCGGACCGGCGGTTTCACGGAGTTCGTGACCCTTCCCTTCGTGCACACCAACGCCCCCGTCTACCTGGCCGGCATCGCCCGCCCGGGGCCGACGGTCCGCGACAACCGCGCGGTCACGGCGATGGCCCGCCTGCTGCTCCACCCGTACATCCCCAACATCCAGACGAGCTGGGTGAAACTGGGCACGGAGGGGGCGGCGGAGATGCTGCGCTCCGGCGCGAACGACCTCGGCGGCACGCTGATGGAGGAGACGATCTCGCGGATGGCGGGCTCCTCCTACGGTTCCTACAAGTCGGTCAAGGACCTGATCGCGGTCGCGGAGGCCGCCGGCCGCCCGGCGAAGCCCCGTACGACCCTGTACGGCGAGGTGCCGGAGGAGCGCCGTCGTGCGGCGGAGGCGTCGGACGGGCACCTTCCGGAGCTGCTGCCGGTACTGGACTGAGACGGGCCGGGGAAGCGCGGGCGCTGGCAGTAGGATGATCCGACCCGCGTTCGATCGGGACCCGCGGCCTTCCGGCCGGAACCCGCGGCCTTCGATCGGGACCCGTAGCTGAGGAGATGCGTACCGGTGCCTGCCCGTCTTCCCTCGTGGGCCTGGGTGACCGGGCTGACCACGGGGGCGATCGCCGCGGTGGTGGTCCTGGCCGTCCAGGCGGACCAGGGGACGAAGCCCGTCGCCGCCACGACCCGGCCCAGCGCGTCGGCGACGGCGGACGCGAAACCGTCCGCCGGGCCGGAGAAGGAGGAACCGGCGGCGGTGCCGGCCGACTCGGGCACGGGCCGCAGGATCGTCTACTCCCTCGGCGAGAAGCGGGTCTGGCTGGTCGACGCCAGCGACACCCCCCGCCGCTCCTTCGCGGTCTGGCCGGGCACGGTCGCCCCGGACCCCGGCACGTACACGATCGGCGAGCGCACCCCGGCCACCACCGGCAGCGACGGCGTCCCGGTCGAGCACATCATGTACTTCGCCCAGAAGTCCGGTGTCTTCATCGCCTTCTCCAACGCGGTCGACGGCTCCTCGCCCCCGCCCGCCGAACCGGGCGCGCAGACGGGCGGCATCCGCATCACCAAGCCCGACGGCAAGGCCCTGTGGACCTTCGGCGCGGCGGGCACGACGGTCCGGGTCGTCGAGTAGCCGGGGCGGCCACGAAACACGGGTCGCGACGACGTGCGTGGCTACTCGGTGTCCTTCGGGTGGCGAGTGGACGCGTACACGAAATGGACCGTGTGGCGCGCCTCGTCGACGAGGTAGCGGACTCGGCCGCCCGCTGTCACCTCGTACTCCCACTGGGGATGTTCCCGACCACCGAGGCCACCGGTGGCCAGTCGGCCGCGGAGCCTGTGCTGACGGTCGGGGTCAGCTCGGGACAGTGGATCGCGGCGCAGGGCCTCGAAGCACCGACGTGCGTTCCCCGGAGCCTCCGCGCTCAGCTCGCCCCACCCCTTGGCTGCCTCGTTGGTCGCGAACCGCAGGCGCCACTCACCGTCCACCGGCGGCGGAGCGACGTCGTCACCGCGCTTCGGACTCACGGCACCGTCACCTCGCCGTGGTCCTCGTCCGGCCGTCGACGGGTGAGCTGTGCCGTGAGTTCGGGATCGGCGAGGATGCGGGCCGTCGCGCGCCATTCGACGACGAGGCGATGAAGATTGCCATGGACGTCCAGCTGGGCCGCGTCGTGCGTGGCGTCGATGAGTTCGGCCACGAACTCCCGCGACTCCTCGGCATTCAAGTGGCGGACCCAGGGGAAGACCGACGGCAGCGCACGCAGTACGGCCCGCTCGCCGTCGTCACTGCGCACCAGGGCGGCCAGGAGGCGGGCGGTGATGTCCGCCGTCTCCTCGCGCTGCTGGTCATGGCGGGCGGTGGTCAGGTAGAGATCCTCGCCGTCCCGGCGCGTGACGTGCACGCGCTGCGTCCGGTCGAGTGTCTCGGCGACCCGCTTCGAATTCTTCGAGAGCTCGGAAAAGGCAACCGTGGGAGTGGACACGAATCGACGGTACTTCGGAATGTATTCCGAAGTCAATCGGGGTGGTGACCGGATCGCCCGCCCTGCTGAACCGGCAGGTGGTTGACCAGCAGGACCACGCCGCTGAGGACGAAGACGCGCAGGGCCGCGTCCAGGCCGTTCCAGTCCTCCGACTGCCACATCGCGAACCACTCGCCGCCGATCGCCATGAAGCCGGCGCCGAACAGGAGCATGACCATCAGCAGGCCGTAGGTGGAGACGCGGCGGGCGTGCGCGTGGTCGGGGCGGGTCCAGAGCCAGGTGCCGTACGTCAGGACCAGTGCGGCGGCCGTCTCCCAGACGATGATCGCGACGTACGCGGCGTCCTGCGCGCCCTCGTTCGTGACCGCGCGCCACATCAGGTCGTCGTCCTCGAACGTGGTGTCCATCGCGAGGACGTGCCGCACGAAGTCCTGGTTCGTCCCGAAGTCCGTGATGTTCCCGAGGGCGACCAGCGCCATGTAGAGGGCGACGGAGGCGGTGAGCAGCGTGGTGGTGAGACGCAGGGCGCCGTGTGAGGTTGTGGTGGGCATGGCGGTTCCATTCCCCGTACGAACGCCCTCACCCAGGGGAGTTGGGCCAGAATGAGGGCGTCGGGACTCGGGCGGGGGGATGTACGCGTGGTGCGGGCACGGCTGTCGATGCAGCAGATCGTCCAGGCGCGCCGGCGTGCCGGGCTCGTGGCCCGAAGCGCCGAACGCGAGGCGTTCCGGGGGAACTTCGACCTCCCGCCCGAGGACGGACGGCACCGGTTCCTGTTCCATGTGCACGGCAACGCGGGCGTGGGGAAGACCTTCCTGGTCCGGGAGTTCGAGCACATGGCCCGCGAGCGCGGCGCGTTGACGGCGTACGTCGACGAGAGCGCGGGCGGCGTGCCGGAGGCGCTGGCCGCGATCTGCCGGCAGGTCGCCGGCCAGGGGCTGCGCTTCAAGGAGTTGGAGAAGCTGCTGCTCGCCCACCGCGAGCGGCGGCACGAGGCGGAACTGGCCGCGCTCGCCGCGCTGGACCCGGAACCGGAGGGCGGTACGGGCGGGCCGTCGGCCGGAGGGCTTGCCCTCGCGCGGGCCGGACTGGCCGGGCTCGGGCTCATACCGGGCGTCGGCGCGTTCACCGCCGCCGTCGACCCCGCCCAACTCGCCCAAGGAACCGACCGGTTGCGGGCCGGCCTGGGCGCGCGCTTCCGCCGTCACGAGGACGTGCAGCTCGTCGTTTCCCCGGAGAGCGTCCTCACCCCGGTGCTGACGGAGGAACTCACGGGCGCAGCCTCCGCCGTGCCGTGGATCGTCCTGTTCTTCGACACCTACGAGCGCACCAGCCCCGTCCTCGACCGCTGGCTGCACGACCTCATGACGACCGACCGCTACGGCGCCCTGCCCGCCACCGTGGTGGTCGTGACCGCCGGCCAGCACCCCGTCGACGCCGAGCTGTGGGGCGGCCTAACCGACCTCGTGACCGTCCTGCCGCTCGCCCCCTTCACCGACGCGGAGGCGCGCGGCCTGCTCGCCGACCGGGGCGTCACCGCCGAGCCGGTCGTCACCGAGGTGCTACGGCTCACCGGCGGCCTGCCCGTCCTGCTCTCCACCCTCGCCGGCGCCCGCCCCACCGCACCCGACGACATCCCCGACCCGAGCGCGACGGCGCTGGACCGGTTCCTGAAGTGGGAGCGGGACCCCGCCCGCCGGGCCGCCGCCGTCTGGGGCGCGCTGCCGCGCTGGCTGGACGCGGACGTGTTCCGAACCGCCGCAGACTGCCCGGAGGAACAGCGCGACGAACTGTACGACTGGCTGGCCGGCCTCGCGTTCACCGACGCCCGCGCGGCCCGGCTGCGCTACCACGATGTCGTACGCGCCCCCATGCTGCGCTGGCAGCGCACCCGCTCCCCGCGCGACTGGGCGGAACGCCACCTGCGGCTGGCGGAGACGTTCCGCCGCCGGCGTGAGGAGAGCGGGGCCGGGCGGGCCGCCGGTGAGCTGTGGGCGGACGAGGAGTGGCGGGAACTGCGGCTGGCGGAGTCGTACCACCGGCTGTGCGCCCGGGACCCGCGGGCGCCCCGCGGGGTGATCGGCGATCTGGTCGAGGCCTGCGAGCAGGGCGGGCCGGTGGCCGGGCGGTGGGTGCGGCTGCTGGGGGACGCGGGCCGGGACGCGGACCTGGCGATGCTGACAGGCTGGTGGCGGGAGCTGTCCGAGGCGCTCGCGGAGGGCGGCCCCGGAGCCGTACTGGACCGGATGCTGAGCCAGGTGCCCGTGCCGCCCGCCGACCACCGGCCACCTGGCGTCTTCGTTCCCCGGGGGCGTCCCGCGCCGCGGCCGGTGAGCCACGACGACGCCGATCTGCTGGGCAGCCCGTGGCCGGATCCCGGCACGGGCGTGGACCAGGGCGCCTACCCGACCGGGATGCTCCAGCGCCCCGCCCATGACGAATCGGTGTTTGAACGGCCGAGGGCGGACGAGCGCGCCGCCCACGACGAAGCGGCGGTCCCGGGCGCGGGCGGCGAGGTCGGCCTCGGCGCCGTGCTCTCCGCCTCCCTCGCGGCCCGGCTGCACCGGGACCGAGGCGTCCTCGCCGCCGCCCGCGGTGACTACCCCGCCGCCGTCACCCACCTGCGGCAGGCGGTCCGCCTCACCCCCCGGAACGCCGTCCTCCTCGCCCTGAAGGGCGAGTACCGCCGTGTCCTCGGGCTGCACTCGGCGGCGGTACGGGATCTGCGCGCGGCCCTCGCCCTGGACCCCGGGCACGCCTACGCCTGGGCCTCCCTCGGCGCCACCCGCCTCGCCCTGGGCGCCCCGGCCGCCGCGCTCATCGCCCTCGACCGCGCCCTCGAACTCGACCCCGACTACGGCTGGGCGCTGATCCGCCGCGCCCGCGTCTGGCGGGAACTGGGTGAGGCCGGACGCCGGCTCGCCGACCTCGACCGGGCCGTCGTCCTGCAGCCCGACTCCCCGTGGGCCCACTGCGAACGCGGGGACGCGCTGCGGAGCGCCGGCCGCGACGAGGAGGCCCTCACCGCGTACGACCTCGCCCTGGCCCTCGACCCCGGGTACGCGTCGGCGTACGCGAGCCGGGGCGTGAGCCGCTTCAACCTCGGCCGCCGCACGGAGGCCCTGGCCGATCTGGACCGCGCCCTGGAGCTCGACCCCTCCTACGCATGGGCGCGCGCCCAGCGCGACGCGGTCGTACGACACCGCGACGGCTGAAATCCCCCTGTCCGACCACTTCCGATCACTCACTTCACACGCCTCACACCCCGCGTACCGATCCGACCCCTGAACCGACCGTCCCCGTTCGATTACAGTGCTGGCACCGCACATACGGACGAGGTCCCGGGAGGTCGGGGTGGGCGGTACTGCCGGGCCCGTGTGGGGGCGGCGCGAGCAGCAGGACTTCCGCAGCCGGGTGCGCGGGACGCTGCTCGGGGTCGCCCTGGGGGACGCGCTGGGCGCGCCCGTGGACGGAATGACGGCCGACGGGATACGGCAGGCGCACGGCGCGGAGGGCCTCACCGAGCTCGCCCCCGCCCACGGCCGGCGCGGTGCCGTCACCCACCACACCCAGCTCACCCTCTTCTCCGTGGACGGCCTGATCCGCGCCCAGGTACGGCGCGACACCGGCGCCTGGCACCCGCCGACCGATCTGCACCGGGCGTATCTGCGCTGGGCCACCACCCAGCGGGACTGGGGCCCGGACGAGCGGCGCAAGGACGACGGCTGGCTGGCGCGCGAGGAGTGGCTGTACGCCCGCCGGGAGCCGGTCCGTACGCTGCTGCTCGGGCTCGGGGACGAGACCATGGGGACGCCGGCGGCGCCCAAGAACCCAGGCGAGGCGGGGCCCGAGGCGGCGGCCCGGTCCGCGCCGTTCGGGCTGCTCGTCGGCTGGGATCCGCAGCTCGTCGCGCAGCTCGCCGTGGAGTGCGCGGCACAGACCCACGGCCACCCGGTCGCCTGCCTCGCGGCGGGCGCGTACGCCGCGATCGTGCACGCGCTGGCCCGCGGCGAGAGCCTGGACACGGCGGTGCAGCGGGCGCTCGCGCTGCTGGCCGCACGGCCGGGCCATCAGCCGGTGTCGGACGCGCTCCAGCAAGCGCTGGGCGCCGTACGGCAGGGGATGCCCACCCCGCAGCGGGTCACGGAGCTGGTCGGGAACGCCACCGCCGAGGGGCTGCTGGCCGCCGCCGTGTACTGCGCGCTGGTGGGGGAGGACGTACGGCAGGGGCTGTGCCTGGCCGTGAACCACGACGGGCCCAGCGCCGCCGCCGGGGCGCTGACCGGTGGGCTGCTCGGGGCGCTGCACGGCGAGACGGCCCTCCCGCCGGCCTGGCTGGCCGAGCTGGAGGGCCGTCCCACGATCCTGGAACTCGCCGACGACTTCGCGATGGAGATGACCCAGGGACCCGCGCTGCACGGCCCCGCGGGGGCTTCGGCGGCCTGGCTGGCGCGGTACCCGCGGGGGGCCTGAGCTCGGGGGATCTCGCCCCCGCCGCCCCTTCCCCGACGTGCGGGTGGGTGGGTGGTCGCTCGCGCGGTTCCCCGCGCCCCTGCAGGGGCGCGGGGAACCGCGCACGGGGGTCTGGGGGCGAAGCCCCCAGGGATGGGACGGGACGGGACGGGGCGGCGGGGGCGGAAAAACTACGCCTGATCCCGCACCGGCGCCGGCGAAGGCACCGCGGCCGCCGCGGCCGAGTCGTCGTCACCGTCGGTGTTGACGCGCTCGATGATCGCCATCCGCTCCGGGGTGTCCTCCGGCTTCACGAAGCCGATCAGGACGTACAGCACCAGCGAGACCGCCAGCGGGATGGAGACCTGGTACTCCAGCGGCACCCCGCCGTCGACGGCCCAGTGGATCGGGTAGTTCACCAGCCAGAAGGCCAGCAGGCCCAGGGCCCAGCTGGCGAGCGCCGCCGTCGGTCCGGAGCGGCGGAACGGCCGCAGCAGGCCCAGCATCATCGGGATGGCGATCGGGCCCATCAGTCCGGCCACCCACTTGATGACGACCGTGATGATGTCCTTGAAGGCCGGCGAGTTGACCTGCGTCGCGACCGCCATGGACAGGCCGAGGAAGACCACCGTCGTGACGCGGGCCGCGATCAGACCCGACCGGTCGCCCCACAGCCGCGCCCGCTCCGACAGCACCGGCGCCACGTCACGGGTGAAGACGGCCGCGATGGCGTTGGCGTCCGAGGAGCACATGGCCATCGTGTGGGAGAAGAAGCCGACGATGACCAGGCCCAGCAGGCCGTGCGGCAGCAGCTGCTCGGTCATCAGGGCGTAGGAGTCGGAGCCGTCCGCCTTCTGGGACTCCACCAGCAGCGGCGACATCCACATCGGGAAGAACAGGATCACCGGCCAGACCAGCCACAGCACCGCCGACAGCCGCGCCGAGCGCTCCGCCTCGCGGGCGTTGGGGGTGGCCATGTAGCGCTGGGCCTGGTTGAGCATGCCGCCGTTGTACTCGAACAGCTTGATGAACAGGAACGCCAGCAGGAAGATCGTGCCGTACGGTCCGACCAGCGGCTCCCCGTGGCCCTGGAGCTCCGGCTCGTCCCACGCCCCGAAGAAGCCGCCGTGGTCGCCGAGTTCGGCCACCACCGCGACGAACATCGCGATGCCGGCGAGGAGCTGGATGACGAACTGGCCGAGTTCGGTCAGCGCGTCCGCCCACAGGCCGCCGATGGTGCAGTAGATCGCCGTGACGACGCCGGTGATGAGGATGCCCTGGTTGAGCGAGACACCGGTGAACACCGACAGCAGGGTGGCGATGGCCGCCCACTTCGCGCCCACGTCCACGATCTTCAGCAGCATGCCGGACCAGGCCAGCGCCTGCTGCGTCTTCAGGTCGTAGCGGTTCTTCAGGTACTCCAGCGGTGAGGCCACGTGGAGCCGGGAGCGCAGCCGGTTGATCCGCGGGGCGAACAGCTTCGACCCGATGGCGATGCCGAAGGCGATGGGGAACGACCAGGTGACGAAGGACGTCACGCCGTAGGTGTAGGCGATGCCGGCGTAGCCGGTGAACATCACCGCGCTGTATCCGGACATGTGGTGGGAGATGCCGGAGAGCCACCAGGGCATCTTGCCGCCGGCCGTGAAGAAGTCGCTGACGTTGTCCACGCGCTTGTGGGACCAGACGCCGATGCCGACCATCACGGCGAAGTAGCCGATGAGCACCGCCCAGTCGAGACTGTTCATGTCCCCCCTTCCAGGGTCCGCCTTGTGAACTCCACTCAGCTGGTTGGCACTTCGCCTGAGCGGGGTAGGGACGAGGAAGGCCGCGAAGTGCCCGCTCATCGTGGGCGGGGTGGCGCGGGCACGACAAGAAACCGTCAGGTCAAGAGCAAGTAAAAATGTTCGACTAGCTGACCTGTGTTCATCACCGTGAACGAGGCCGGAGGGGCGGGACCTCCGGGATCAGCGCAGCTCGTCCGGGCAGGGCGTGCCCCGCTCCCCCCACTTGTACGGAGCCGCCAGGCGGTACGTCCCCGGCCGGGGCGCGAGCAGCGTCGTCCACCTGTCGCCGTTCTCGTCCTCCTCCGTCTCCATCAGACAGCCGTGGACGTTCTCGTACGTCTTCGGCTCGCCCTCCGGGCGGTCCTCGGACTCCTCCGTCTCCTGCGGGGGGTCCAGCGCCTTGCCCCCGGAGTCGACGAGGCCCAGCCACGGCGAGTACGGGACACGGATCAGGACCCGGCCCGCCTGCTCCACCCGCAGCGTCCACTCACCCTGCTCGGCCCGCTCCACGACCGTGTTCGGCTCCGCCAGCGGCGTCGGCTCGTCCACCGCGAACAGCTGCCAGTTCGCGTCGCCCCAGACCTGCTTCAGATACGGCAGCCCGCGCTGCACCAGCTCCCGCTCCCGCTGACCGCCGTCACCGTCCGGCTCGTCCTTCGGCAGCACCACGAAGCGCACGCCCCAGCGCTTCAGCCACTCGCGGTAGTTCGCCGAGTTGAGGGTGTCGTCGTAGAAGAGCGGGTTGCGCTCCATGTCGGCCTGCCGGTTCCAGCCCCGGGCCAGATTGACGTACGGGGCGAGGGCGGACGCCTCACGGTGCGAGCGGGCCGGGACGACCTCCACCCGGCCCCGCCAGGCCCCGACCTCCTGGAGCTCGTTCACCAGCGGCGCCAGCTCGCGCGCCCAGGACGCCCGCGGCGTGGTGTGCACGACGTCGTCGACCGACTTGAAGCCGATCCAGCCGGTGAAGCCGACGAAGGCGACGACGATCGCGTACCACTTCAGGGACTTCGGCACCGCGAACGGCAGCGCCGCCACCAGCGCCACCCCGCCGAACAGCATCGCCAGCCGGGTCATGTTCGACCCGATCTGCGAACTGATCAGCCAGACCAGCACGATCCCCAGCCCGTACACCGCGGACGTGATCCGTACGGTCCTCCACTCCACGGGGACCAGGACGTACACCAGGACCGAGTACAGCAGCGGCAGGATCACCGAGCCGATGCCCATCGGCTGGGTCCCCGAGAACGGGAACAGCCACGCCGACACCGCCACCACCGCGGCGGGCGCGAGACCCAGCGCCCACGCCCCCGGCCGGCGCTTCTGCAGGAACAGCGCCACCGCCACCAGACCCACGAACAGTCCCGCGACCGGCGAGGCCATCGTCGCCAGCGCCGCCAGCGGGGCCGCGCACAGGGCCTTCGCCCAGCGCTTGTAGCGCCACCGGTGGGGCCAGCAGAAGACGACGGCGACCGCGCCGAGCGCGAACATCGTGCCGAGCCCGTACGTCACCCGTCCCGAGGCCGCGTTGCACAGCAGCGCGAACACACCCGCGAGCGCGGCCCACAAGGGGTTGCGCACCGCCCGGCTGCGCATCAGCACGAGCGTCAGCAGCCCCGCCGACACCGTGCCCGCGATCATCATCGTGGTCCGCACCCCGAGGACCGACATCAGGTACGGCGACACCACGCTGTACGACACCGGGTGCATACCGCCGTACCAGGCGAGGTTGTACGCGGAGTCCGGGTGCCGGCCGACGAACTCGGCCCACGCGTCCTGCGCGGCGAGATCGCCGCCGCTGTTGGCGGACGTGAAGAACCAGACGATGTGCAGCAGGCCGGCGAGCGCGGTGACGGAGAGCACCGGGTGCCGCAGCATGCGGGCGCGCACGGCGAGGACGGCGGTCATGAGCGAGCCGGGGGCACCGGGGGTGCCGGGGGTGTCGTCAGTGCCCTCGGACGGCTGCTGTGTCCCGGTCGGCGGTATTCGCGGGCCGGATCCCGGGTCCGGATCGGCGTCGTCGGCGCGTGTCGGCTCCGCTGTGGCCACCTGAAGGCACTCCCCGTGTCCCGTTCCCTGCCCGTTCCCTGCCCGTTTCGTGACGCTAGCACGCAGCCAGGCGGCCGTCGCCCGGGTGGGCGCCGGCCGCCTGGCTCGTACGTCCCCGGGTCAGGAGAGACGCGTCAGCTTGTCCGTGAAGCCGGGCTCCACGAGGTCCTCCCGCAGGGCGACCGGCACCTCGACGGCGCCGCTCGTGCCGTCGCCGACGGTGAGCGCGCCCACCTTCGTGCCGGCCTTCGCCGTGTGCGGCAGCTCGTCCGCGGCGAACGTCAGCTTCACCGACAGCCCCGCCCAGCCGACGGCCTTGACGTCCTCGGTGACGGCGACGGGCGTACGGCCGCCGAGACCGTCGTCCACATATCCGACGACCTCGCCCTTCTTCAGGATCGTCGCCGACTCCAGCACGTCCTGCGCGGCCCGGATCAGCTCGTCGCCCGAGGTGAGGGCGGCGGACAGGATGGTGTTGTCCTTGCCGCCCGCGGGCTGGCGCACCACCGCGCCGATGATCCGGTGGGTCTCACCGTCGACGTCCTTCTTCGCGGCGAACACGAGGTTGCCGAGCGCGGAGGTGGTGGTGCCGGTCTTGATGCCGACGACGTCGTTGTGGCCGACCAGCTGGTTCCAGTTGGGGTGGTTGACGCCCTTGTAGTCGTCGTACGACATCATCGCGGCGACCTCGCGGAACGCGGGCTGCTCCATCGCGGCCCTGGCGAGCTTCACCTGGTCCACGGCGGTGCTCACGGTGGTGTCGTTCAGACCCGAGGGGTCCGTGTACGTCGTGTCGGTCATGCCGAGGTCCTTCGCGGCGGCGTTCATCTTCTCGACGAACGCCTCCTCCGAACCGGCGTCCCAGCGGGCGAGGAGCCGCGCCACGTTGTTCGCGGACGCGATCAGGATGGCCTCGACCGCCTCCCGCTGGGAGATCTCGTCGCCCGCGGTGACGTCGACGGTCGACTCCTGCCCGGCGTCGGACTGCTTCTCCGCGAGGTCGTCGATCTTGATCATCGGGCCCTCGGCGCCGCTCTTGAGCGGGTGGTCGCGCAGGACCAGGTACGCGGTCATGACCTTGGCGACACTGGCGATCGGTACGGGCTTCTGCTCACCGGAGGAACCGAAGGTGCCGATGCCGTCCACGTCCAGCGCGGCCTGCCCGTCGGCCGGCCACGGGATCTCGGGCTTGGCACCCTCGAAGGTGTAGCCGTCCTCGGCGGTGAGCTCCAGGGTGGGCGCCGGGAGCGGGCGCATGTTCTGCACGACCGCGAAGACGATCACCAGCAGCAGGACCAGCGGCGTCCAGATCTTGACCCGCCGCACGGCCGTCCGCAGCGGGGTCTGCGGGGGCGGCGGGGTGTTGGTCAGCTCGGCCAGCAGGTCCAGCGGCGGTCTGGGCGGCAGCGGTTGCTGGGTGGTCCGCTCGGGGCCGACCTGCGGGAGGGAGGAGGTGACCCCGGCGGGGGCGGCGGGGGCGGCGGGCGCGGCGGGCGGCTTGCGTCCGCCGAGGTCGTCGTCCCGCTTGAGCGCGACGAACTTGCTGGTCCGCTCGGACTCGGCAGCGGCCTCGCGGCCCACGTCGCCCAGCTTGAGCATGGTGGTGGGCTGATCGACGGCGGGCGCGGAGGGCCGCCCGGTCCGGAACACGGCGGTGGGCTGATCGACGGGGCCCGTGGCCTTCGGCCGTCCGTCCCCGCCTGCGGCCCCGGTCCCGGCGGCGTCGGCCGCCGCAGACCCGTCCCCGGGCTCGTCCTCGCCGTGCCGGTCGTCCTCGCCGTCCTCGGCGGAGGCGTCGTCGACCGCCTCCGGGGCCCCGGCGACCGGCTTCTCGTCACCACCCCCGGACGAACCCGCCTCGGAGTCCCCCTCGTCCGAGCCCGCGAGGGCGGCGGCCTCCGCCGTACCGGCACCCGGCCCGTCCTGCGCGGTCTCCCCGGACCCGTCCTGACCGCGGGACGCGTCACCCGCGCCCTTCCCGGCGCCCTCGGACTCGTCCTCGTCGCCCGCGGAGGCGGCGGCCTCGGGAGCGTCCGTGTTCGTCCCGACGTCCTCGGGCTCCTCCTCGGCGCGGGGCGCGCCGGCGTCCGTCCCGGCGCTCCCGGAGTCGTCCTGGTCGCGGGAGGCGTCGGCCGTGGGCTCGGGCGCGTCCGCGCCCGTGCCGGCCCCGGCGGTGGCGTGCGTGGCGTTCTCGGGCTCGTCCTCGGCGCGGGGCGCCTCGGGCCCGTCCTGGTCGTGGGAGACGTCCGCCGCGTCCGCGGCCCCACTCTTCGACTCCGTGGCGTCGGCCGTCCGTTCGGAGGCGTCCTCGGCCTTGCCGCTCGTGTCGTCCGTGTGGCCGGGCTCCGGCTCCGTGCCGCGCCCGTCCCGGTCGCCGGTGGCGCTCACGGTCGCACCGGTCTCGGGGGTGTCCTTCCGGTCCCCGGCGTCGGCCGTCCGTTCGGAGGCGTCCTCGGCCTTGCCGCTCGTGTCGTCCGTGTGGCCGGGCTCCGGCTCCGTGCCGCGCCCGTCCCGGTCGCC
>NZ_JBITCL010000007.1:46670-58741 GCF_044453165.1 Streptomyces sp. NPDC051740 | reverse complement strand
CGCCGGTGGCGCTCACGGTCGCACCGGTCTCGGAGGCGTCCTCGCGGTCCCCGGCGTCAGCCGTCCGGTCCGAGGTGTCCTCGGATTCGTCCGGGTCCGCCGAGCGGACCCACGTGGCCACCGCCTCGCGCAGACGGCCGGACTCCTCGCCCTCCCCGGAGGGCGTCTCCTCGCGCACCGACAGCACACGGGTGGCCGTGTCGGCGGTCCCGCGGCTCTCCGAGGGCTCGGCCCCGCGGCTCACCGCCAACCGGGGGTCCCGCTTCCCGGGAACCGGGCCCCCGTTCCCCGACGTCGTTTCTTCCGACGACTCGCGCTGCTTCGACCTGTCGGGGGACTCGCCCGCCACCGATGCCTCCTCCATGTGCCGCACGCCCCGCGTGCGCCAACCGAACCGTGAACCGCCCGCCCGTGACAGCACTCCGCAGCGCTGTCCGAACCATGTACCAGTGTCCTGTGTGCGGACTTCCCCCACGTGGTAGACGAGAACGACATACCTACTGGTTCCACTACGAAGTGGTCACGCACCCTCGACAGACCAATGTGAGAGGGGTCACCCTGTCATTCATCCACGCGGGGAGGCATGGATGGGCAGGAGCCGCAGAACACTTCCGGAGGAGCTTCTGCTGCTGGCGTTGGACCCGACCACGGGTACCACCGCACAGCCGCAGTCGCTCGACCTCGGTCTGGCCGGAGCGCAGCTAGTGGAGCTGGCGCTGGCCGGACGGATAGCCCCAGACGGGGATCGTATCGCCGTGGTGGTGCCACGGCCGACTGGAGACCCAACACTGGACTGCGCGTTGGAGTTGCTGCGAAGGCGCGGCGCTCCGGTACGGGCGGTCCACTGGATCGGCGGGCCGCGTCTCGGGCTGCGCCAGACCTACCTCTCGCATCTGGAGCGGTGCGGCATGGTGCACGCCGTGGCCGGACAGATGTGCGGGGTGCTGCCGACGACTCGCTACCAGGCGACGGACACCGAGATCAGCCGGGAGATCAGAACCCGGCTGGACTCCGCGATCCGCACCGGCGTCCCGCCGGACCCGCGGACCGCGGCGCTCGCCGCACTGGCGCACGCGGTCGGCCTCGGCAAGCACCTGTACCCGGGGAACGAGGGACGCTCCTCGCGTTCCCGGTTGCGGGATCTGATCCGGCACGACCCGATGGGCGGACTCGTCGCGCACGCCGTGATGGACGTCCAGAACGGCGTGGCGGCCCAGCCGCGCCGCAACTCCGCCCCGGCGGGCCGGCAGGCCCCCGCCGGCGGCCGGGGCGCACCGGAACCCGCCCGAGGCATTCCGGCGCAACCGCACCACGGATCCATGGCACGCGCCGCGGCCCACTGAGCCCGTACGTCCCCAGGGCTCAACGGCACGGCACGGCAGGGCCGACGGCACGCAGCGGCCGACGGATCCACGGCCGACAGACCCGGTCACGGGAGCCGCGGTCCGGGGGGGGGGGGGGGGGGGGGGGGGGGGGGGGGGGGGGCGCGCCCCCGCCCCCCCCCCCCCCCGCCCCGCCGCCGGGCGCCCCCCCCCCCCCCCCGGGGGGGGGGGGGGGGGGCGGGGGGGGGGGGGGGGGGGCGGGGGGGGCGCCGGGGGGGGGGGGGGGGGGGCCCCCCCCCCCCCCCCCCCCCCCCCCCCCCCCCCCGGCGCACCCGCGGCCGGCTTCGGCGCGCGCCAACACCCGCCACCACACCGTGAAGTGGCGTGTACCCGTCGTATATCCGCCGTTTTCCAGCGGCAGGAAGCCCCTTGGTGGCAGTCTGCTCAACAGCAGACACGCAAAGTGGCAAGTAGTACGAGGCACGCAGCCGGAGGTGCACGTCCCGTGGCGTCCAATGTCAATCCCACCGTCAGGCGGCGCCGGCTGGGCCAGGAGCTGCGCCGGCTCCGCGAGGTCAAGGGCATGACCGCCGAGGAGGTGGCGGAGCGACTGCTGGTGTCGCAGTCGAAGATCAGCCGCCTGGAGAACGGCAGGCGCAGCATCAGCCAGCGTGACGTCCGCGATCTGTGCGGGGTCTACGAGGTGGAGGACCAGCGGATCGTCGAGTCGCTGATGCAGATGGCCAAGGACTCGCGCCAGCAGGGCTGGTGGCACGCCTTCGGCGACATCCCGTACAGCGTCTACATCGGTCTGGAGACGGACGCGGAGTCGCTCCGGGTCTACGAACCGCAGATCATCACCGGGCTGTTGCAGACCCGCGCGTACGCCGAGGCGATCGTGCAGGGCGGTTCGCCGGAGTCGTCCGAGCAGGACAACGACAAGCGGGTCGAGGTGCGGCTGCGCCGGCAGAGCCGGATCACCGCCGAGAAGGACCCGTTGCGGCTGTGGGTGGTGCTGGACGAGGCGTCGCTGCACCGGGTCGTCGGGAGCCGGCAGGTGATGCGGGAACAGCTGGAACACGTCATGGAGTTGTCCCAGCTGCCGCACATCACCGTGCAGGTGCTGCCGTTCGAGGTCGGCGCGCACGCCGGTATCAACGGGCAGTACTCGATCCTGGAGTTCGCCGACGCGGCCGACTCCAGCGTCGTCTACATCGAGGGCGTCACCAGCGACCTGTACCTGGAGAAGCCGCACGACGTGCAGAAGTACACGGTGATGTACGAGCACCTGCGGGCCCAGTCGCTGAACGTGGAGGCGTCCCGGCAGCGCGTCGAGCGCCTCGCGAAGGAGTACGCGCGCTGAGCGTCGATCGGGAGGCGGCGGGATGATACACCGCTGACATGCCAGGTTGGAAGTATCACCTGGTATATGCCACCCGGTCGAGTGAACGACTGCTCCGAAAGAAGATGTTGGCGAGTAGCGTCGATCACGCCAACCACCAGCGAGGGTTGGCGAAATCCGTTCCGCGGGTCCACGCCGGAACACGCGGGCGGGTGACAGCAACTCAGCATCTGGCTACGGAGCGAACATGGCAATTCGTCTGGGCGCCACGGAAACGTGGACGACGTCCTCCTACACCAACAACAACGGCGCGTGCGTGATGGTCAGGTCGACCACCGAGGCGGCGCTGGAACTCGGCGACACCAAGGTCCCCGAGGGTCCGAAGCTGGCCTTCCCCGCGGACGCGTGGAGCGCCTTCGTGGCCTCGGTCAAGAGCTGACCGGTCCGGCGACCGGCCACCGGGCGACACCGGGCCGGCACGAGCACCACCGACAGGGCCCTCTCGACCAGTTCGCCGTCCTAGCCGAGAGGGTTCGGCCCGTGCCCTCTCGGCTCAGCCCGTCGTACGGGCC
Source organism: Streptomyces sp. NPDC051740 (assembly GCF_044453165.1). Classification (NCBI taxonomy): domain Bacteria; kingdom Bacillati; phylum Actinomycetota; class Actinomycetes; order Kitasatosporales; family Streptomycetaceae; genus Streptomyces; species Streptomyces sp. NPDC051740. Next base: position 55,505 of record NZ_JBITCL010000007.1, on the reverse strand, counting down.
GCCGGGAAGGCCACGTCACACACCGGGTCCTCCGGGACCGCGCCGCGAACGCCCCGGTGCCGATCAGTTCCTCGTCCACGCCGACATCCTTCGTCGCCGGATGGCCTCTCCGCCCGGCGACGGACACGCTCACCCCTGCCCCAGGGGCAAGGTCAACGGTCAGCCGATGGCCTTCTCCACCGCCTCCACGACCTCCGCCGACTCCGGCTCGGTCTGCGGCGAGAACCGGGCGACGACCTCGCCGTCCCGCCCGATCAGGAACTTCTCGAAGTTCCAGCGGATGTCCCCGCTGTGCCCCTCGGCGTCGGCGAACCCGGTCAGCCGCTCGTACAGGGCGTGCCGCCCGTCCCCGTTGACCTCGACCTTCTCGGTCATCGGGAAGGTCACCCCGTACGTAGCCGAACAGAACTCGGCGATCTCCTCCGCGCTGCCCGGCTCCTGCCCGAGGAACTGGTTGCAGGGCACGCCGAGCACGGTGAAGCCCTGCTCCGCGTACCGCTCGTGCAGCCGCTCCAGACCGGCGTACTGCGGGGTCAGCCCGCACTTGGAGGCCACGTTCACGACCAGCACGGCCCGCCCCGCGTACTGGGCGAGCGAGGCGGAGCCGCCGTTCAGCGCGCCGATCTCGACATCGAGGGGAGAGGTGCCGTTGTTCTTCGCAGTCGTCATGAGCGCGAGCCTAACCCTCCCGGTCCTCGCCAAGTTCATGAGCGGCGCCACGATGTACGACCGTCCCCTCGGCTTCCGCTTCGACGCGAGCCGCCGGCTGCACACGGAGGAACTCCAGGTGCAGCCGGCGTGCGCGCGCACGGAGCACGAGTACCGGCGGGCGCAGGCGGAACGGGCGGCGCGGGAGCGGACGGAGCTGGAGGAGCGGATGGACCGGATCATGCGGACGAGGAGGGCCTGAGCGCACGGCGGGCCGGGGCGGGTCCGGGGCGTGCCGCCGAGGAGGCACGCCCCGGCCGTCGTGCCGCCGGTGGTCAGGGCTTGCGGCCCACACCGCAGTAGGCGTCCACGGCCGCCGCGTCGTCGCCGTCCTCGTCCGGCCGCCACTCCGGCACCCGTACGACGCCCGGCTTCACCAGTTCCAGCCCGTCGAAGAACCCGGCGATCTCCTCGACGCTCCGCACGTGGTACGGCACGGCACCGCTCGAGTTGTACGCGTTCGAGGCCGCGATCATGCCCTCGCTGGTGGCCGTGCTGTCGCTGATCACCAGGTGGCTGCCCGGGGGGAGACCCGCCATGAGCCGGCGCACCAGGTCGCGGGCCTGTTCGTAGTCGGCCACGTGGCCGAGCGTGTTGAGGATCATCAGGGCGACCGGCCGGGACAGGTCGAGCGTCCCGGCGGCGGCCCGCAGCACGGCCTCGGGGTCGTACAGGTCGGCGTCGAGGTACGCCGTTTCCCCTTCGGGCGTGCTGGTGAGCAGGGCGTTCGCGTGGGTGAGGACGATCGGGTCGTTGTCGACGTACACGATCCGGGAGTCCGGGGCGACGCGCTGGGCCACCTCGTGCGTGTTGTCGGCGGTCGGCAGCCCCGTGCCCACGTCCAGGAACTGTCGTACGCCCTGCTCGACGGCGAGGTGGCGGACGGCCCGCCCCAGGAACCGCCGGCTGGTGTGCGCCACGTCGACCAGCCCGGGGAAGATCCCCTTGATCTGGTCGCCTATCTCCCGGTCGACCTCGTAGTGGTCCTTCCCGCCGACGAAGTAGTTCCAGAACCGCGCCGAGTGCGGCTTGGTCGTGTCGATCCGGGCGCGTATCGCGAAACCGGAGCCGTCCTGGGTGATGTCCTCGGACACGGGCGAGCCTCCTGGGGTGGGCGGGCAAAGGCCTGTTCCCCCAATCTAGGCGAACAGGCCTTTGAAAACCGGGAGTTCACGCGGGCGTGATCACCGCGCCGGCGCGGTCTCCGGTTTCTTCTCCAGGGCTGCCGCACGGGCCTGCAGGGTGCGCGGTCCGAAGACGGCCAGGGCGACGGCCCCGACCAGCCAGGTCCCGGCGATGAAGTAGAAGACGCTCTGGTAGCCGCTGCTCTGGTAGAGCGCCGCGACGATCAGCGGGCCGGCGGCGTTCGACAGCCGGCCCAGCCCGTAGGAGACGCCGGTGCCCAGCGAGCGGCCACGGGTGTCGAAGAGCTCGGGGGAGTAGGCGTAGGCGAGGGCCGTGTAGCCGCGCTCGAACATGTTGACCAGGAAGCCGAAGACGATGATCAGCACCGGGTTGAAGGTCAGCCCGTACAGCAGGCCGCACAGCGCGATGACCGTGCCGAAGGCGGCCAGGCTCCACTTGCGTTCGAAGCGGTCGGTGACCAGGGACGCGAGATACGAGCCCAGCGGCGCGCCGACGGTGGTGAGCGCCACGTAGAAGACGGACTTCTCGACGCTGAAGCCCTCCTTGGCGAGCAGCGTGGGCGCCCAGCTGGAGAAGCCGAAGAAGCCGATGGTCTGCGTCACCCACAACACCGTGAGCAGCAGCGTCGGGAAGAGGTACTTCTTCTGCAGCAGCAGGCGCACCGGGGTCCGGGTCGACGGGGTCTCCTCCACGGGGGGCGCCGGCTCGGGGAGGGGGCCCTTCTCCGCGGCGACGCTCGCCTCGATCTCCCGCAGCACCTCGTCCGCCCTGGCGTGCTCGCCGCGGCTCTCGTACCAGCGCGGCGACTCCTTCAGCCGCCTGGTGAACAGGACGAGCAGGATGCCCAGCGAGCCCCAGAGGTAGACCAGCCGCCACGACCAGTCGTTGAGGGGTACGACCGCGCTGGCGATGAGGTTGGTGGCGGGGGTGCCGCAGATGCCGATGACGATGGCGTACGCCTGGAACTTGCCGCGTACGGCGGCCGGGTACATCTCGTTGACGTAGATGACGGCGACGACGGTCATCGCCGCCAGGCCCGCCGAGGTGAGCACGCGGAACACGCCCAGCGACACGATGTCCCAGGAGAACACCGAGACGAACGAGAAGGTGCCGAACCACACGGTGGTCAGCATCAGGGTCCGTTTGCGGCCCCACCGGTCGGCCATCGCCCCGGCGACGATCGATCCGAGGAACATGCCGACGAACGACAGCGAGGTCACGTAGGCGACCTGGTCGATGGTCACGCCCCACAGCTTGATCAGCTTGGGCGCGGTCGTCGCGAACGTGTTGATGTCCGCGAACTCGAAGAAGTAGGCGAAGGAGACGGCCACCAGGGTGACCTTGTGGAACCGGCCGATCGGCAGCCGGTTCAGCCGGTTCAGCGCGTTGGCGTGCGGTACGGGTGACTGCTGCATGGGTCAGCTCTCCTCGCCGGGCCAGTACAGGTGCATGGGGTTGTCGACGAGCAGCTTGCGCCGCTGCCCGGCCGTGACCGCGACGCGCGGCACGTAGTCGACCAGGAGGCCGTCGTCGGGCATGTGGTCGGTGAGGTTGGGGTGGGGCCAGTCGGTGCCCCACAGCACCCGGTCGGGGAACTCCTCCACGACGCGGCGGCCGAAGGGCACGACATCGGCGTACGGCAGCGGTGCGCCGTCGAGGGCGGCGGGCCCGGTGACGCTGAGGCGTTCGGGGCACGTCACCTTGACCCAGACGTCGCCCCGGTCGACGAAGCGCAGGAACCGGGAGAACTCCGGCCCGTCCACCGGCCGGGTCACGTCCGGCCGGCCCATGTGGTCCACCACCAGCGGGGTGGGCAGCGAGGCGAAGAAGTCCTCCAGGTCCGGCAGGTCGGCGCTCTCGAAGTAGAGGACGACGTGCCAGCCCAGCGGGGCGACCTTGTCCGCGATCGTCCGCAGGTCGTCTTGGGGCGAGGCGTCGACCAGACGCCGTACGAAGTTGAACCGCACCCCGCGCACGCCCGCCGCGTGCAGTTCCCGCAGCTCGCCCTCGGTGACGTCCGGACGGACGGACGCGACACCGCGCGCCCGGTCGCCGGCCGACCGTACGGCGTCCACCATGGCGGAGTTGTCGGTGCCGTGGCAGGTGGCCTGCACGACGACGGTGCGGTCGACACCCAAGTGGTCGCGCAGGGCGAACAGTTGGTCCTTGCCGGCGTCGCAGGGCGTGTACTTGCGCTGCGGCGCGAAGGGGAACGCGGCCTGCGGGCCGAAGACGTGGCAGTGGGTGTCGACGGTGCCGGGAGGGAGGCGGAAGGCGGGCTCGGACGGGCTGGGGTGCCAGTCGAGCCAGCCCGGGGTCTTGGGGGAGGCGGTGGGCATGGGTCTCCTCGGGGAAAGGGGAACGGGGTGGGGACGGGGCGCCGGGGTGAGGGGAACGAGGCGGGGACGGGGGCGCCGGGGAGGGGGAACGGGGTGGGAGCGAAGGGCTTCCGGCCGGTCAGCGGCCCTGGCGCCTGAGCAGCGCGTCCAGGCGCGGGTACACGGCGCGGGCGTTGTGCTCCTGGATCGCGGCGAGGTCGGCGGCGGGCAGCGCGGCCGCCTCGGCGTAGCGGCGGGTGTCGTCGAAGTGGTGGCCGCTGCACGGGTCGACGTCGCGGACGGCGCCGATCATCTCCGAGGCGAAGAGGATGTTCCTGGTCGGTACGACGTCGAACAGGAGGTCCGCGCCCGGCTGGTGGTACACGCAGGTGTCGAAGAAGACGTTGCCCAGGACGTGTTCCTCCAGCGGCGGCTTGCCGAGCGCCATCGCCAGGCCCCGGAACCGGCCCCAGTGGTAGGGGACCGCGCCGCCGCCGTGCGGGATGACCAGGCGCAGGTCGGGGAAGTCGGCGAACAGGTCACCCTGGACGAGCTGCATGAACGCCGTGGTGTCGGCGTTCAGGTAGTGCGCGCCGGTGGTGTGGAAGGCGGGGTTCACGCTGGTGCTGACGTGGATCATCGCCGGGATGTCGTACTCGACCATCTTCTCGTAGACCGGGTACCACGAGCGGTCGGTGAGCGGCGGGGCGGTCCAGTGGCCGCCGGACGGGTCGGGGTTCAGGTTCAGCGCGACGGCGCCGTACTCCTCGACACAGCGGACCAGCTCGGGGAGGCAGGTGGCGGGGTCGACGCCGGGCGACTGCGGGAGCATCGCGGCGGGCACGAAGCGCTCCGGGTACAGCCGGCTCACGCGGTGGCAGAGTTCGTTGCAGATGGCGGCCCACTCGGCGGAGGTCCGGAAGTCCCCGACGTGGTGCGCCATGAAGGAGGCGCGCGGCGAGAAGACCGTCAGGTCGATGCCGCGTTCGTCCATCAGCCGCAGCTGGTTCGCCTCGATGGTCTCGCGCAGCTCGTCGTCACTGATCCGCAGATCCGCGCGGGCCGGGGCCCGGGTGGGGTCGGTGAGCCCGGCGATCTGCCGGTCCCGCCAGGCCGCCAGGGCCGGCGGGGCGGTCGTGTAGTGGCCGTGGCAGTCGATGATCATGGCTGGTTCCTCTGCTCCGGTGCGTCGTCCTCGACCGCTGCAGCCTGGCTCCGCCCGCCACGGCGGAGGAGACGACCGGGCACAGAACTAACCTCTCCTTAACATTGCGGGCCCGGGGCGTCCGACCGTGCTCCGAGCGCACTCCCTGCCGTGGTCTACATTCGGAACCGGAGACTCCGTAACACGGCCGGAGGGAGGCGGGCGGGATGCAGATACTGCTGGCCGAGGACGACGACGGCGTGGCCGCGGCACTCGTCGAGGTCCTGTACGACCACGGCCACGACACCCGGCGGGTCCGCAACGGCAGGGACGTCCTGACCTACCACCGCAGCGCCGACCTGCTCCTCCTCGACCTCGGCCTGCCCGACATCGACGGCCTGGAGGTGCTGCGCGGACTGCGGGCGGTCAGCGACGTCTCCGTACTGATCCTCACGGCGCGCGGCGACGAGCGCTCCGTGGTGCGCGGACTGCGGCTCGGCGCCGACGACTACCTGGTCAAGCCGGTACGGCTCACCGAACTGCTCGCCCGGATCGAGGCCGTCACCCGGCGCACCGCGTCCCGCCCCGCCGCACCGGCCGCCCCCACCGCGCGCACGGTCCGCGCCGGTGACGTCGAGGTCGACCTCGACGCGCGCCGCGTCCGGGTGGACGGCACGGAGATCGACCTGACCGCGAAGGAGTTCGACGTCCTGGCCGCCCTGGCCGCACGGGCCGGTACGGCGGTCAGCCGGGAGCAGCTCCTGGACGAGGTGTGGGGCGACGCCCACCACGCCGTCTCCCGCTCCCTCGACGTCCACCTCACCCAGCTGCGCGCCAAACTGCGCCGCCCCGGCCTGCTCACCACGATCCGCGGCTTCGGCTACCGCTTCGGGGACTGAGGGGCCGGCGCGTGCGTACCCGGGTCCAGACCGTGCTGCTGGTGTTCGGCATCCTCGTGGTCGCCGCGTTCGCCGTGCCCCTGCTGCTGTTCACCGCCTCCGACCGCACCCAGCAACTGGTGCTCGCCCGCAGCTCCGCCCTCGACCGCTTCGCGTCCCTGATGGACCAGGCGGCGGCGACCGGCGACACCTCCGCGGTCGTCGCCGAGGCCCGCCGCTACACCCAGCTCTACGGCGAACCGCTCGTCGTCACCGACGTCCGCCGGGTCCCCGTCGTCCAGACCGGCGCCATGCGGGCCGCCGACCCGGCCGTCGCCCCGCTGATCGACGCGGCCCTGCGCAACCAGACCGCCCACCCCAAGGCCCCCCTGCGCCCCTGGTCCCGCGGCCACCGCACGTTCGCCGAACCGGCCGGCACCGGCACCCGGGTCACCGGGGCCGTCGTCATGCGGGCCTCGGTGGAGACCGCCGCGCGGGACATCACCCGGCGCTGGGCGGCCGTACTGGCCGGAACGGCCCTGGTCGCCCTCGCCTGCACGGCCCTCGCGCGGGCCGCCACCCGCTGGGTGGTCAGCCCGCTGCGCCAACTCGACCGCGCCGTGGGCCAGCTCGCCGCGGGACTGCCGCCCGAGCAGACCAGCGGCGGCGGCCCGCCGGAACTGCGTCAGCTGGCCACCGGCTTCAACCGCATGGCGAGCACCGTCACGGCGGCCCTGGAGCAACAGCGCCGGCTCGTCGCCGACACCTCCCACCAGATGCGCAACCCCATGGCCGCGCTCCGGCTCCGCGTCGACGCCCTGCGCACCCATCTGCCCGCCTCCGCCGACCGCACGTACAACGGCGTCACCGGCGAGCTCGACCGGCTGGAGACCCTCCTCGACGACATGCTGGCCCTGGCCACCGCGGAGCACCGGGCCGGGGAACTGACGGTGACCGACGGCACGGACGCCCGGTGCGACGCCGCCGAGGTCGCGCTGGGCCAGCACCGGCGGTGGGAACCGGTCGCCCGCCGCGCCGGAACCGGCCTCACCACCGACGCCCCCGCCACCCCGGTCCCGGCCGCCTGCACCGACCACGAACTCGCCCAGATCACGGACATCCTCCTGGACAACGCCATCAAGTACGCGGGCGGCCCCGGCGCGCGGATCACGCTCGACTGCGGCGTCGAGGGCCCTTTCGCGGTCCTCACGGTCACGGACGACGGCCCCGGTCTGGACGCGGACGAACTGGCCCAGGCCACGACCCGGTTCTGGCGCTCGACCCGCCGGACCGGGACGACGACCGGTACGGGCCTGGGGCTGGCGATCGCCGAACAGCTCCTGACCGGCCGGGGCGGCAGGCTGGAACTCGGCCCCGCGCGGCCCCGGGGACTGCGGGCCCGCGCGCTCCTCCCACGCGCCACCGCCGAGGGCGGTACGCCATGACCCCGTTTCCCGGCCGCCGTACCGTGCGTCTGCGTCGAGGGGGTCCGTCATGATCCCGTTCCCCGGCCGCCGTACCGTGCTGCGCACGGCCGTCGGATCGGCGACCGGCGTCGCCCTCGGGGGCGTGCTCGCCGGTGACGCCTCACGGCAGGGCCCCGGACCGGGCGGCGTCCTGCGTCTGGCGACCGGTGAGCCCACGGCCTTCTACGCGGCCTTCGGCCGGCTCCTCGCCGCCGAGATCGAACGGGCGCACCCCCGGCTGAGCTGCCGTATCCGCACCACTGCGGGCAGCATCGCCAACATCGAGCTGCTCCGCGACGGCCGCGCCGACCTCGCGCTCGTCCTCACCGACACCGCGCGCGCCGCCCGGGACGGCGGCCTCTTCGAGCGCCCGGTGCCCCTGCGCGCGCTCGGCAGGCTCTACGAGACCTACCTCCAGTTCGCCGTCCGCGCCGACTCACCCGTGCGCACCGTGTCCGACCTGGCCGGACACAAGGTGTCGCTCGGCGCCCTCGGATCGGGCGCGGCCCTCCTCGGCGAACGCGTCCTCGACGCCGCGGGACTGTCGCCCGGCACCGACGTCCCGGTCCTTCACCTGCGGCTGGCCGAGGCGGCCGACGCCGTACGGACCGGCGCCGTCGAGGGCCTGCTCGTGGCGGGCGGTGTACCGCTGCCCACCCTCACCGGCCTCGACACCGACCCCGGCCTGCGGTTCCTGCCGCTGGCCGGACTGCTGCCCCGGCTCGGCGGCCACGACGGCCTGGCCGGCTCGGGCCTGGAGGAGGTGCCGTTCCCGCAGGGCGCCTACCGCGGCGCGGGCGGCGTCGCCACCATCGGCGTGTCCAACCTGCTGGTGTGCCGCCCAGGCCTGGAACCCGCCGTCGCCGACGCGGTCACCCGCCTCCTCGTCCTGCGCGCGAGCGCCCTCGTCCCCGCCCACGCGGTCGGCGCCCAGTTCCTCGACGTCCGCACCCTGATCGGCACCGGCAGCGTCCCCCTGCACCCCGGCGCGGTCTCGGCGTACCGCTCGCTGCACGGCTGAGCGCGCCCGGACCGGCCGGCCCCCTTCGACGTCGCCTTCCAACGCCTCGGCTGACACATGTGGTGGGGGGGGGGGGCCGGGACCCCCCCCCCCCCCCCACCCCCGGGGCCCCCGGGGCCGCCGCCCCCCCCCGACCACCAGAAACCGCCGGTGG
>NZ_JBITCL010000007.1:0-46660 GCF_044453165.1 Streptomyces sp. NPDC051740 | reverse complement strand
GGCGCGCGCGGCGGGCGGCCCGCCGGCCCCCGCCCCCCCCCCCCCCCCCCCCCCCCCCCCCCCCCCCCCCCCCCCCCCCCCGCGCGGCCCCCCCCCCCCCCCCCCCCCCCCCCCCCCCACGCCTCACTCGTGTTCCCACGGGGCCGTCAGCCGCCCACGTACCAGCTGAACCCGCCGTTGCTGGCGGCGAAGGCCAGCAGCACGAGCCACAGGACGATGTCGACGACACCGAGGACGATGCCGGCCTTCGCCATCCCGGCGCCGTTCTTGACGGCCGCCTGACGGCGGGCGACGGCACCGAAGACGATGGCCAAGGGGCCGAGGACGATGTTCAGGACGAACAGTCCGACGATGCCGCAGCACAGGCTCGCCACCGCCAGGCCATTGGTGCGCGAGCCGGAGGACGCGGCAGATGAGCTGCCGTAACTCGTCATTGGATACTCCCGGTTGTCGGTTGCACGGACCGAACGGACCGCAGTTTCCTCACTCTTGGCTTACTCGCTCCGAATGCCCCTCCCGGGCACTCCCATGCCGACGGCCCCGTCGCCGGGCCGTACCGCGGCCGCCGGTGCCGGGGCGAGGCAGAGGACGTCGGCAACGGGACGAGGTGCGGCGGACCGCCGCTCGCCTCGCGCCCGACGCGGGCCCCGGACGGGGTTCCCCCGGCACAGGGCCCACCGGGATGCCCAAGGCGTGATCCGGTCGGCCCGGCCGAAGGTGAACTTGCATGCGGCGCGTGCCGCGCCCCGTCCTCGCCTGCCCGACAGGAGTGCCACGGCCGGAGCGACGACGAACAGTGCTGCGAAAGCCACCGCGATGATCACCCCCGTCCTGGGGGGACCGGACCACACCGGCAAACACACTCGCTACGGCCACGAGCGCCAACCCCACGTTCGCGATGGGAAGTTCCACCCGGAAACAGCTCTCGTACCGCAGCGCGCGACGCCCGCAGGTCCGCGGCTCCTCACTCGGACCTCGGCCCACTCCGCACCCCTACGGGTTTCCGGGGTGGAGGCGGCTTCATCAGGTGCCGTCGACTGTTCGCCGCCACCCCGGCGTCACCCAGCCGTTGCCGGTCGCCCACCACGGCGGACACCCGCCGGCGTGAGCCGGCCGGCGGGCGGGCGGCCGAGCGCGCCAGGCGGTCACCGGACCCGTACGGCCCGGCTCACACCGTGAGCCTGACCGCTTCGATCCACAAGGTGTTGTCATGGGTGCCGGCGTAGGTGAAGTCGAGACCGACCCCGGGGTCGTCGCATGCCAGGCCGAGCCAGGTGTCGTCGTGGACGTAGGAGGTCTGGCAGACGGTACCGCCGCCACCGTCGACGCTGATGCTGAACCCCATCATGTGCGGGGCGTCCTCCTCGGTACTGCCGACGTAGTTGTCGATGCCGTCGGCGGCATTCGTCCACGGCTCGGGGTAGTGCCCCTTGCCCTCGGTCGACGCGGGGTCGGGGACGAAGGCGCCGCCGGATGTGCCGTTGGTTCCGGACACGGCGATGTTGACGGCCGTGAGCGGCGTCCCCGAGCCCGCCGTGCCCGCCGTCTCGCCGTCGCACACGGCGTCGGTCCAGCCCTGGCCCGCCGCGTGGACCCGGTAGCAGATGTGCGGTTCGCTCGGCTCCTCCGCGGCCAGTCGCTGGACGGCGGTCGCCGCGGTCCTCTCCGGCGCCTCGGCCTCCTCTTCGGAACCACCACCTCCCGTACCGTCTCCGGCCCCGTCCCCGGCTCCGTCGGGCTGCTGTGTACCGGCCGCGGCCGGGGGCGCCGAGACGCCGGCGGGCGGGGCCTTCGGCGCTTCCAGGGTCGGTGAGGCGGCGGGCGGCAGTGTGCTGCCGGCGGCTTCCTGGCCCTTTTCGGTGGCGGCGCTGCGGACATCGGGCCTGTAGGCGATCCACAGCATCACGAACGCGACCGCCAGCGCCACGGAGACACTGAGGAAGGCCGCCAGCCAGCGCGGCAGGAAACCCCGCTGCACGTACGTGCCCTCCACGTCCAACGGCGGCACACCCGACCGCTGCACCGCCAGGGTGTAGGGCCGGCGCTCCGCCGACCCGAACCAGATGATCTGCCGCGGCTTCAGCGTCGTCCTCACGAACGCCGCACGGCCCGGCTCGATCTGCACATTGCTCGGGTGGATGTCGTACGACAACTGGTCACCGTTGTCGCTGCCGCTCACCGACGCCGTCAGCCTCGTGTTGCCCAGGTTGTCCACGGCCAGCCTCGGACGGCCACGGAAAAGGCCCTTCACCGTCGGCGGCACCAACTCCGCCCGCACTTCGGTGAACGGGGTGACGGTGAGGTTCCCCTCCGGAACCGTCGTCGCCTCCGGATGTTCCGTCGGCGTGATCCGCACCGCGTACGGATTCGGCCCCGCCGTCGCGTCCGGCGTACGCGGCGGAGCGAACGTCAGCTCCACCGACCCCGTCGTCCCCGGATACAACCGCAACGCCTGCGGCTCCACGACGGCCCAGGGCGCGAGAGGACCCACCGCCTCGAAGCGGTACTCGTCCACCACGTCACCGGTGTTGCGCAGACGCAGCCGCACAGTCGTACTACCGCCCGGGTCCACGGTCGCGGAGGCGGGCTCGAGGGAGGTCCAGAGGCTCACTCCCGGACGTTAAGCGAGGCGATGGCGCCGAGTCAGGAAGCAACGGGGCACGATGAGTGCCCGAACAGGCGGAACCGCCTGCCCACCCTCCCGGAACGCGAGCCGTTCTCCCGGCCCACCCTCCCGGAACGCGAGCCGTTCTCCCGGCCCACCCTCCCGGAACGCGAGCCGTTCTCCCGGCCTACCCTCCCCGGGGCCGGCGCAAGCCCTCTTCCGCCTCCGACCGCTCCGGAGTTCCACCGACTCCTCAGCGGGGCGGCGGGACGACCGGCTGCGCCGCGGTGACCAGCGCGGGCCGCAAGCCGCGTCGCCGGGTGGCCGGCCTGGTGATCGCCGCCATCGCCGTGGCCGAGGACCTTCCCCTCTTCACCACCGGCCCCGACGACTTCAGGAGCTGGACGGTCTCCTCACCGTCGTACCGGTCACCCGGCCGAAGGTGCCCCGCGAAGACCGGTGCCGGGTCGGTGGGAGCGCGACGGACTTCGTGTTCCGGCCATGGGTGTGGGTGAGGGCCCGTCGATACCGGCAGGCCCGTTCACCTCAGACTCCGGCCGGTGGATGGGACGATCCGCCGGCGCGTCGGTATTCGGCGTTGATGCGCTGGGCTTCCTCGAGTTGGTCTTCGAGGATGATGATCCGGCATGCGGCCTCGATCGGGGTGCCCTGGTCGACGAGTTCACGCGCGCGTGCCGCGATACGCAGCTGGTAGCGGGAGTAGCGGCGGTGCCCGCCCCCGGAGCGCAGCGGTGTGATCAGTCGTGCTTCGCCTATGGCGCGGAGAAAGCCGGGAGTGGTACCGAGCAACTCGGCGGCCCGGCCCATCGTGTAGGCGGGGTAGTCGTCGTCGTCGAGACGGCCCAGTGATTTGTCTGCTGTCATCTCACCTCTCTGGGGAACGCGTGGAGGGGCCCTGGTGCCGTACGGCACCAGGGCCCCGAAGGAACTACAACACCATCTGCCGACCCTAGTACTGCGTCGGCCTTCTGTTTCCGCACGGCCGTCCGGTACTCCGACGGGGGTGCGGGGATCGCGGATGCGTGACCGGAGACCACCTGCCTATCGATGTCCTGCGGTACCCGGGCTCGCGTCTTCCGCCCGGGCGATCCTGATGGCGCTCGACTCCTCCGTCCTTCCCTCTCGATCAATCACTTGCGAACGGGGACTGCGTACTGCTTGTACTACTGCCCGGCAGTTCGTGTCTGCCGGGCCCTGATCGATCTCGGCTACGAGAGAAATCGTAGTCACGAGTGCTGTGAATGTCTACTCCGGCGATCACAGATTTGGTGTGCTCGGCGATGAGGTGTCCTCTCGGGCCGGACGGATCGGCGAGGTGACGGACGGTCCACCCGGCCACCACCGAGCGGCCGTCCACCACCCCGGCTCGCAGCCGCCCCGCACGCGCACTCCTGACCTGTACTGCGGCGCCGGGGGGAGCCGTGTGCGCTCGTCCTGCCCCTTGGTTCCACCACCCGAGCCGCCCGGACGGGCAGGTGCATAGAATCCGATCTCATGCCGAAGCCTGACGAGCTGATCGTTGACATCGCCGCCCGTGTGGAGTCCGGGCAGAGCAACCAGATGTCCCTGACCGTGGTCACCGGTGGTGCTGTCATCACCGGTCGCCTGGCTCCCGAAGCCGTGTGGAGGCGGAGGGTGTCGGAGGTGCTGACGGACTCCGCCCGCCTGGGCGAGTTCTCCGCCGTCTTCGACACCCCCGCGAAGCAGGAGGGGCCGCCCACACATCTGCACTTCCATGTCGCCCGGATCCTCCAGGGCGCGGTGGGGATCCCGGAGACGGGCGGGATGTACCGCGTCGCGATCGAGGACGTCAGTGCCTGGACCGTGGGCGACTTCAGTTACTCCGACCACTGACCCGTCGCCACGCCGAGAGCGGCATGGCACGCGGTGAGGGCCCTGCCGGCACGTGCCGGCAGGGCCCTCACCGCTCTGTTCGGCTCGCGCCTGTCCCGCCGGTCAGACGGACAGGGAGGTGCCGAGCATCGCGGAAGCCCGCTGCGACGGGCTTTCGAGGCGCGTCGGTACGGCCTCGGGACGGGTGCGACAGGTGAAGCCGAGCCGGGACATGGCCCGAAGGACTTCACCGGCACTGAAATCGCGGCGGTCCTGGCGGGTGATGACCTGGCCGACCTGCTTGGCGGGGTAGTGGCGTCGTCCGATGAGCACGGACTCGCCGGTGACCGGCTCGGGCTTGACGCCCTTCATCGATTCCAGCACGCCGTTCCTGGTCAGCTCGAACGGGAAGCGGGCGATGACACAGCGCATGACGCCTCACAGGGGGAGAAGGAGGGGCGGGGCCGACCGCCGTGAAGCGGTTCAGCGGGGCAGGGCGAGGACACCCGGAGCGTTGCCGTGTTCGTCGACCGCGGGCAGGGCCCCGAGCCGGCGGCGGCGCATCGCACGCTCGGTTTCGGCCCCCGTGGTCAGCGGCGAGGGGAGGGCCCGATGACGTCGGCGATGTCACGCAGACGGATCCGGTCCGTGTATGCGGAACCGTCACGAGCGGCCGTGAGCCCGGCCCGTGTGACCAAGCCGGTGCACAGCCCGTCCTCGTCGCAGACGATCAGATGGCCCGTACGGGCGGCGGCCATCACGGACAGTGCCACCTCCACGGTCATGTCCTCCCAGACCTGCGGTCCGGCCGCGTCCATGGCGTCGGCCACCGTGCCGTGCACGGGGTGGGTACTCGTCGGGCGGGACTGCGTCTGGACCAGCGTCAAAGGGTGCCTCCTGCGGAGTCGGGTCGGTTTCCTGGTCACGAAGGTCCTATGCGGCCGCACCGACGGTGGACCGCGGTACGGGCGCGCGCCGGGCCGCCGGAGCGGGGCGGCGACGGCCGCGCGACGTGCCGCCGCGCTTCTTGGGGCGTTCGGCCGCCGGTGCGGTGATGACGACCGGGATGCCGGAGGGGGCCTGGGCTCCGGTGATGCGGTGCAGGGCCTCTTCGCCGACGCGGACCTCAGTGGTCCGCGGGACGATGCCGGCCGCCGCCATGAGGCGGGTCATGCCGCGGCGCTGGTTCGGGGTGACCAGGGTGACGACGCTGCCGGACTCGCCGGCGCGGGCCGTACGGCCGCCGCGGTGGAGGTAGTCCTTGTGGTCGGTCGGCGGGTCGACGTTGACGACGAGGTCGAGGTTGTCGACGTGGATGCCGCGCGCCGCGACGTTGGTCGCCACCAGCACGCTGACGTGCCCGGTCTTGAACTGCGCCAGCGTGCGGGTGCGCTGCGGCTGCGACTTCCCGCCGTGCAGGGCGGCGGCCCGGATCCCGCTGTTCAGGAGGTGCGCGGTGAGGCCGTCGACGGCGTGCTTGGTGTCGAGGAACATGATCACGCGGCCGTCGCGTGCGGCGATCTGGGTGGTGGCCGTGTGCTTGTCGGCGCCCCGGACATGCAGCACATGGTGCTCCATCGTCGTGACCGCGCCGGCCGAGGGGTCGACGGAGTGCACGACGGGGTCGCTGAGGTAGCGGCGCACGAGCAGGTCGACGTTGCGGTCGAGGGTGGCGGAGAACAGCATGCGCTGACCCTCGGGGCGGACCTGGTCGAGAAGGGCGGTGACCTGCGGCATGAAGCCCATGTCGGCCATCTGGTCGGCCTCGTCGAGGACGGTGACGGAGACCTGGTCCAGTCGGCAGTCGCCGCGGTCGATGAGGTCCTTGAGACGTCCCGGTGTGGCGACGACGACCTCGGCGCCACCGCGCAGCGCGCTCACCTGCCTGCCGATCGACACCCCGCCCACCACGGTGGCCAGCCGCAGCTTCACGGAGCGGGCGTACGGGGCGAGCGCGTCGGTCACCTGCTGCGCCAGCTCACGCGTCGGTACGAGGATCAGCCCCAGCGGCTGCCTGGCCCCGGCGCGCTGCCCGGCCGTACGGGCCAGCAGCGCCAGCCCGAAGGCGAGGGTCTTGCCGGAACCGGTGCGGCCACGGCCGAGGACGTCCCGCCCGGCGAGGGAGTTCGGGAGGGTCGCGGCCTGGATCGGGAACGGTACGGTCACGCCTTGCGAGCCGAGCGCGGCCAACAGCTCCCGGGGCATGTCGAGATCGGTGAAGCCCTCCACGGCGGGAAGCGCGGGGGTGATCGTCTCGGGGAGGGCGAACTCTCCCTGGACCGCGGCGGGCCGGCGGCCGTAACCGCCGGAGCGGCTCGGTCCGCCGGACCGGCGCGGGGCCGACGAACCGAATCGGCTGCCGCCCCTTCCGGAGTCGGCACCGCGGTCACGGGTGCGGGCGAAGCGGTCGTTCGTGCGTGTGCGGTTCATGCGGAACCTTCCTCGATGCGGCACATATCAAGGAATTCCCGCAGCGACGAGCGGCATGGAGAATTGCAAGAATGGGCCGGTGGAACGCGACAGCGAATTTGCCTGACGGGAAATCCGTGCGGGTGCGGGCGCTGAAATGAGTGGCGCGATGCGGACGCGATGTTCGGGCGTCCACGGCGATGCGGCTGTGCAGGGATGCGTCCGCACCCCTGAAGGTCGATCCGTGTGCGGTGAGCCTACGGATTTCCTGGTTTTCGTTCACACTGGTTGTCGTCCACAGGTGAAACCACTGCGGGAAATGCGAGCAGCTGGGGCCCGCACCCCGAAGGATGCGGGCCCCAGCTGCAAAGTGCGCGTCAGTGTCAGGCGGGAACGATGTTCTCGGCCGTCGGGCCCTTCTGGCCCTGCGCGATGTCGAAGGACACCTTCTGGCCCTCGAGCAACTCCCGGAAGCCCTGGGCGGAGATGTTCGAGTAGTGGGCGAACACGTCGGCGCCGCCACCGTCCTGCTCGATGAAGCCGAAGCCCTTTTCCGCGTTGAACCACTTCACGGTGCCAGTAGCCATGTCATTTCTCCTTCGGGGCAGTGCGTCGAGGTCCGCACTGTGCGGACCCCGTGTCGCCGCGATGATCGCCCCACCCGGAAAAGACCGGATACACAAGCGCTTCCAGCGGCACGGAAACCGGCCGGAGAGCATGTGAAGTTTCGGGAACCACAACTGCAACTGAGATCGACGGTAGCACGCCGCAGCAGCCTGTGTGCGGTGAAGAATCCCACTCTGCTTATCGCGACAGGAAATCTGTCCGCATGTCCCGTTGAAATCTCAGCTCGCGGGCACAGCTATTGATTCACCAGGAGTTCAACGTTCCGGGGAGTACGGGGCGCGGTCAGGGCAAGGACTGTCCTCCGAAGGGCCCCGTCGGTCAGAGCGGGAACGCCGCGAAAAGTTCCTCGGCCGGCCGCACACCTGCAATCACCACCGCGGACACACCGCGCTGCGGAGCCGACCACCCGCCGGCCGTGTCCCCGACCTCATGGGTCGGCACACCTGGTCGCCGCCGTGCCGCTGCCCCTCCTGAAAAGTCCGGTCAGGCATCGGGTCCGTGCGCCGCTGCCGCGCCGCGGAGATCGCCACCACGGCCGACATCATCAGGAGGAGCAGGGCGCCCCCGCCCGACATCTGTCCCCGGGTGAGACGCTCCGCAGGGAAGAGCACGAAGGGCTGATCCTGCCGCAGATCAGACCGGACCGGCCCCTGGATCCCCGGGCCGCTGGGTGGCGTCAGCGGCCCCCTGGGCTTCTCGCCGAGTCGTTTCCAGGCGCTGAACGAGCGGGTGAATGAACCCTCGACCGACCGTGCCGACCACCACTCGGCCAGGGCGGCTGAGCCCCGAGGAACGATGCCCGGCGGCTGCTGCGGGGCGGAGTCCCGTCGTCGCACCGGCCCTGCAGACGGCTGGTCATCATGACCAGCTCGGACACACCACCTGTTCCCCGGCGCCTGCCCAGTGGCGTCCACGAGGCCGTGCGGCCGGGGTGTGCGCTTCTCCGGCCGGAGACGACCGAGTCACGCAAGGGCGTGCTCGACGGCGCGTGGTGGCCGCGCTCGCGCGACATCGGCACCGAGCCGCCCGCCCTGTTGAGTGCCCTCGTCGCCCACCTCGGCCCCGTGTCCCGTGCGGGGCCGGACGCCGCCGCCTGGGAGGGTCTCCCGACGCGTGTCGTCGTGGACGACCACGTGGTGCGCGTCGACTCCTTCCCGGTCGGTGACGGCACGGTCCTGATCACCCGGGGCGACCGGGACATCTTCTCGCTGCTGGTCGTCCCGCCCGACGCGGCACCGGATGCCGCCCGTTCCGCGATGGCCCAGGCGGTCCGGGTGGAGAACGTCAGCGACGCGGAACAGATCCTCATCGACACCGGGAGCGGGCGCGGTCCTGTGGGCCGACGGGGCGGCGCGGGGCGGCGCGGGGCGCGACCGGCGTAAGGCTTGACCGGCGCACCAGCGCTCTCCGTCAGGCGGCCCGTTCCCTGGGGCGCTTCTGCCGACGTCAGGCCCGCTGGGGGCGCGCCCCTCCCGGCCTCATCGGGTAGAGCAGACCGTCGGAGCCCGTGTCCATGAGCAGTCGTTCGGTCTGCGGGGAGGGGTGGTGCAGCAGCAGGAACGCCTGGGCCTCGGCGGCATGCTCCGACACGTCGAGGAAGACGCGCAGGCCGCTGTCGTCACAGCGGTCGACGGTGGTCAGATCGACGTCGATGAGGGTGATCCCGTCCCGCAGACACTGCTCCAGAGCCGCGCGCACCCGGGGCGCGGTGACGGGGTCGATCACACCGGCCAGGGTGACCAGGGCCCGCGCGCCCCGGTCGTGCCGGTAGACGTTCAGCCGTGGAAGAGTCATGACGCCTCGGTTCGGACGCTCGGATCCTCGGGTGCTCCAGAGTCTGCGTCCACGCCCCGGGTGGACGGTGGGGCGGAGCGGCCGGTCGGCCGCCCGGCCGCCCGGCCGCCGACCCATGGTGCGGGGTGCGGCTGGGGCGCGCCCCGGCCACGGCGACCGGGCCGGGGGGTGCCGTACCGGTACGCCGCGATCCTGTCGGCGTGCTGGAGCCCGAGCCGGTGGATCACGTACGCCGCCACTGCGACGAGGACCAGGAAAGCGATGGCCGTCAGGAAGGCGTTCATGGCGGCCACCTCACATACCGATGATCAGCCGACTGGAAGGCCCTGGCGTACCGGTCTGTCCGGTGGCGGCCGCGGACACCGCCGAGGAGCCTCCCTCGTACTCCCATGCCTCGTCCGGGTCCAGTGCCTGGTCGCTGGGGGAGACGGCGTGCCGGGCCGCGTCCGCGGCGATGAGCGCGCTCGCGGTCAGGGGTGGGCCGTCCTGGTCCGACACGGCTGCCATCAGACGGGCCGCCGACTCCGCCCCGGTCCCGGGCGGGATGACGAGGAGATCCCAGCGGCTGGTGCCGTAGGAGAGCAGCAGCAGCTTGTGCGGGTCGATCTCCGACGTGAACCAGCCGACCTTGACGATGTGCCCGCTCACGGGGATCTCGCGGGGGATGACCGGCCAGTGCTCCGGGTTGACGGCGATACGGGTGATGCGGCCCCACAGGGGGTCCAGCACGTTCGTGAGCGCCGGCAGTTCGCTGAGCAGGTCCCGGGACCGGGGCCACCAGGCTCCGTCCAGCAGCCCGCGGGAGGCGCCGTCGGTCCTCAGCGCGAGGCGCGCGGCCGGGGCTGCGACGGGCTCGCGGTGCGGCAGGGTGGGGTACAAGGTCGCCGACATGGTGCGGACCCGTCTCCGGGCCACCTGTGCGGCGGCCCGGCTGTCATCCTTCGCCGGAGACGACCCGGCGTGGAAGCCGGTGTGCGGAATGCCCTCGGTACTGTCCACACTACTCCGCGTTCACCGGCGGCGAGGGGCGCTGGGCGCACGGATGTGCGGTATCTGTCGCCGTGCAACGGTGACGGACGGTGGGGACGAGACGTCAGCCGCGCCACTCCACCATGAGCAGCGTCGCGTCGTCGCTGGTCTGTCCGCCGCGCGCCCGCTTGAGCGTGTGGGACAGGGCGCGCGTCACCGCCCGGATGCCGCGGCCGGTCCTCTCCAGCTGGTTCACACAGTCGATCAGCTGGTCCTCGCCGAACTCCTCCCCGCCGCTCCTGTGCTCCTCGACCACTCCGTCGGTGAAGCAGAGAACTCGGTCCCCGGGCACCAGTCCCAGTTCGCTCACCCGAGGCTCCGAACCGCCCAGGCCGACGGGAAGGGTCGTCGGAACGACCAGACGCTGTGCGACGCGGTGGTCGCGGACGAGGATCGGCGGCGGGTGCCCGGCGTTGACCCACTGCACCCGTCCCGTCGTCGTGTCCAGCTGCAGCATCTGCGCGGTGACGAAATGCTCGGGACCGAACTGCTCGGCCACGGCGCGGTCCATGAACGCGTAGATCTCCGACAGTCCGGTGCCGGCGCGGCGGGCGTGGCGGTAGGAGCCGATGGCCACCGTGGCCATCGTGGCCGCGTCCAGCCCGTGCCCCATCGCGTCGATCATGACCACGTGGAGGACGTCGCCGTTCAGCGCGTAGTCGAAGCTGTCGCCGCCCACGTCGTAGGCGGGTTCCAGGATCCCGGCCACGGCGACCCGGGGCATGATCATGGCCAGCGGTGGCAGCAGCGACCACTGGATCTCCGCGGCGACGCTCATCCCCTCATCGCGTCGGACGTCGAAGAACAGGTCGGAGTAGCCGTGCTTGGTCACCAGAAGGTCGGCCACCAGGCCGGAGATTCTGAGCAGCAGACGGCGGTCGTCGTCATCGACGCTGTCCAGCGTCACCGCCATGACTCCCACCTGGTCACCGCCGTCCAGCAGGGGCAGATGGACCCGGACGCCGTCTTCCTGAGACACCTCGACAGGGACGGCGTCGAGAAAGCAGCGGCCCGCCTCGGAGTCGTCGATCACCTGCGGCTCCCCGCCGGTGAGGCCCTCCCCGGGCAGCGGTACGAGCACCAACTGGCCGTAGTCCTGCAACAGCACCTGCGGACGGCGGCCACCCAGCCGCCCCATCAC
This sequence comes from Streptomyces sp. NPDC051740, assembly GCF_044453165.1. Classification (NCBI taxonomy): domain Bacteria; kingdom Bacillati; phylum Actinomycetota; class Actinomycetes; order Kitasatosporales; family Streptomycetaceae; genus Streptomyces; species Streptomyces sp. NPDC051740. The sequence goes on along the minus strand of NZ_JBITCL010000007.1, from coordinate 35,201 downwards.
GTCGGCGACCAGGGGCCCGATGAGGTGGGGCGGGAGTTCGTGCGCGCTGTCGAGGATCCTTCCGAGAAGAGCTTCCCCGAAGCTCTCGGACCGGTCCGGGCGTCGCCCTGCTGGCATCCCCTCACCTTCCGTGGTCACGCTTCGGGCGGGGGCGGGCCCGGATGACAAAGGATCTGTCGGTGCCATGGCTCCATCATGAGGTCGTGGATGCCCGGCCCGTCGGTCGTGCGGAGCCGGCCGGGCTGCTTACCCGGGTCCGGCTCCTCCTTCCGACTCCCATGTGTCCTGTCCGTCGGGGCCGCTCTCGGCGAGTGCCAGCAGGCGCGGAGCCGACAGTGGGTTCGCGGGGTCGGCAGCAGCGGTCAGCAGCCGGGTGGCCACTCGGGCCGGCTCGTCCGGGGGGATCACCAGCAGTTCCCAGCTTCCCACGGTGCCGCAGTCCACGGTGATGGCATGCGCCTCGGCGGCGGAATCGGTCAGCACCACCTCGATCACGTGGCCGGGCGCCATCACCTCCTGCGGGGCATCGGGCCAGGCGGCCGTTTCCACGGTCACGCGGGTGACGGTGCCGATGCCCGGATCCAGGGAGCCGACCAGCGCGGGCAGCTCCACTTCCAGTGCGTCGCAGCGCGGCCACCATGCGCCGTCCAGCGGGCCATGACTGACACCTGGCATGAGGCGCAGCCGGGGCAAGGGCATCCGGTAGGAGTGTCCGTCACCTGGTAGCGCACCTTCGGCGGGCTCTGTGGTGATGTTCATCGTGCGGTTCCGTTCCGGGCCGTGCGGTTCCCGGCTGCCCGTGTCTGTCACTCGCCGGGAACGGCGACGTCGTCATCGTGCGCCCGGAAGTTCTCGGTATGTCTCAGATTACTCCCGGCTGTGGCAGGCGGCGGGCGGGCGGCCATCGCACTGTCGCATCATCGGCGTGCCAAGGGCAGCTCTCCGGCGGACAAGGTCAGCACGCAGGGGGCGACGGCGCCGTGCAGCCCCACGACCTCACCCATGTTCTGCCAGCCCCAGGACGAGAAGGCGGCTTGTCCTGCCCGGTCGGCAGGATGCAGCAGGGTGACCCCGAGCGAGGAGTGCAGGTCCGTGAGCAGACGCTGTTGCAGCCGGTGGGCGATATCGCGGTGCTGAGCGTGCGGATGGGCCACGACCTGGGCGAGGACGACGAACCGTGCCCGGGAAGTGAGCCGCTGGATGATCTCCTGGAGCGTTCCGCCGCACTCCCGGTGGCCGCAGCCGTCGGGACCCATCGGAAAACCGAAGGCGCAACCGACCAGCACCGTCGTCTCGGCGACCAGCAGGGCGAAGCCGGGACGATGGGCAGTGACCGCCAAGCGGTGCAGGAAGTCTCCTCGGTCGTGGTACGCCTCGCCGGCGGTGCCCGCGACGGACTCCGCGGCCAGGTCGGCGATGTCCTCGCGCATGTCCTCTGCCTGCCGGCGGGTCAGCCGGCGAAGGCGGATCCCCTCCCTGAGGGCCGGCTGGTCCGGCCGACGAGCACGGTCCTCGGGCGCCCGCGTCGCGGTGCTCATGAGGTCGCCGGACGCGGTGGGCGGCACGGGACTCGCCGGGTCCGTAAGGAGCAGCGAAGTCGATCCGGAGGCATCGAGGAGCCGGGCGATCTGAGCGCACGGATGGTGCAGCCGCAGGCGAGCGTGGACCCGGCCGGCGCGCTGTGCTGCCGACAGGAGGACGTCCAAGCCCCTCGTGTCGCAGGAGCCGACCGTGGTCAGGTCGATGTCGATCTCGGTGACGCCGTCCAGCAGACACTGCTCCACCGCGGCCCGCAGCAGCGGCGTCGAAGCCGGCCCGATGTCGCCGGCAAGCGTGACGAGCGTTCGCTCTCCTCGGTTCCGCCGGTGGATGTCCAGCCGGGAAAGGGCCGTCACGTCTCCCCTCGGCGGGGTTGCGGACCTGTGGGGGCGCTCGGCGCGGCTCGTGCCGTGATGAGCTTGCGCGGAGTTGCTCTCGACCGCGGCGGACATGGTGCCGACCCGTCTCCGTGCCGACCACGGGGGCGGCCCGGATTCGCTCGTCTCTCGCCGAGGACGACCCGGCGTGGGGCCGGAGTGCGTGATGCCCTCGGTACTTCAACCGTACGTCGGCCACAACCGGAAGCGGCTGCGTCGGAGGACGCGCACCTCACAGCCGAGGGTCGGCGGGGTAAGGGCGAGGCGCCACCCGCCCCTGCCCTGTCGCGGCAGGTACCACAGGACGCGCGCCGGCTCTGGACCGGCACTGGCCGCCGCGCGGCCCCCTGAACACGGCACAACGCTGCCGCCCGCGATCGAAGCCGGACGGCAGTGCGGGTGGACGAATTGAATGCCAGCTCACTTCCGAACCCGCACGCGACGCGACCTCCGCTCACCGGGTCTCCGAACCCATCCGAGCAAAACGTCCCACGCCGGAAGGAATCGGTCCCTGAGTGAAAGCCGGCTTTCGGAGGCGTTGTGGACACCGTTCAGCGGTTCGCGGTCGCGGGAGCAGGAGAGCTTGTTGGTCAAAAGCACCGCCCACCGGCCGTCGGTGGGGAGATCCACATGCCTGTGCCGGTGAAGCCGTAGTGGACCCAGACCTCCTCCTCGGCAGTGGTGCCGGGAGCCGGATGCCGGAACAGGCGCGAGCCGGCTGGAGATCACCCGTCTGCTTGGTCAGGGAGCAGGTGGCCCACTTGCTACCGAAACCGGCCCGCCAAGAGGACGTGGCAGGGGTGAGCATGTAGCGGAGGAAGGCGGCGAGGTCGTCGACGACGGTGAAGACCCCGGCGATGCCGCACACGCCGCCGAGGAGGCGGGCCGGGAAGTCGTGGGCGACTCCCTTGAGGTGGGTGTCGGTGTCCTGGTCGGGTTCGGTCGGTGCGCAGCCGGCGGCGAGGTCGGCGGGCAGGGGGCCGAAGCGGGTGGAGGCCATGCCCAGTGGGTGCCAGGTGCGGGCGGTGGCCAGTTGGTCCAGGGGCTGGCCGGAGAGGTTTTCCGCGAGGTAGCCCAGGACGAGGGCGCCGGTGGCGTCGCCGACGGCCCGCACGGCGCCCGGGTACACCCTGTCGCGGACTCCCCCGTCGAGCAGGGCTTCGATGCGGTCGCGGTCGTACGTCATGGTCTCCCTCTTCGCCGACGTGTCCTGCCGGGCGTTCACCGAGGAAACTTGGGAACGCTGAACGCGGTCACGCATCCCGCCGTGGGGCGAGACTTCTTCCCCGGAAGAGGCGCTCAGTTAGTTCCAGCCGTCCAGCGACACCTGGGGCCCGCCGCTGAGGTAGCGGTGGAGGGCACTGGCGGTGGTCTCGACGAATTCGTCGGGGATGGCGTTGGCGTCGGCCCAGCGGACTTGGGCGTGCTTGCGCGGTTCGCGGTTTTCGGGCTCGCCGGACCATTCGTGGGCGACGAAGACGACGGTGAGGAAGCCGCCTGGGGCTTCCACGCCCCAGGCGCCGTGGATGATGTGGGCGACCTTGAGCGCTTCCGGCCTGACGGTCAGACCGGTCTCCTCGTACAGCTCGCGGACGGCCGTCTCGGTGATCGGCTCGCCGGGCTCGTTCTTGCCGACCGGGAGGTCCCACATGCCCCTGGCGAATTTGGCCTGGTCGCTGCGCTGGAGGAGGACCACGCGGTTGGTGGCCTTGTCGTGGACGATGACGGCGGCGACCAGCAGGGTCATGGATTCCACGGCGGGTTTGAGCGCTTGGGGCTGGTCATCGGTTGTCGGCTGAGCCACGGGGGATCCCTTCGTCGGCCGGGTTGGTGGGCATGTTGGGCGAGCGCCTCTCGGGCGCGACGGGCGAGTTCGGCGGCGCCGGGTACTTTGCGCCGCTGGTAGACCGCCAGCGTCGAGCGAATGGAGGTGATGGCCTTCCTGGCGCGGTCGGAGGTCATTCCGTCCATCAGGGTGAGGGCTTCGCCCCAGGCGCAGACCGCCTCGTCCGCACGGGCCTGGGCGGTGAGGCTGTCGCCGAGGTCGGCGTAGGTGAGGGCGTGGACGCGCTTGTACTTCTCAGGATCCCAGCGGACGAGCGCGTTGCGGTGCTGTTGCTCGGTTCCGACGTGATCGGCGAGGTCGGTGAGCGTGCGGGCCGTGTGGCCGGCGACGGTGCCGGCGGCGGGGCCGCTGACGAGGGAGAAGCTGGCCTGGGGGCCGTCGTCGCGGAGCAGGGCGTCTTCGGCGGCGAGCAGGGCGCGGGCCGCTGAGGGTTTCTCGTGGACTGCGGCGAAGGCGCGGGCGTGGGTGATGTGGAGCAGGGCCTCGGTCTGGCCGTCCACGTGGCCGAGTCCACGGCTGAGGGCGCCTTCGACGAGAGGTCGACGCAATGGTGGGGTTGTTTGAGGCTGAGGGCCTGGTGGGCGAGGGCGCGCATCATCCATGCGGCGTGACCGTGCGGGTCGGCTTCGCAGACGAGCTGGTAGCCGACCTGTAGTAGCGCTGGGCGGTGCCCTCCTGGCCGAGGTCGTGGTGTTTCCAGCCCGCGAGGTGGGCCAGCTCGGCGACGGCGCCGAAGGCGGCCCGGCGCAAGGCTTCTGAGGCGAAGCGGGCGCGGAGCGTCGGGGCGGCGGTATCGGCGAGGTAGGCGGTGACGGTGGTCAGCCCGTGGCCGCCGCCCAGGCGTTCGTCGGCTGCGCTGAACGCGGCAGTGATCTGCCGGAACGTCGCCTCGGGCCGCGACTGGTACAGCGCGTCCGCGTCCGCCTTGAACTGCGGCGGATAGTTCTTCATGACCACGAGATGTCCGTTCTCAGATCCTCAGGATCCAGTGTCTCGTGTGTCCAGGATCAAGGGTCAAGGCCCGTCGGCATCCCGCCCAGGAGCACGGCCACCACTATGTACAACGGCCACCACTATGTACACCGGGATGGCCAAGGCCACGGCCAACCCGGCAAGGCAGCCCCATATGGTCAGCCGCATGCTGGTTCTCGTGTAGTCGTCGCTCTTCGGCACGTCCGTATCCAACAGTGAGAGACATCGGCTCTCTACCCAGGGGATGTGGACTCCGCGTGGACTCCGGTGGCACGCGTGTGGCACGGCCTCGAACACGACGAAGGGCCGGCCCGGGAGGAAACCCCTCCTGAGCTGGCCCTTCCGCCTGTGCCCCCGGCAGGATTCGAACCTGCGACACCCGCTTCAGGAGTTTTCCCTGGGTGGGGCCTTGACCTGTGGAAACGTCCATCGTGGGGTGCCTGGCCACGGGAAACACGTCTCTGCGGTTCTCAGGTGTTCACGGGGTTTCCCGGCCTCATGTGTGCTGAATGCGTGTCGGCGGACGCCGCCCGGCGTAGGCGCGGGTCGCTCGGGAGAGGCCGACGAGCGGTCCGAGCCAGGTGCGTCTCGTCAGACCTTCTCGACTCGCACGGGGCGGCCTGCGAGAAGCTGATGCAGATCGTCGGTGTCCGAGGTGAAGACGGTTGCCTGGGCTCCCTGCGCGGCTTCCCGTGCGGCCACGGCAGCCAGGACGGCGTCGATGGCGTACTTGTGCCCGTGCAGGCCGGCGGTCTTCAGCATGTCCCGTGCCGTGGCGATCACCTGGTCGTCCGTGTGCACGATGCGAATCCGGGACAGCGTCCAGTTCCACAGCGCCTGCCGCGACGTGTCGCCAGGGTTCCATGCTTCCAAGGTGGTGAGCGCCGAGGTGACGATGGGGACGTCGAGTCGCGGAGCCGCCTTGACCAGCGCGGTCATCTCCCGATCACCCTGAATCGCCTTGGAAAGGGCCTCGGAGTCGAACACGAAGACGCGCTGCCGCGGCTGGTGCAGCCTTGCTCGGGAGGTACGGCTCACGCGGCCGCACCGGGATGCGATCGCTGCTCGTCGTGCCAGTCGTCGATGGCAGCGATGCGGTCCAGCGCCGCCTGCTGTTCGTCGTCCGTCACGGCACCGTGCTCTTCCTCCAGACGCTCGGCCAACTCGCGCAGCCGGTCCATGGCGTCCTGATGAGCGGCGGCAGCCGCGATGTAACCGGACACTCCGCGTGCGTCGACGCGTTCCTTGATCGATTCCACTAGCTCTTCCGGCACGGTGATGGTGATCTTCCGAGTTGCCATACTCCAAGTATGGCAGATGGTGTGTCGGATGACCGGGCTTTCTCGCGAATCCGGCCCGGAAATCCCGTCAGGCACCCTCGTCCAGGCCGCCATCCCTTGCCGGTCACCGCCGGGCGATCAGAGGCATCCGGCCCCCTGGGTGATCCGGTGGAGGTCGGCCCTTGCTCCGCTCCTGGTGGCTCGGGTGCGTGCCCATGGACGACGTGGTGACAGTCGTCTGGTGTGGTGCCCGAAACGGCGAAGGGCCGACTCCGGGGAAAACTCTCCCGGGTCGACCCTTTCGTACGTGCCCCCGGCAGGATTCGAACCTGCGACACCCGCTTCAGGAGTTCGATCCGAGCGAGGTCCGACTGCTGTCGTCGACTGGCGCGACGCTCGGCGGGAGTCGCTGGCGCGTGTCCCCGTCCGGCGTCGTTGATGTCAGCTGTGGATGTCAGATGCCTTCTCATCCGTAGCTCCAGCCAGATCGATCAGCGAAGGCCGTCCCCGGCCGCTACGGCCGAAGGTTTGTCGGCACAAGCCTTCGGCCGCCATGTGTCACCTGGTAGCACCGGGTGCTACCTTGGTTGGTATGAGCGTTCAGCCCGAAATCACCCAGCGGGATCTACGCAGCCGGTCCCGAGAGATCATGGACGCCATACAGGGCGGCCAGTCGTTCACCGTCACCCGCGACGGACATCCGATCGGCCGGCTCGTGCCTCTGCGTCGACGCCGTCGGTTCGTCTCCCGTCAGGAGTTCGCCGCGATGTCCAGGACCGCCCCCGGCATCGACCTCGACAGATTCCGCGCCGATCAGGACGCCACGGCCGACACCTACCCGGACGATCCCTATGACCGCTGACCGCTCGACGCATCAGCAGGGCCTCCTCGACACCAACATCATGATTCTGCGCCACTGGGTGGCACCTGAGGAGCTACCGGACGAAATGGCGATCACCGCCGTCACCCTGGCCGAGTTGTCCGCCGGTCCGCATGAGGTCCGTCGCAACGACGAACAGAGCAGTTACGACGAACACGCCGAACGCGCCCGCAGGCTCGACGTCCTGCAACGCGCCGAGAACGAGTTCGACCCCATCCCCTTCGACGCCGAAGCGGCCCGCATCTACGGCCGTATCTGTGCCGCGGTGATCAGCGCCGGCCGCAAGCCACGCCGCCGGGTGGCCGACCTGATGATCGCTGCCATCGCCGTGGCTGAGGACCTTCCCCTCTTCACCACCAACCCCGACGACTTCAAAGGGCTGGACGACCTCCTCACCGTCGTGCCGGTCACCCGCCCGATGGTGCCCCACGAAGGCTGACGGCAGGGCACTGACGCGGTGGGAGCGCACCGGACTTCATGGTCCGCGCGTGGCACGGGTGCGATCACGCAGCAGGGCCGGTTCGAGGGATCAAGCCCCTCGAACCGGCCCTGTGCCGTGTGCCCCCGGCAGGATTCGAACCTGCGACACCCGCTTTAGGAGAGCGGTGCTCTATCCCCTGAGCTACGAAGGCGGGGCTTGGTGGTGAGACGGTCCTGGGTGGGTGTCTCTGTCAAGCCCTGAGCGTTCCGGGTCGGCTGAGGTGCCTGCCGGGGCGCTCGGTCCACAGGGTACCGGATCGGTGCTGCGGTGGGTGTGGGTGCCGGATCGGCGCGGGGCTCCGTCAGGACTCGCCGAACAGCACCCAGAGTGCCATCAGGGCCAGGAAGCCGGTCACCGCCAGTGCCGGGAGGCCGAGGATCGCGGCGGCCACCCCCCACCGGGTGCGTCCCCGGGGTGCCTCCGCCGGGCCGACGGCGTTCGCCGTTGCCCGCTGCGTTTCCGTCATGAGCTCACCTGTCGATTCGTAACTGCCGTACAGGGCGTTTCAGTTGACACCGGATCGAGGACCCGGTCCAGTGATTGTCGTCGATCGTGCCGCGTCGCACCAGCATCATCGTCGGGGGTCAGCCCGGTGACGTGCGGGTCACCCGTACCCGGTACTCCTCCGCTTCCGCCGCCGTCACCGTCACCCGGATGCCCGTACGGCGGTCCACGAAGCTCTCGCCCGGTGTGAACGTCGCGTCCGAGAGTTCCGCGTGGACGTTGGGGGAGCGGGTGCAGCCGCCGCTGTCGCGGCGGGAGTCGTAGACGGTGATCGGGCCCATGCCCGTGTCGACGTCGGCGTCGACGCGGTAGACGAGGACGCCGGGGCGGCACACGGCCTCGTCGTTGCCGGCGCGGGTGCGCAGTTCGACGGCGTAGCCGGAGTGGTCGTCCAGGGGGATGAAGACGAGTTTCGGGCCGCCCGCCCGTGCGAGGGGGGTGAGTGTGTACTCCCTCGTGCCCGCGTCCGCCGCGCAGCCGACCTGGGACGCGTCCAGCCAGCCCAGCTTCCACTTGTGCCAGGCGAGGAGGTCGTTGTTGGCGCCCCAGTCCTCGCTCATGATGTCCCAGTGGCCGACCGCGCCGCCGCCCTCGGCGGTGTAGAGGTCGGGCAGGCCGAAGACGTGGCCGTTCTCGTGCGGCAGCACGCGGTAGCCGGTGCGGCCGTAGGAGCCGGAGCCGTCGTCCTGGCGGGAGTAGACGAAGGACGCGTTGGAGACGGGGACGCCGTCCGCGTTCGGGGCCTCCTTGTTGCCGGCGAAGGTGACGGACAGGACCGTGTCGAGGGCGGCGGGGCCCGCGTTGGGAGTCACCAGTACGTTCAGCAGGTCGTACGACTGGAAGTCCACCTCGGGATCGGCCTCGGCCACGATGTCGCGGACCAGTTCGCGGTAGCCGGGGTCGAAGGGGGCGCCGCGCTCTATGCCGTACGCGCGGAACGACTTGGGCATCCGGAGCCAGTCGGGGACGGGGAGTTCGGGGCGGTAGTCGAGGCGGCCGTAGGAACTGGTGGCGAACCACTCGCTGGTCTCGGGGAAGAACTCGCGGTAGCGGTCGAGGGCGTCGCCCTCGCCGGGCGCGTCGGAGAAGTCGATCATCAGGGTGAGGGCGCGGACCGTGCCGGTGGAGCGGGTGTAGCCGGGATCCGTGGGGATGCCCTCGGACATCTGGACCTCGCCCTCCGTGCTGATCATGCAGGGGCCGTGCACGGAGGTGCGGGACAGGGTGCCGGGTCCGGCGCCGGCGGTGGAGGGGCCGGAAGAGAGCCGGCCGTTGCCGGCCGAGGTGCTGACCGCGAGGGTCAGGACGGTCACCGATGCCAGGGCGGCCAGCCGGCGCGGGGATATCCGGCGTCGGCTCGGCTGCGGCTGCATGCGGGGACCTCCGCTCCACACGGCAGCCGCCGGTCTCCGACTGCACCCTCCCGATCACCCTCCGTCGCCGGGTATGCGGGCGCCCGCTGGGAGGGCCGATCGTGGGGCGTGCCGAGCCGGTGCATGTGAGGCGGGTCACAGGAAAAGAGTTCGGGGGCGGGAAATAAACGGGGATCGTTTCCCCGTTTGGATCTGTGTCCGAGCGAAACGGGGACTCGCTCCCCGGATCGCGGACATGACACAAAGATCAAGCCACTGCGACCAGGAGTGCACCGTGCAGACCGCCACCCCCGCACCGCGCAAGGCGCCCCGGCCCCGCGCCGACGCCCTGCGCAACCGGGAGCGGATCGTCACCGCCGCCCGGGAGATGTTCGTCGAGTTCGGGCCCGAGGTGCCGCTCGACGACGTCGCCCGCCGGGCCGGCGTCGGCAACGCCACGGTGTACCGCAACTTCCCCGACCGCGACGCGCTGGTGCGCGAGGTCGTCTGCTCCGTGATGGACCGTACGGTGCGGGCGGCCGAGCAGGCGCTCAGCGAGACCGGGGACGCCTTCGAGGCACTGGAGCGCTTCGCGCACACGGCCGCCGACGAGCGGATCAGCGCGCTGTGCCCGATGGTCTCCAGCACCTTCGACCAGCACCACCCCGACCTGGAGGACGCACGCCGGCGCGCCGAGAGCCTCGTCGCGCAGCTGATGGACCGCGCCAAGGCGGCCGGTCAGCTCCGTACCGACGTGGAGTACGGCGATCTGATGGTGGGCGTCGCCCAGCTGAGCCGGCCCCCGGCCGGTACCGGCTGCGACAACGCCGACCGTTTCGTCCACCGCCATCTGCAGCTGTTCCTGGACGGGATGCGGGCTCCGGCCCCGACCGTCCTGCCGGGTTCGGCCGTGACCGTGGAGGATCTGCGCCGCTGAGCGATCTCTGACGCGAGCAGGATTTCCGTACCGGAGCGGGACTTCCGTACCGGAACGGGATTCTCGTACCGGAACGGGATCTCCGTACCGGAACGGGATTCTCGTACCGGAACGGGAATCCCGTACCAGAGCAGGTTTTCCGTACCAGCGGCCGTCCCTGGGGCGAGTCGTTCCCTTGACGACACCGTTTTTTCATCTCATTTTTCAAAATTTCCGTCACGAACTTCCGAAGTGGGTACCCCCATGTCTGAAACAGCCTCAGCGGCCGGAAAGGCCCGGAGCGCCCGGAGCGCTCCGGGCGGCCCGGACGCCAACCGCTGGAAAGCGCTCGTCTTCATCGCGCTCGCCCAGCTGATGGTCGTCCTGGACGCCACCATCGTGAACATCGCCCTGCCCTCCGCCCAGCAGGACCTGGGCATCTCGGACGGCAACCGCCAGTGGGTGGTCACCGCCTACGCCCTCGCCTTCGGCGGGCTGCTGTTGTTCGGCGGCCGGATAGCCGACCTGTGGGGGCGCAAGCGGGCCTTCGTGCTCGGTCTGGGCGGCTTCGCGCTGGCCTCCGCGCTCGGTGGCGCGGCCACCAACGAGGCCATGATGTTCGGCGCCCGTGCCCTCCAGGGCGTGTTCGGCGCGCTGCTCGCGCCCGCCGCGCTGTCCCTGCTCGCGGTGATGTTCACCGACGGCAAGGAGCGCGCCAAGGCGTTCGGCATCTACGGCGCGATCGCCGGTGGCGGCGGTGCCGTGGGTCTGATCCTCGGTGGTTTCCTCACCGAGTACCTGGACTGGCGCTGGACGTTCTTCGTGAACATCCCGTTCGCCGTGGTCGCCGCGGCCGGCGCGTACTTCGTCATCCGTGAGCCGGCCGGCGGCCGCAACCGCTCGCCGCTCGACGTCCCCGGTGTGCTGCTGTCCACGGTGGGTCTGGTCGCGCTGGTCTACGGCTTCACCCGCGCGGAGTCCGAGGGCTGGAGCGACTCGCTGACCGTCGGCATGTTCGTCGCCTCCGCCGTGCTGCTCGCCGCCTTCGTGGCGGTCGAGGCCAAGGTCAAGGCGCCGCTGCTGCCGCTGCGCGTGGTCACCGAGCGCAACCGCGGCGGGGTCTACCTCTCGCTGGGCCTGGCGATCATCGCGATGTTCGGCCTGTTCCTCTTCCTCACCTACTACCTGCAGGTCGTGAAGGGGTACTCGCCGGTCAAGACCGGGTTCGCCTTCCTGCCGATGATCGCGGGCATGATCACGGGCTCCACCCAGATCGGCACCCGGCTGATGACCCGGGTCGCGCCCCGGCTGCTGATGGGCCCCGGCTTCCTGGTCGCCGCGCTCGGCATGCTCTTCCTGACCCAGCTGGAGATCGACACCTCGTACGCGGCGGTCCTGCTGCCCGGCATGCTGCTGCTCGGCCTCGGCATGGGTACGGCGTTCATGCCGGCCATGTCGCTGGCCACGCTGGGCGTCGAGCCGCGTGACTCCGGTGTCGCCTCCGCGATGGTCAACACCTCGCAGCAGGTGGGCGGCGCCATCGGTACGGCCCTGCTGAACACGATCGCGGCCTCGGCCACCACGTCCTACGTCACCGACCACATCGGCGGCGCCACGAGCCGGTCCCAGCAGCAGCTGGTCCAGCTCCAGGGGCAGGTGCAGGGTTACACCAGCGCGATCTGGTTCGCCGTCGGGATCCTGGTGGCGGCCGCGGCCATCGCCCTGACCCTGATCAACGCCGGCCGGCCGGGCGGCACCGCGGTCGCCGGGTCCGCCGACGAGACCGTCGGGGACGAGATGGCGGTGCCGGTGGCCATGCACTGACGGCCGTCCGTCCATCCCTCACCGCCCGTGCGGAAGAGGAGGGGACGCCTCCTCCGTACGGCTCCCCGGACCTGCCCCGGCTCCCGCCCCGTCAGCGGAGCCAGGGCAGGTCCGCGCCCGCTCCGCTCGGCTGAAGTCCCTCGGCGACGATCCGCATGATCTCGCCGAGGGACTTCTGCTGCTGCGGGGTGAGCCGGTCGAAGACCGCCTGGCGTACGGCGTCCACATGGCCGGGCGCGTGCCGGCGCAGCACCTCCTGGCCCTCCTCCGTCAGTACGGCGAACTGGCCCCGCTTGTCGGAGGGGCAGTCCTCACGGCGTACCCAGCCGCTCTTCTCCAGGCGCGCGACGGCGTGCGAGAGGCGGGAGCGGGTGATCTTCGCGGACATCGCCAGTTCCGTCATCCGCAGCCGGCGGCGCGGGGACTCGGCGAGCTTGACCAGCAGGCCGTAGTAGACGTGCGGCATTCCCGCGTCACGCTGGAGCTGACGGTCGAGGTGGTCCTCCAGGAGGGTGGCGGCCTCGATGTACGAGCGCCAGACGCGCTGCTCCTCGTCGGTGAGCCAGCGGGGTTCGTCGGCGGACGCCGATGATGCTGCGGGTGCCGTGTTCATGTGCTCCACTGTACGGCCGTGCTTCTTGAATGTTAAACAAATGCGCCGTACAGTCGATGGTGGAAGTTGAGACTTCAAGCAAGTCGCCGTATCGATTCGCCGTATCGGAGGGAGCCGCCGTCATGACCGCCGCCACCCAGGAACGCATGCCCGCTCTCTACCTCAGCCACGGCGCCCCGCCCCTGGCCGACGACCCCGTCTGGACCGGCGAACTGGCCGCCTGGTCGGCCGGACTGCCCCGCCCGAAGGCGATCCTGGTCGTCTCCGCCCACTGGGAGGAGGCCCCGCTCGCCCTCGGCGCCACCGAGACCGTCCCCCTGGTCTACGACTTCTGGGGCTTCCCCGAGCACTACTACCAGGTCACCTACGGCGCCCCCGGCGCCCCCGCGCTCGCCGAGTCCGTGCGCAAGCTGCTGCGCGCCCCCGGCACGCCCGTCCAGGACGTCCCCGACCGGGGGCTGGACCACGGCGCCTACGTCCCGCTGGTCGAGATGTACCCCGAGGCCGACGTCCCGGTGCTCCAGGTCTCCATGCCGACCCTGGACCCGGTGCGGCTGATGGAGATCGGGCGCAGGCTCGCGCCGCTGCGCGACGAGGGCGTGCTGATCGTCGGCTCCGGGTTCTTCACCCACAACCTCGCCGCACTGCGGCAGGGCGGCATCCCCGCCTGGTCGGCGGAGTTCGACGCCTGGGGGCGGGAGGCCCTGGAGGCGGGGGACGTGGACGCGCTGCTCGACTTCACCCGCAAGTCCCCGGCCGGCCTGCTGGCCCACCCGCGCACCGAGCACTTCGCCCCGCTCTTCGTGACCATGGGTGCCGCGGACGCCGCCGGGGAGCTCGGGGAACAGAGGTCCGTGATCGACGGGTTCTGGCTGGGGCTGGCCAAGCGGTCGGTGCAGTTCGGCTGAGGCCGGCGCGGCGGGGCTACAGGGGCTTCTCGTACCAGGCCACGTCCCACCAGCGGCCGAACTTGCGGCCCACCTCCCGGTACGTGCCGACGTGCCGGAAGCCGAAACGCCCGTGCAGTCGCGTCGAGGCGTCGTTCGGCTGGGTGACGCCGGCGTAGGCGCGGTGCAGGTCCTCGTCCGCCAGGGCCTCGAAGAGGGCCTTGTAGAGGAGGGTGCCGACGCCGCGCCGGCCGGCGTCCGGGGCGACGTAGACCGTCGTCTCCACCGAGGTCGCGTAGGCGGGCTTGGGGCGGAAGGGGCTGGAGGTGGCGTACCCCAGGATCCGCCGCGAACCGGCACCCGTGGCAACCATCAGGCGGTACGGACCGTCTACAGGGTGGGAGAGCAGCCAGGGGCGGCGCTCCTCCGGGGTGAAAGGCGCCGTGTCGAATGTGATCGCCGTCTCACGTACGTAGTGGTTGTACAGGTCGGTGAGGGCCGTCAGATCACCCTCCGTGCCCGGCCTGACCTGGACCTCTTCGTGCTCCGACGGCATCGCGCCTCCTCGCGTGGCCCGACAGGGTACTGCATGATCAGAAAAATCGGGGGGCGGGTTGGGAATTCTGTCCGGATTCCAGTCGTTGTTTCCATCGGATGCAGGGCACTCGACCAGAGTCCGGAGGGACCTGAGAGACGTGTCAGGCGTCCGCAGGACCACCCGCTGACCTCATCATCGCAAGGGAGCACGCATGGCAACCCGCGCCGTCGCCCGTCGTCAGTCCGCCACCGGCGAGACGGCCGACTCGGCACGCAGTGTCCGCGCCCATGGCGGCGAGATCGCCGACCGCGACCTGGTCGGTATGTACCTGGACGAGATCGCGCGCACGCCGCTGCTCGACGCCGCCAAGGAGGTCGAGCTGTCCCAGATCATCGAAGCGGGTGTGTTCGCGCGACAGATCCTCGACGGCCTCGAGGAGAACAAGGCCGGGGCCACCACCGAGGAGCTCGAAGCCCTGTACGACGCCAGTGAGCGGGCCAAGGACGTCTTCATCCGGTCCAACCTGCGCCTGGTCGTCGCCGTGGCCCGTCGCTACCCCCGTAGCGGACTGCCGCTGCTCGACCTGATCCAGGAGGGCAACGCCGGTCTGGTCCGCGCGGTCGAGAAGTTCGACTACCGCAAGGGCTTCAAGTTCTCGACGTACGCGACCTGGTGGATCCGTCAGGCCATCACCCGGTCGATAGCCGACCAGTCGCGCACCATCCGCCTGCCCGTCCACCTGGTGGAGGAGCTGGGCCGGATACGGCGCGTGCAGCGCGAGTTCAACCGCGAGCACGGCCGGGAGCCGGAGCCCGCGGAGGTCGCCGCCGAGCTCGGCTCCACGCCGGAGCGCGTCGTCGACGTACTCGACTGGGCCCGTGACCCGGTCTCGCTGAACATGTCGGTGGACGACGAGGGCGAGACCCAGTTCGGTGACCTGCTGGAGGACACCTCGGCGGTGTCGCCGGAGCAGTCGGTGCTGACGCTGCTGCGCAGCGAGGAGCTGGACGACCTGATCGGCCGCCTCGACCAGCGCACGGCCTCCATCATCAAGATGCGGTACGGCATCGAGGACGGCCGTGAGCGCACGCTGACCGAGGTCGGCAAGGAGCACGGCCTGACCCGCGAGCGCATCCGCCAGATCGAGAAGCACGCCCTGCTGGAGCTGAAGAAGCTGGCCCGCGACACCGGATTCGACGCGGCGGCGTGAGGACGAACCGGGTCCGGCGCGGTGGAGTGACCGCCGGGCCGGACCCGGTGGTGTGACGGCCGGGCCGGACCCGGTGGTGTGACGGCCGGGTCGGCGTGGTGGCGTGATGCCTGGTCGGGGTGCGGCAGTGTGACGGTCGGAACGGCAGCGCGGTAGCCGGTTCCCGGTCCTGAGCGCGGTGGTGTGACGGCCGGGTCGGGTGCGGTGGCGTGAGGATCCGGGTGGCGCGGTAGCGTGATGGGTGGGCTGTCGGAGGTGAACGTGGCGGTGCTGTCGCCGGGTTCGGTGCGGGGGTGTTGATGCCGCCGTGCGGAGTCCGGGGGAGCGACGGGGTCCGTGCAGGGCCCCGGCCGCGTACGCCGGGTGGCGAAAGACCGCGCAAAACATGGCCGTTCCCCGCCGCTTCAACCCGCCGGACCCCGGGAACAAGAATGCAAGGACCAGGAGTTCGTACTTCGGGCCCCTGGGATCCTGGACCCACCGAGCCACGTCCCGACGCACACCCCCCCCCGGCGCCGGGACTTCCCAAAGCCGGGTTCGGCGCCCTCCCCCCGGGCGCCGGGCCCGGCTTCCTCGTGCGCGTCGCCATCTGGCGGGTCACCCCGGACCTGAACCCCGGGGTGGCCCGCCAGATGGCAGATTGTGCCACATGGGCATAGCCTGCCGGGCGTGAGCAGCACCACCCCGACGCCGTCCCCACCTCCGTCTCCCGCGGTCTCGCTGACCGAACGGCGCAAGGCCGAGACCCGTATGGAGATCGCCCGCGCGGCGGCCGGTCTCTTCGTCCGGCAGGGCCTGCGGGCCACCCGTGCCGAGGACATCGCCCAGGCGGCCGGTATCGCCCCGCGCACCTTCTACCGGTACTTCGCCAGCAAGGAAGAGGCCATCGGCCCGCTCTACGCCACCGGCGCCCAGCGCTGGGTGGCGGCGGTGCGCGCCGCGCCCGCCGGGGTGCCCCTGCCGCAGGTCCTGGAGGACGCCGTGCGCCACACGCTCACCCCCGGCCTCGGGGTGTCGGCGGCCTCCTGGGACTGGGTGCGCACCCTGATCCGGCTGGCCGAGGCGAACCCCGCCCTGCGCCGGGTGTGGGCCGAGGTGTGCCGGGCGTCGGAGCGGAGCCTGGCGGAGGCGCTGGCGGAGCGGCTGACGGCCGCTCAGGCCCCTTACGACGCCGACAACGTTGCCGCCCGCACCCGGCTGTGCTTCACCGCCGCCGTCGCGAGCGCGGCCGTCCGCACGGCCATGGAGAGCTGGGCGGCCGGTGACGGCCCCGCCGAGGGCCCCCGGGGCCCGGCCGAACTGGCGGTCGCCAACCTCGCGGCGCTACGGGGCTTCGCGTGGGAGGACTCGACGCCGGTTCGCGGCCGTTCCCGAGGAGCCTGACGCCGGTTCGCGGCCGTTCCCGAGGAGCCTGACGCCGGTTCGCGGCCGTTCCTGTGAGGCCTGATGCAGGAGCGTGGGTCTTTTCCGTAAGGCCTGGCGTCGGGGCGTGGGTCTTTTCCGTCAGGCCTGGCGGAGGGCTGCGGGCCTTTTCCGTCAGGCCTGACTCAGGGCTGCGGGCCTTTTCCGTCAGGGCTGTTGCCAAGGCGTGGGCTCTTTCCGTGAGGCCTGCTGCCGGGGCACGGTTCCTTCTGAAGGGCCCGACGTCACGTCATCCCGTCCCGCCCGCCGCCCGGCTCATCCGCGCGCCCAGCTCCCGTACCGCCTCCACCAGCTCCGCGGGCTCCTGCACCGTGAACTCGTGCCCCAGCATCGCCAGTCGTACCGCCATCCAGTCCTTGGCGTCGCTCACCGTCGCGCGCAGCAGGCAGCTGTCCTCGTCCAGTGGCTCGGGCGGGCCCAGCCAGCCCGGCAGGCGGGCCGCGACCGCCCCGGCCGGTGCGGCGAAGGTGACGACCATCTCGTACGACTCCCGCGCGCGCTGCATGGACCGGCGCAGGAACTCCGCCGCGCTCCCCGTCGGCAGCTCCCTCGGTGTGAACCGCGCCCCGGTCGCGAAGGGGTCGCTCACCCGGTCGACGCGGAACGTCCGCCAGTCCGCGCGGTCGAGGTCGTACGCCACGAGGTACCAGCGCCGCCCGGTCGACACCAGCCGGTACGGCTCGGTCACCCGCCGGGATTCCGTGCCGTCGGCGGCCCGGTAGGCGAACCGCAGCCGCTCGTGCCCGGCCACCGTGGAGGCCATGACGATGAGCGTCTCCGGCGCGATCGTCGCACCGTCGCCGCTGGTCAGCGGGGTGGTCGCGGCCTGGAGCGTGCTGACGCGGTGGCGTAGCCTGCCGGGCAGCACCTGCTCCAGTTTCGCCAGCGCCCGCACCGACGCCTCGTCCACGCCCTCCAGCGCGTGCCCGGCGCCGGCCCGCAGCCCGACCGCGATGGCCACCGCCTCCTCGTCGTCGAGCACCAGTGGCGGCATCGCCTTGCCGGCGACGAGCCGGTAGCCGCCGTCCGCGCCCATCGTCGCCTGTACGGGATAGCCGAGCTCGCGCAGCCGGTCGATGTCCCGCCGGACCGTGCGCCGGGAGACCCCGAGCCGGTCGGCCAGCTCGCCGCCGGGCCATTCGCGGGGCGTCTGGAGGAGGGAGAGGAGCTGGAGGAGCCGGGCCGGAGTGTCCGTCGTCATGAGAACGAGGATCCCGCGGAAGTAGGACCTGATCTGACCTACTGGGGAAATAGCTTCCGAGACATGAACTCCACCGACACCCCGCAGGCACCACGGCCCGTCGTGGGCGACCGCCGCCGCTGGTTCGCGCTGGCGATCGTGATGACCGCGGCCTTCATGGACCTCGTCGACGTCACGATCGTCAACATCGCGATCCCGTCGATCCAGCGCGACGAGGGCGCGACCTTCAGCCAGATCCAGTGGATCACCGCCGGTTACGCGCTGGCCTTCGCCGCCGGGCTCGTCACCGGCGGCCGGCTCGGCGACATCCACGGCCGCAAGCGGATCTTCCTCGTCGGCATCGGTGGCTTCACCCTCGCCTCCGCGCTGTGCGGGTTCGCCGTGAACCCCGAGATGCTGGTCGCCTCCCGCATCCTGCAGGGCGCCATGGCGGCGCTGATGGTGCCGCAGGTCCTGTCGATCGTGCACGCGACTTTCCCGCCGCACGAGCGCGGCAAGGTGTTCGGGCTGTTCGGCGCGATCGTCGGCCTGGGTGCGGTGTCCGGGCCGCTGCTCGGCGCGCTGCTGACCGAGTGGAACCTGTTCGGCCTGGAATGGCGGCCGATCTTCCTGATCAACCTGCCGGTCGGCATCGCGGGCCTGCTCCTCGGCAGCCGCTTCATCACCGAGTCGAAGGCGCCGCGCGCCCTGAAGCTGGACCTGGTGGGCGTCGCGCTGGTCACGCTGGGACTGCTGATGCTGCTCTACCCGCTGACCCGCGGGCGCGAGCTGGGCTGGCCGCTGTGGGGGTACGTGTCGATGGCCGGCGCACTGGTGGTCTTCGGGGCGCTGGTGGCGTACGAGCGGGTCAAGGGCGCGCGGGACGGCTCCCCGCTGATCGAGCTGTCGCTGTTCAGGGTGAAGAGCTTCGCGGCGGGCATCGCGGTGCAGACGGTGTTCGGGGTCGGCCTCGGCATCTTCTTCCTGGTCTGGACGCTGTACATGCAGATGGGCCTGGGCTGGAGCGCGCTGCGGGCCGGACTGACCGGGGTGCCGTTCTCCGTCGCGGTCTCCGCGGCGGCCGGGATGTCGGTGCAGCTGCTGGTCCCGCGCTTCGGGCGCAAGGTGCTCCAGGCGGGCGCGCTGGTGATGGCGGCGGGCGTCCTGCTCTACATCTGGGAGTCCGAGCGCTACGGCATGGACATCGCCTCCTGGCAGATGGCGCTCCCGCTGGTGGTCATGGGCGTCGGCATGGGTCTGATCGTGGCCCCGCTGACCGACGCGGTGCTGTCCGAGGTGCCGCGTGAGCACGCCGGGTCGGCGTCGGGGCTGATCAACACCGTGCAGCAGATGGGGAACGCGCTGGGCCTCGGCCTGGTGTCGGTGGTGTTCTTCGGGGTGATCGACGAGCGGCTCGCCCCGGCCGAGGTGGGCCCGGCCTTCGCGGACGGCTTCCAGCACGCGCTGGGCTATGTGGCCGCGGTGATGGGCGTGATCTTCCTGCTGATGTTCGCCCTGCCCAAGCGCCCCGCCCAGCACGTGGAGGGAGCGGGGGAGGCTCCGGTGGCGGTGGAGAGGGAGCGGGAGCTCGTGGCCTGAGCGGGCCGACGGGAAGGGCCCGGTACCTCATGGGACTCATGGGGTGCCGGGCCCTCGGCGTGCGGGTGTGCGGGCACGAACGGAAGCCCGTTCGTGCCCACGCATGCCCGTGTGTGTTTACTTCCCGGACATCCGGACGTACTCTGCGAGCGAAACCACACGTTCGGGCATGAACGGACTCGGAGGCGCGCCCCATGTACGCACCGGAACGCCAGCAGGAGATCCTGCGGCTCGCCCGCGACGGCGGCCGGGTGGACGTGGTCTCACTGGCCGAGGAGTTCCAGGTGACCGCCGAGACCATCCGCCGGGACCTCAAGGCCCTCGACCGGGCCGGCCTGGTCCGCAGGGTGCACGGCGGGGCCATCCCCGCCGGACGCCTCGACTTCGAGCCGGACCTCGCCGAGCGGGAGACGACCGCGGCCGACGAGAAGGACCGCATCGCCAGGGCCGCCCTCGCCGAACTCCCGGCCGACGGCACGCTGATCGTGGACGCCGGTTCGACGGCCGCGCGGCTCGCCGGGATCCTGCCGGCGGAGGCCTCCCTCACCGTCGTCACCCACAGCCTGCCCATCGCGGCCCGCCTCGCCGACCACCCCGGCATCCAGCTCCATCTCGTCGGGGGGCGCGTACGGCACCGTACGCGCGCCGCCGTGGACGCCTGGGCGCTGCGCGCGTACTCCGAGATCCGCGCGGACGTGCTCTTCGTGGCCGCCAACGGGTTCTCCGCCGAACACGGGCTGACCACGCCCGACCTCGCCGAGGCCGCCGTGAAGCGCGCGGCCATGGCCGCCGCCCGCCGGGTGGTGCTGCTCGCCGACTCCTCCAAGCACGGCCAGGAGCACTTCGCCCGCTTCGGCGACCTGAGCGACGTGGACCTGCTGATCACCGACAGCGGGCTCGGCCCGGACGACGCCGCCGCGATCGAGCTCGGCGGCACGGAAGTAGTACGCGCATGATCCTCACCGTCACCCCCAACCCGTCCCTGGACCGCACCTACGAGGTCCCCTCACTGGACCGCGGCGAGGTCGTCCGGGCCACCGGCGAACGCGTCGACCCCGGCGGCAAGGGCGTCAACGTCTCCCGCGCCGTCACCGCGGCCGGCCGGCGCACGGTCGCCGTACTGCCCCTGGGCGGCGCACCGGGCGCCCTGGTCGCCGACCTGCTCGACGCACAGGGCATCGAGGTCGCTCCGGTCCCGGTCGCCGGCGCCACCCGCTCCAACATCGCGCTCGCCGAGGCCGACGGCGTACTGACGAAGATCAACGCGCCGGGTCCGGAACTGACCCCGGCCGAACAGGAACTGCTCCTGGACACCGTGCGCCGGCAGTCCCCGGGCGCCGACTGGATCGCCTGCTGCGGCAGCCTGCCGCGCGGACTCGCCCCCTCCTGGTACGCCGAACTGGTCGCCCGGGTGCACGCCGCCGGCGTACGGGTCGCGCTGGACACCTCCGGACCGGCGCTCCTCGCGGCCCTGCGCGAGCGGCCCGACGTGGTGAAGCCGAACGCGGGGGAGCTGGCCGAGGCCGTGGGGCGGCCCCTGGTCACCGTGGGCGACGCGCTGAAGGCGGCGGAGGAGCTGCGGGGGATGGGTGCCCGGGCCGTCCTGGCGAGCCTCGGCGCCGACGGGCAGCTGCTCGTGGACGACGACGGCGCCTGGTTCGGCACCGCCGCGGTGGACGCCGTCCGCAGCAACGTGGGCGCGGGCGACTCCTCGCTGGCCGGGTTCCTCGTCGCCGGCGGGCGCGGCCCCGAGGCGCTCGCCTCCGCCGTCGCCCACGGCGCGGCGGCCGTCCGGCTCCCCGGCAGCGTGATGCCGACCCCGGCCGACCTGGACCCGGCCGCGGTGACCGTCACGGCCGACGTACCCGCCGACCGCGTACTGCGGGAGCCGGTGTCATGAACCACCCCCTCCTCACCCCCGTCCCCCCTTCCGCCCACCCCGCCGCACGGGCGATACGCGTGCGAAGGAGCCCGCGATGAGTGACATGATCACCGCGGAACTGGTCGATCTCGACCTGTCCGCCGACACCAAGGAGGCGGCGGCGCGCGCCCTCGCCGAGCGCATGGCGGCCCTGGGCCGGGTGACCGACCTGGACGGCTTCCTCGCCGACGTCGCCGCCCGCGAGGCGCAGATGCCGACCGGCCTCGACGGCGGCATCGGCATCCCGCACTGCCGCAGTGAGCACGTCACCGAGCCCACGCTGGCCTTCGGACGCAGCGCCGCCGGGATCGACTTCGGCGCGGCGGACGGGCCCGCCGACCTGATCTTCCTGATCGCCGCCCCGGCCGGCGCCGACGACGCCCATCTGACGATCCTGTCGTCGCTGGCCCGGCAGCTGATGAACGCCGAGTTCACCGACGCCCTGCGGTCGGTGGGCGACGCGGGGGCGGCTGCGGCGCTCATCCGGGGCGAAAAGGCCGGCTCCTCGGGCTCCTCGGGCTCCGAGAGCCCCGAGGACTCCGTGGCGGCACCGGGGGCGGCCTCCGCCGGTGCCGCCACGGACACCACCGCCACCACCGCTGCCGCCGAGGAGGAACGCCCGTTCCGGGTCGTCGCCGTCACCTCCTGCCCCACCGGCATCGCCCACACCTACATGGCCGCCGAGTCGCTGGAGAACGCCGGCCGGGAAGCCGGGATCGAGATCACCGTCGAGACCCAGGGCTCCGCCGGCTTCACCCGGCTCGACCCGGCCGTGATCGCGGCGGCGGACGGTGTGATCTTCGCCCACGACGTCCCCGTACGGGAGAAGGACCGCTTCGCGGGCAAGCCGACCGTCGACACCGGCGTCAAGGCGGCCATCAACCGCCCCGCCGAACTGATCACCGAGGTGAGAGGCAAGGCGGAACGCGGCGAGGTCACCGCTGCCGTGTCCGGTGGTACGCCCGTCGAGCGAGGCGGCGAATCCGGCGAGGGCTACGGCACCAAGCTGCGCACATGGCTGATGTCCGGCGTCAGCTACATGGTGCCGTTCGTCGCGGCGGGCGGTCTGCTCATCGCCCTCGGCTTCGCGATCGGCGGCTACGAGATCAACGAGGCGCCCTCGGTGATGGACCACTTCGTGTGGACCCAGGCCGACAGTTGGGGCGCCCTGCTCTTCCAGATCGGCGGCGTCGCCTTCGGCTTCCTCGTCCCCGTCCTGGCCGGCTACATCGCCTACGGCATGGCCGACCGGCCCGGTCTCGTGCCCGGCTTCGTCGGCGGCGCGATCTCGCTCACCGTCAACGCCGGATTCCTCGGCGGTCTCGCGGCCGGTCTGATCGCCGGTGGCGTGGTGATCGCGATCCAGAAGGTGCGCATCCCGGCGGCGCTGCGCGGCATCATGCCGGTGGTGGTGATCCCGCTGATCTCCGCGGCGGTCGTCGGCTTCCTGATGTTCGTCGTCATCGGCAAGCCCATCGCCGAGGCCCAGAAGGGCATGACGGACTGGCTGAACGGCCTCACCGGCACCAACGCCGTCCTGCTCGGCGCCCTCCTCGGCCTGATGATGTGCTTCGACCTCGGCGGGCCCGTCAACAAGGTCGCCTACACCTTCGCCACCGCCGGGATCGCCGTCGCGAGCCCCAGCGACTCCGCGATGAAGATCATGGCCGCGGTGATGGCCGCCGGCATGGTGCCGCCGCTGGCGATGGCCCTGGCCACCACGGTCCGCGGCAAGCTCTTCAACCGCACCGAACGCGAGAACGGCAAGGCCGCCTGGGTCCTGGGCGCCTCCTTCATCTCCGAGGGCGCGATCCCGTTCGCCGCCGCCGACCCGCTGCGGGTGATCCCCGCCTCCATGGTGGGCGGCGCGGTCACCGGAGCCCTGTCGATGACCTTCGGCGCCACCCTGCGCGCCCCGCACGGCGGCATCTTCGTCGTCCCGCTGATCGGCAACCCGTTCCTCTACCTGGTCGCCATCGCCGCGGGCGTGTGCGTCACGGCGGCCCTGGTGATCGTCCTCAAGGGCCTGCGCAAGCCGGCCCCGGTCGCCACGGGCGCGGGCGAGGGCGCCCCGGTGCCGCCGTCGGAGACCAAGCAGCCGGTGGCCGCGTAGAGTTACGGCGGTGCGTCCGTTTGGGTAGGTGTGGGCGGTTCATGCCTACTGCGATATAGATCACGATCATCACGATCCGGGGTCAAAGCCCCGGATCTTGGTGTGTACTGGGCCGCATGCCTGAGTACACGACACTCTCGCGGACGACGGGCGCCACCGTCCTCACCCTGGTGGCCGTGGCCTGTGCGGCGGGTCTGGCCGACGCCCTGCGGCGCCGGCGCGGACGGACGCGCGCACGTGAACCCCTCGACGAGGCGGCCCGCCGGCAGCACACCCCCCACGCCCCTCACGGCGTCCCGGTGATCCCGCGCCAGCGCCGGACCGGCCCCCACGTGGAAGCCGTACGGCTCACCCCGGCGGAGCGCGACGCGTTCGCCGGGCTGGTACGGCGCTTCGGCGAAGGGGACTGAGCGGGCGGGGCCGAGGCCCCGCCCGCCGGGTCAGGAGACCTGCGCCGCCCGGCGCTCCATCGCGTCCCGCGCCGCGTCCTCGCTGGCGTACACCTCGCACATGTGCCGCCCGTCCGGCGTGACCGTGTGCTCGACCTCCCACACGGACATCTCCGCACCGTCACCCAGCAGGAACGCGTGCTCGTAGAGCGAGAAGGACAGCCCCGGCCGCCCCGTGCGGGACGGGCGGCCGAAGGCCTGCGTGATCCGGTGCGCGCATGCCGTGGCCAGCAGCGCGGCCGTCTCCGCGTCCGGCCGGTCCGTGTTCTCCGCCCGGCGCAGTAAGCGCCGCGCGTGATCCGCGGAACCGTCCGGAACATACACCTGCCGCAGCGTGGGAGGCGGCAACAACTGCACCGTCACGGGCAGTTCGAAGTCCGGGGTGTCCGGCGGCAACGGCAGCCGGGCCGTGGCCGTCCGCAACTCCTCCTCGTCCACATACACCTCGTGCTGCGGCTCGTTCCCCGGTGCCGTGTTGTGCACGAGCTCCCAGAGCGTCAGCGCCGAACCGTCGGCGAGCAGCCAGGTGTGCCGGTACGTCTCCCGGTGCAGACCGGCGCTGTGGTGCGCGGAGTGCAGCGAACCGTCGTGCGCCAGCGCGCAGTCCAGCCGCCGGATCGTCTCGTCCGGCAGCTCGAAGGAGTTCAGGGCGCGGCCGAGGAGGCGCGCGAGGTGCTCCTCCGGAGACTCGGGCGGGTCGGGTGGTTCGTACGCTGCCGTCTCGTACGGAACGCTCAAGGTTTCTCCCGGCGTTGCTGCATGTCACCTTGTGGGTGCATACCGTAGCCCCTCGGCCGGACATCGTGTCCGGGAACTGAGAAAACGTATGGCCGAAAAACGGGCGGAGCGCAAGAGGAGTTCCCGACGGGTCCGGTGCGGACGTCAATTGCTCCTGGCCGAACGGTACTTCCGCAGCCGGTCACCGGCACCTCCCTCAACGCTCGCCGTACACCTCCCTCAACGCTCGCCGTACAACTCCCCGTACGACGGCCACGAACCGCCCGGACCGTCCACCGGACCGGCGGCCCGGACCGCTCGTACGATCGCGCGGGTCACCAGGTCCGCGCCCGCCGCGAGAACCTCGTTCAGGGCCAGCGGGTCCGCCGCGTCCAGCGGGCGGGCGCCCGTGGCCAGGGCGAAGACGGTGTCGCCGTCGCTGAGCAGATGCACCGGCCGCACGGCCCGCGCGATGCCGTCGTGCGCGGTGCCGGCCAGCTTCTGCGCCTGCGCCTTGGACAGGCCGGCGTCGGTGGCGACCACCGCGAGCGTGGTGTTCAGCGGCGGAGCCGCGTTCCGCCCGGCCACCTCCGTGAGCCGCCGCAGCGCGGCCTCGTGCACCTCCGGCTCCGGATACCGCACCCGGCCCTGGAACAACTCCCCGTACAGCACCCCCGTCCCCGGATCGACCGCCGACCCCGCCGCGTTGGCCACCACCAGCGCGGCCACCGTGATGCCCGACTCCAGCACCGCGCTCGCGGTGCCGATCCCGCCCTTCACCTGCCCGACCACCGCGCCCGTACCGGCGCCCACGCACCCCTGCGGCACCGGCGCGCCCGGACCGGTCGCCGCCGCGGCCTCGACCGCGGCCCGGCCGGTGGCCGCGTCCGGCCGGGCCCGGAAGTCGCCGCCCCGGCCCAGGTCGAAGACACAGGCGGCCGGCACCACCGGCACCACCTGCGCGGGATCCGGCCCGACGCGCACCCCGCGCCCCCGCTCCTCCAGCCAGGCCATCACCCCGGACGCCGAGTCCAGCCCGTACGCGCTGCCCCCGGTCAGCACCACCGCCTCGACCGTCCGCACCAGGTTGCGCGGATCGAGCGCGTCGGTCTCCTTCGTGCCGGGCCCGCCGCCGCGCACGTCCACCGCGGCCACGGCCCCGCCCTCGGGCGCGAGCACGACCGTGGTGCCCGTGAGCCACCCGTCGCCGGTGCGCGTCGCGTGCCCCACGCGCACGCCGGCCACATCCGTCAGAGCGTCAGCTGTCATGGGGCCAGTACTGCCCGGTCAGGGGCGGTCGTACCCTGGACGTATGAGCACCGCCCCCGATCCCCGCCCGAGTGGGCCCAAGCCGGCGCTGGTCTTCGACGACCCGCTGGACCAGCAGTCCTCGGACGACACGGACCGCGGCTGGGGGGAGCGCCCGTCCGGCGACAGTGCGGCCGATCTGAAGCGCTTCCTCGACGAGAAGCCGCCCCACCACATCTGACCCGCCCGCCGGCGGGCCGCCCCTACCGCTCGCCGTGCCCCGTGCCGCGCTGCGCGACGAGGGTGTCGCGGATCTCCTTGAGCACCTCCAGCTCGGTGATCTCGACGACCTCGTGCGCGCCCTCCTTCGCCTTCCGGCGGGCCTCCACCCGGGCCAGGTACTTCGCCATGGGCAGCACCATCAGGAAGTAGACGACCGCCGCGGTGATCACGAACTGCAGCGTCGCCCCGAGGACCGAGCCCCACAGGATCCTGACACCGGTCGCGGCGTCCCCGGCGCCCTCGCAGGGGCCCTTCAGACACGAGCTGTAGCTGTCCAGGTTCTTCGTGCCGAACGCACCCACCAGCGGACTGATGACGCCCTTCACGACCGAGTTGACGATGTTCGTGAAGGCGGCACCGATGACCACCGCCACGGCCAGATCGACGACGTTGCCCCGCATCAGGAAGGCCTTGAAGCCCTGCAGAATGCCCGTCTTCTCCTGGTCGCTCACTTCGAGGCCTCATTTCTCGTGCGTAGGGTGCGGAAGAAAGCGCTCCGCAACCTACGTCACGCCGGTGCCGGCCTGTCCAGCCGGGCCACCCGGCGCAAGGGCCCGACGCGCGGACGAGGACCGGAGAAGCGCCGGTCACCACACCGTCACCGCCAGCCGGGCCGTGGCGCTCGCGCCGGCCAGTCCGGCCGCCGTGGAACGCGGCACCGACAGTACGACCAGCGCCCCGCCGTCGCCCGTTCCGCCCGCTCCGTCCGCCGGTTCCGGCACCTCGGTCACCCGTGCCCCGCGCGCGACCACGCGGGCCTCGCCTCCGGACACCGCCTCCTCGGCGGCGATCACGTCCACCCGGTCGCCCGGCCGCAGCAGCCGTACCGTGGCCGCGTCGGCGATCCGCACCGCCGCCGTGACCGCCGCCCCCGCGCCCCGCGCCCGTACGGCACGGTCCCCGGGGGACGCCGAGGCGGCACGGGCCGCCGGGGATCCGTCGGGACGGCCGCGGGACCGGTCCGCGTCCCGCGGCCCCGCCGCCACCAGCGCCGCCGCCGTGACCGCGAGGCCGAGCGCCATGGCCCGCCTCCGGTGCCGTACGAGCCCGCCCGGGAGCGGCAGGCCGCCGCGCACCCGCACCGGTGCGAAGTGCGGCACCTCGCACGGGGGAGGGACCTCGGGGCCGGGCGGACGGGGGAAAGAGGGGGAGCGGAGCGAGGAGGGAAGACGGGACACGGGTACCACCACCTGCGACGAGGGACCGGCTTGCGACTCCCACGATGAGGCCTCGCGCCGCGCCCCGCCGGGCCCTGTGGACGTACCCCGAACCTGTGGAGAACTCCCCCACCCGAACGGGACGTTCCGCCCCGCCACCGGCTACGGCAGCGCGAACCCCGGGTTCATCCCGCCCAGCGCCGACGTGCACGGACAGTCCCGCTCCTCCGCCTCCGGCAGCCCGGCCACCGCGGCGAAGAGCACGCCCCGCAGCCGGTCCACGTTGGCGGCGAACACCCGCAGCACATCGTCGTGGGAGACACCCTCACCCGTCTCGGCCCCGGCGTCCAGGTCGGTGACCAGGGTCAGGGAGGTGTAGCAGAGCTCCATCTCACGGGCGAGCGCCGCCTCGGGGTGGCCGGTCATGCCCACCACCGACCAGCCCTGCGCCTGGTGCCACAGCGACTCGGCGCGGGTGGAGAAGCGCGGCCCCTCGACCACGACCAGCGTGCCGCCGTCCACCACCTCCCAGTCCCGGCCCCGCGCCGCCTTCAGCGCGGCGGCCCGCCCGGTGGGGCAGTAGGGGTCGGCCAGCGACACGTGGACCACGTTCGGCACCGTGCCGTCGGGCAGCGGCAGCCCGTCGAAGTAGGTGCCCACCCGGGACTTCGTACGGTCCACGAGCTGGTCCGGCACCAGCAGCGTGCCCGGCCCGTACTCGGGACGCAGACCGCCGACCGCGCACGGCCCGAGGACCTGGCGCACGCCGACCGACCGCAGCGCCCACAGGTTGGCCCGGTAGTTGATGCGGTGCGGCGGCAGATGGTGGCCGCGTCCGTGCCGGGGCAGGAAGGCGACCCGCCGGCCGGCCACCTCGCCGAGGAAGAGGGAGTCGCTGGGCGCCCCGTACGGGGTGTCCACCTGGACCTCGGTCACGTCGTCGAGGAAGGAGTAGAAACCGGAGCCGCCGATCACGCCGATCCCGGCCTTCGCCATGTTCGCCATGCCCCGCACCCTAACCGCACCCGGAAACGCCGAAGACCCCGTCGTCGGATGACGACAGGGTCCCGTAAGGAAGCGGCCCTACGCGGCGGTGGTGCTGGTGGAACTGCCCGAACTGGAGGAGCCGGCCGACGAACCGGACGACGAGCTCGAACCCGAGTCTGAGGAGGCGGAAGACGTCGACGACGAGGTGCTCGACGACTTCGACGACGCCGGCGAGCTGCTCGACGAGGAGCCGCGGCTGTCGTTGCGGTAGAAGCCGGAGCCCTTGAAGACGATGCCCACCGCCGAGAACACCTTCTTCAGGCGGCCCTGGCAGTTGGGGCACTCGGTCAACGCGTCATCGGTGAACTTCTGCACCGCCTCGAGGCCCTCGCCGCACTCGGTGCACTGGTACTGGTAGGTCGGCACTGTCTTCCTCCTGGCACTCTCACTCGATGAGTGCTAACGACGGTCCATCTTGACGTATTCCGCGGGTTCAGTCCACTGCGACGGACTCGCGGTGACCGACACCACGTGCGACGGTGCGCCCGCGCGGGGGCGCGGCCAGCCGTGACCGCAGCGCCAACAGTGTCGCGAGGGCCAGCACCGTACCGGCCATCGGGACCAGGAAGCCGGCGCCGCCCCACAGGCGGTCCTCCAGCTGTCCCGCGACCGTGACGGCCGCCGCCTGACCGAGCGCGACGGCGCCGGTCAGCCAGGTGAAGGCCTCGGTGCGGGCGCCCGCCGGGACCAGGTTCTCCACCAGTGTGTAGCCGGTGATCAGGGCCGGTGCGATGCACATGCCGACCAGGAGACCGAGCCCGGCCAGCAGCAGGGCCGAGTGGGCGGTCCACAGGGCGGACGCGGTCAGCGCGAGCGCCGCGTAGCCGATCACCAGGCGCCGCTGCGGGGCGGTCTTCCAGGCGATCGCGCCGCAGGCGACGCCGGAGAGCATGTTGCCCGCGGCGAAGACGCCGTAGAGGACGCCGTTCAGTCCGGGCTCGCCGATCGACTCGGTGAACGCGGCCAGCGAGACCTGCATGCCGCCGAAGACGGAACCGATGCCCAGGAACGTCACGATCAGCACGCGCACACCGGGGACGCGCAGCGCGGAAACGTGCTCCACGCGCGCGTGCCCGTCGCGGCCCGCCTCGGGCTGTGTGCCCTTCTGCGCGGCGAACAGCAGACCGCCGACCAACGTCAGCGCGGCCTCGGTGAGCAGGCCCGCGGCCGGGTCCACGGCCGTGCACAGGGCCGTCGCCAGCAGCGGTCCGACGACGAAGGTGAACTCGTCGGTGACGGACTCGAAGGCCGCCGCGGTGGTCAGCAGCGGGGAGCCCTTGAGCCGCACGCCCCAGCGGGCCCGCACCATGGGCCCGATCTGCGGCACCGAGGCACCCGTGGGCACGGCGGCGGCGAACAGCGCCCACAGGGGCGCGTCGGTCAGCGCGAGCGCGGTGAGGGCCAGTCCGGCCGCCGTGTGGACGAGGACGCCGGGCACGAGGACGGCGCGCTGGCCGTGGCGGTCGGCGAGACGGCCGCTGTAGGGGGCGAACAGCGCCATGGAGACGCCGGTGACGGCCGCGACGGCGCCGGCCGCTCCGTACGAGCCGGTGGTGTGCTGCACCAGCAGCACGATGGAGAGGGTGAGCATCGCGAACGGCTGGCGGGCCGCGAAGCCGGGGAGCAGGAACGTCCACGCGCCGCGCGTGCGCAGCAGCCGGCCGTATCCCGGTCGGGAGGTGGCCGCCGAGTCCTTCGACGTGGTGACCGTGGATGCCACGGCCCGTGCCTTTCCGCCACCTGGTAGCGGCCCGCGCGGGTCGTGCGGGGGGCGCCGAGAGCTGTCCTCTTGCGCTGACTGCGGTAGATACCGGCGCCACAGCTCAGGGCGTCCCGGCCGCCATACGGTCGCGCCAGCTCTGCGTCAGGCAGAGTTGGTTCGATCTGGGGGTCGCCTGCATCGTACAGGGATCACCTGCCGCTCGCTGTGAAGCCGGGCACGCCGTCGGCGTCCCGCCCGCGGTCCGTCGGCGTTCCGTCCGTCGTCCGTCGGCGTCCCGCCCGCGGTCCGTCGGCGTTCCGTCCGTCGTCCGTCGGCGTCCCGCCCGCGGTCCGTCGGCGTTCCGTCCGTCGTCCGTCAGCGTCCCGCCCGCGGTCCGTCGGCGCCCAGCCAGCCGGCCAGCTTGCCGCCCCGGCCGACCGCGCGCAGGCGCCGTTCGGCGGCGTCCCGTACCGGGTCCGTGGCGACGACGAGCAGTTCGTCCCCGCGGCGCAGCACCGTCGACGGCAGCGGCACGAACGACGTCCCGTCGCGCACGACGAGGGTGACGGCGGCCCCGTTCGGCAGCCGCAGCTCGGCGACCTCCACGCCGTGCATCCTCGACCCGGCCGGGATGGCGACCGACAGCAGGTGTCCGCGCAGCCGCTCCAGGGGCGCCGACTCGATGCCGAGGTCGGCGGCGGAGTCCGCGCCCAGGTGCAGTTTGCGGGCCAGCCAGGGCAGGGTCGGCCCCTGGATGAGGGTGTAGACGACGACCAGGACGAAGACGATGTTGAAGATCCGCTCGCTCCCGGCGACGCCCTGCACCATCGGGATCGTCGCGAGGATGATGGGCACGGCGCCGCGCAGTCCCGCCCAGGACATCAGCGTCTGTTCCTGCCAGGGCACCCGGAACGGCAGCAGGCAGACGACGACGCTCAGCGGGCGGGCCACCATGGTGAGCGCCAGCCCGATGACCAGCGCGGGCACGATGTCGTCGCCCAGTTCGTGCGGGGTGACGAGCAGGCCGAGCAGGACGAACATGCCGATCTGGGCGATCCAGCCGAGCCCCTCGGCGAAGCCGCGGGTGGCGGGCCAGTGCGGCAGTTTGGCGTTGCCCAGCAGCATCGAGGCGAGGTAGACGGCGAGGAAGCCGCTGCCGTGGGCGATGGCGCCGGCCGCGTAGGCGGTGACCGCGATGGCCATGACGGCGATCGGGTAGAGGCCGGAGGCGGGCAGTGCCACGTGCCGCAGTCCCCAGGCGCCCAGCCAGCCCACCGCGAGTCCGACGGCGGCGCCGATGGCCAGCTCCAGCACTATCTCGCCGACCAGGACGTACCAGTGCTCGACCGGTCCGGCCGAGGAGAAGGCGACGACCAGGATGACGACGGGAGCGTCGTTGAAGCCGGACTCCGCCTCCAGCACGCCCGTCACCCGCGCGGGGAGCGGTATTTTCCGCAGCACCGAGAAGACGGCCGCCGCGTCGGTCGACGACACCACCGCGCCGATGATCAGCGCCTGCCGCCACTCCAGCCCGACCAGGAAGTGCGCGGCCGACGCCGTGACGCCGACGCTCACCGCGACGCCGCCCAGCGCGAGCACGGAGGCGGCGGGCAGGATCGGTCTCACCTCCGTCCACTTCGTGCCCAGGCCGCCCTCGGCCAGGATCACGACCAGGGCCGCGTATCCGATGACCTGGGTCAGCTCGGCGTTGTCGAAGTGGATGTCGCCGAAGCCGTCCTGGCCCAGGGCGATGCCGATGCCCAGGTAGACGAGCAGGCTGGGGAGCCCGCTGCGTGAGGAGATCCGGACCGCTGCGACGGCGACGAGCAGGACGATCGAGCAGACGAGCAGGAGCTGGTTGAGGTGGTGGACAGTCAGCGGCCGTTCCCTTCCCTGACTCAGGCGCACCCGCGCGTGAGCTCACGTACATCGCATACGAGCCACCGCTTCCGCGGCAAACTACTTCGTTACCTTACCTAACTCTTGACGCTTTCTTGACGCTCGGGACGGCAAGATCGAACGTCAGTCCGGGCTGGTTCCCGACTCCGCGTCAAGGGGCGCGGGGCCCTGCGCCTATCGTTGCTCCAGCGCTCAGTTAAAAGCACAGCCCGACCTGCCGCTCGCGTTAGGACAGCAAGGACAGCGATGCCCACCGACACCACCGCCTCCACGGGTCAGCAGGCCGGCGCCTCCGCGGGGCAGCAGCCCGGCAAGTCCGGCAGGAAGAAGGGACGCAGAGGACGACTGATCGTGCTCGTCCTGGTGCTGGCCCTGATCGGTGCTGTCGCCTACGGCGGGTACTGGTCGGTCAGCACCGTGCGTGCCTCCTTCCCGCAGACCAAGGGCTCGACCACGCTCAAGGGCCTGACGGGGACCGTCGACGTCAAGCGGGACGGCTACGGCATCCCGCAGATCTACGCCTCCTCCGACGAGGACCTGTTCATGGCCCAGGGCTACGTCCAGGCGCAGGACCGGTTCTACGAGATGGACGTGCGCCGGCACATGACCGCCGGGCGCCTGTCGGAGATGTTCGGCGAGAGCCAGATCGACAACGACGAGTTCCTGCGCACCCTGGGCTGGGACCGGATCGCCGAGGAGGAGTACGAGAAGAAGCTCTCCCCCGCCACCAGGAAGTACCTCGACGCGTACGCCAAGGGCGTCAACGCCTATCTGGAGGGCAAGGAGGGCAAGGAGATCTCCCTGGAGTACGCGGCGCTCGGCTTCGAGAACGACTACAAGCCCGGGAAGTGGACCCCGGTCGACTCCGTGGCCTGGCTGAAGGCGATGGCCTGGGACCTGCGCGGCAACATGCAGGACGAGATCGACCGCGCGCTGATGACCAGCCGCCTCGGCCCGAAGCAGATCGCCGACCTGTACCCGGCGTACCCGTACAGCCGGAACAAGCCGGTGGTCCAGGAGGGCCAGTACAACCAGCTCACCGGGGCGTACGAGCAGGGCGAGAGCACGGGGACCGGGACGGGTACGGGGACCGGCACCGGGACGGGTACGGGGACCGGCACGGGCACCGGCACCGGCACCGGCACGGGCACCGGCACGGGCACCGGGACGGGTACGGGCACAGGCACCGGAACCGGCACGGGTACCGGTACCAGCGGTTCCTCCCTGGAGAGCCAGCTCACCGGCCTCCAGCAGGTCCTGGAGGACCTCCCCACCGCCGTCGGCGTCAACGGCGACGGCATCGGCTCCAACTCCTGGGTGGTCTCCGGCGATCACACCATCACCGGCAAGCCGCTGCTCGCCAACGACCCGCACCTGTCGGCCTCGCTGCCGTCCGTCTGGTACCAGATGGGCCTGCACTGCCGCGAGGTGTCCGCCAAGTGCCAGTACGACGTCACCGGCTACACTTTCGCGGGCATGCCGGGCGTGATAATCGGCCACAACCAGGACATCGCCTGGGGCCTGACCAACTCCGGCGTCGACGTCACCGACCTCTACCTGGAGAAGATCACCGGCGACGGCTACCAGTACGACGGCAAGGTGGTGCCGTTCGAGACGCGCGAGGAGACCATCAAGGTCGCCGGCGGCAAGGCGCAGAAGATCGTCGTCCGTGAGACCAACAACGGCCCCCTGCTCTCCGACCGTTCCGACGACCTGGTGAAGACCGGCAAGAAGGCCACCGTCGACAGCGCCGCCCCCGACCGGGGCGACGGCTACGGCGTCGCGCTGCGCTGGACCGCCCTGGACGCCGGCCGCACCATGGACTCGATCTTCGCGATGAACCGCGCGAAGGACTGGGACGACTTCCGCGAGGCCGCCACCCTGTTCGAGGTGCCCTCGCAGAACCTCGTCTACGCGGACACCGAGGGCAGCATCGGCTACACGCTCCCCGGGAAGATCCCCACCCGCGCGGAGAAGCACGACGGCTCCCTCCCCGCCCCCGGCTGGGACGCCGACTACGAGTGGACCGGCTGGATCGAGCAGGAAGCGCTGCCCTACGAGTACAACCCGGACCGCGGCTACATCGTCACCGCCAACCAGGCCGTCGTCGACGAGGACTACCCGTACACGCTGACCACCGACTGGGGTTACGGTGCCCGCAGCCAGCGGATCACCGAACTGATCAAGTCGAAGATCAAGGACGGCGGCAAGATCTCCACCGACGACATGCGGCAGATGCAGCTCGACAACTCCAGCTCCATCGCCAAGCTGCTGGTGCCGCACCTGCTCAAGATCGACACCGAGGACGCGGACGTCCGCGAGGCGCAGAAGCTGCTGGAGGGCTGGGACTACACCCAGGACGCCGACTCGGCCGCCGCCGCGTACTTCAACTCCGTGTGGCGCAACATCCTCAAGCTCGCCTTCGCCCACAAGCTGCCCAAGGAGCTGCGGGTCAAGGGCCAGTGCGTGTGGGTCGACCCGGTCAACACCACCGGGCCCGCCGACGAGGCGGGCAAGGTCCGCGAGTGCGGTCAGCGCGACGCCGACCAGGCGCAGCCCGACGGCGGCGACCGCTGGTTCGAGGTGGTCCGCACGCTGATGGACAAGGAGGACAGCTCCTGGTGGAAGACCCCCAAGTCGGGCACCCGCCCCGCCGCGGACAACCGTGACGAGCTGTTCAAGCGCGCCATGATCGACGCCCGCTGGGAGCTGACCGCCAAGCTCGGCAAGGACATCGACAGCTGGAGCTGGGGCCGGCTGCACCGCCTGTTCCTGAACAACCAGACCCTCGGCACCGAGGGCCCGGACTTCCTGCAGTACATGCTCAACCGCGGCCCGTGGAAGCTCGGCGGCGGCGAGGCCACCGTCAACGCGACCGGCTGGAACGCCGCCGGGGGCTACGGCGTCGTCTGGGTGCCGTCCATGCGGATGGTGGTCAACCTCGGCGACCTCGACAAGTCCCGGTGGATCAACCTCACCGGCGCCTCCGGGCACGCCTACAGCGCCCACTACGTCGACCAGACGGACAAGTGGGCCGAGGGCGAGCTGCTGGAGTGGTCGTACTCGGAGAAGGCGGTCGCGGACAGCACCAGCGACACCCTGCTGCTGAAGCCCTGACCCCCCTGGTCCCCGCCGTGGGGGGGGGGGGGGGGGGGGGGGGGGGGGGGGGGGGGGGGGGGGGGGGGGGGGGGGGGGGGGGGGCGGGGGCGCGCCGCGGGGGGGGGCGCCCGGCGGCCCGCGCGGGCG
>NZ_JBITCL010000006.1:334688-347561 GCF_044453165.1 Streptomyces sp. NPDC051740 | reverse complement strand
CGCCGGGGGGCGCGGCGGCGGGGGCGCGGGCGCGCGGCCCCCCGCCCCCCCCCCCCCCCCCCCCCCCCCCCCCCCCCCCCCCCCCCCCCCCCCCCCCCCCCCCCCCCCCCCCCCCGCTCCAGGTTCGCTCGTGCGCGCGGTCCGGCGGACCGTCAGACCTCCACCACCACGGGCAGGATCATCGGCCGGCGTCGGTAGGTGTCGGAGACCCACTTGCCCAGCGTGCGGCGGATGAGCTGCTGCATCTGGTGGGGCTCGACGACACCGTCCTGGGCCGAGCGCTCCAGGGTCTCCGTGATCTTCGGGATCACCTCGCCGAAGGCGGAGTCCTCGATGCCGGAGCCGCGGGCCTGGACATGAGGACCACCCGTGATCTTGCCGGTGGACGAGTCCATGACCACGAAGACCGAGATGATGCCCTCGTCACCGAGGATCTTGCGGTCTTTGAGCGCGGGCTCGCCGACGTCACCGACGGAGAGGCCGTCGACGTAGACGTATCCCGCCTGGACCTTGCCGGAGATCTTGGCCTTGCCCTCGACGAGGTCGACGGCGACACCGTCCTCGGCGATGACGATGCGGTCGTGCGGGACGCCGGTCAGGACACCCAGTTCGGCGTTGGCACGCAGGTGGCGCCATTCGCCGTGGACCGGCATCAGGTTCTTCGGACGGCAGATGTTGTAGAAGTACAGCAGTTCGCCGGCCGAGGCGTGGCCCGAGACGTGGACCTTGGCGTTGCCCTTGTGGACGACGTTGGCGCCCCAGCGGGTCAGGCCGTTGATCACGCGGTAGACCGCGTTCTCGTTGCCGGGGATGAGCGACGACGCCAGGATCACCGTGTCGCCGTCGACGATGCGGATCTGGTGGTCGCGGTTGGCCATGCGGGACAGGGCGGCCATCGGTTCGCCCTGGGAGCCCGTGCAGACCAGGACGACTTCGCTGTCCGGCAGGTCGTCCAGTGTCTTGACGTCCACGACCAGGCCCGGCGGGACCTTGAGGTAACCGAGGTCGCGGGCGATGCCCATGTTGCGGACCATGGAGCGGCCGACGAAGGCGACCCGGCGGCCGTACTCGTGTGCCGCGTCCAGGATCTGCTGGATGCGGTGGACGTGGCTGGCGAAGCTGGCCACGATGATCCGCTTGCGGGCGCCGGCGAAGACCTGGCGCAGGACGTTGGAGATGTCGCGCTCGGGCGGGACGAAGCCCGGGACCTCGGCGTTCGTGGAGTCGGCGAGCAGAAGGTCGATGCCTTCCTCGCTGAGCCTGGCGAACGCGTGCAGATCCGTGAGGCGGTTGTCCAGCGGGAGCTGGTCCATCTTGAAGTCGCCGGTGTGGACCGCCATGCCGGCGGGCGTGCGGATGGCCACGGCGAGCGCGTCGGGGATGGAGTGGTTGACGGCGATGAACTCGCAGTCGAAGGGGCCGATGCGCTCACGCTGCCCTTCCGCCACCTGGAGGGTGTACGGGCGGATGCGGTGCTCCTGGAGCTTCGCCTCGATGAGGGCGAGGGTCAGCTTGGAGCCGATCAGCGGGATGTCCGGCTTCTCGCGCAGGAGGAAGGGGACGCCGCCGATGTGGTCCTCGTGGCCGTGCGTGAGGACGATGCCCTCGATGTCGTCGAGGCGGTCCCGGATGGACGAGAAGTCCGGCAGGATCAGGTCGATTCCGGGCTGCTCCTCCTCGGGGAAGAGGACTCCGCAGTCGACGATCAGCAGGCGGCCTCCGTATTCGAAGACCGTCATGTTCCGGCCGATCTCGCCGAGACCGCCGAGCGGGGTGACGCGCAGGCCGCCTTCGGGGAGCTGCGGGGGCGGGCCGAGTTCAGGATGCGGATGACTCAAAAGACTCTCCTCAAACACGCGCGCCACGTACCGGTGGGGCACGTGGCGCGCGTGACGTTCGTGCAGAAGCAGTTGTCGTGTGGGGTGCGGGCACCGGTGGCCCGCTTATTCAGTTGTGAAGTCCGTCTGCGCGAGCGGTCGCGCGAAGTCTGGTTACTGGAGTTGTACCCCGCCGGCGGCAAGATCGATCTTGAGCTGCTCGATCTCTTCCGGCGTGCACTCGGCCATGGGGGCGCGCAGGGGTCCGGCGGGGAGACCCTTGAGGGCGAGCGCCGCCTTGGTGGTCATCACGCCCTGGGTGCGGAACATGCCCGTGTAGACGGGAAGCAGCTTCTGGTGGATCTCGGTGGCCTTCTGGACGTCTCCGGAGGTGTACGCCTCGACCAGGGCGCGCAGCTCGGGGGTGACGAGGTGGCCGACGACCGAGACGAAGCCGACCGCTCCGATGGAGAGCAGGGGCAGGTTCAGCATGTCGTCGCCGGAGTACCAGGCGAGGCCGGAGCGGGCGATGGCCCAGCCGGCGCGGCCGAGGTCGCCCTTGGCGTCCTTGTTGGCGACGATGCGCGGGTGCTCGGCGAGGCGGACGATCGTCTCCGTGCCGATCGGGACGCCGCTGCGGCCGGGGATGTCGTAGAGCATGACCGGCAGCCCGGTGGCGTCGGCGACGGCCGTGAAGTGCCGGTAGAGGCCCTCCTGCGGGGGCTTGTTGTAGTACGGGGTGACCACCAGGAGGCCGTGCGCGCCGGCGCGTTCCGCGGCGCGGGCCAGTTCGATGCTGTGGTGGGTGTCGTTGGTGCCGACTCCGGCCACGACCTGGGCGCGGTCGCCGACCGCCGCCACGACGGCCCGTACGAGATCCGATTTCTCCGCGTCGCTGGTGGTGGGGGACTCACCGGTGGTGCCGTTGATGATCAGGCCGTCGTTGCCTGCGTCCACCAGGTGGGTGG
The DNA here is from genome assembly GCF_044453165.1 of Streptomyces sp. NPDC051740. Lineage (NCBI taxonomy): Bacteria > Bacillati > Actinomycetota > Actinomycetes > Kitasatosporales > Streptomycetaceae > Streptomyces > Streptomyces sp. NPDC051740. Next base: position 344,776 of record NZ_JBITCL010000006.1, on the reverse strand, counting down.
CGAGCCGCTGTGCGCCGTCGAGGTCGAGTGCGCCGTCCGCCGTGAAGGGCGTGACCATGGCGGTGAGGACCCTCCCGAAGGGGGTCTGCGGAGTGGAGGTCGGAGCCATGGGTTACACGCTACTCGTTGCTCAGGTCGGGGTCTTCCCTCGGGGGAGGCGACAAGGTGGGACAAAGGGGGGACCCGGCACTGCCTGCTCGGGGGTTCAGGCAGTACCGGGCCCGCTTGATCAGGCTAGATGAACTTCATGAAATGCCGCAATACGGACACTTCACGAGGTTGAACCGTACATGTGTGCTCGCGGGCTTGAGCTGCGGTTCTACGGGGCCACGCGCCCGTTGGCGTTGAAGGCGGCGTACGTGAGTGGCATGAGACGGGCCCATTCGGCCTCCATCTTCTCGCCGACCATCTCGATCTCCCGCTGCGGGAAGGACGGGACCTTCGCCAGCTCGTGCTGGGTGCGCAGGCCGAGGAAGTGCATCAGCGAGCGGGCGTTGCAGGTGGCGTACATCGAGGAGTACAGGCCGACGGGGAGCACCGCGCGGGCGACCTCGCGGGCGACGCCGGCGGCGAGCATCTCCTGGTACGCCTCGTACGCCTGCCGGTAGGAGTCCTCCATGGCGCGGCCGACGAGCTCCTGCTGGGCCGGGGTGCCCTCGACGAAGCGGTACTTGCCGGGGCGGCCCTCCTGGATCAGCTTGCGGGACTCGTCCGGGACGTAGAAGACCGGCTGGAGCTCCCGGTAGCGGCCCGACTCCTCGTTGTACGACCAGCCCACGCGGTGCCGCATGAACTCGCGGAAGACGAAGATCGGGGCGCTGATGAAGAAGGTCATCGAGTTGTGCTCGAAGGGGCTGCCGTGCCGGTCCCGCATCAGGTAGTTGATCAGGCCCTTGGAGCGCTCGGGGTCCTTGTCCAGCTCGGCCAGGGACTGCTCGCCGATGGTCGAGACGCGGGCGGCGAACAGCACGTCGGCGTCGGACGCGGTGTGCTTGACCAGCTCGACGGTCACATCGCTGCGGAAGTCGGGCTTGAGGTCGTCGGCGGGGGTGTCGGTCACGGCGCGGGGGGTCCTTCCATCACGTCTCTCGGGCGGCGCCCACTCTACGGCGCGGCACCGACGACGGGGCCTTCGGCGCCGGCGGGTGACATACAGCGGTGAACGGCGGCGAACTTCTGCGAATTCGGTGAAAGCGGGCACCTATCGGGGCCGTCGTTCGTCTGTGTTGGTGACAGTGATCCGTTCGATCCCGAAGGAGACGTACCCCTGATGTTCGGTCGGCGCGAACCCGTACCGTTCGCCTTTGTCGCCGAGGCCGAGAGGTTCCGCAGCAATGTCACCCCGCCGCCCCGTGAGCGGGCCTCCGTCGGCCAGATAACCGGGCGCTGGCTGCTGGGGCTCACCCTCGTGGCCGGGCTGGTGGGCTCCCTGGTCATCGGAATGCCGGCGATGTCCTCCGATCCCTCGGGGTCGGGGACACAGCAGTCACAGGCGTCCGAGGGGCGCTGAGCCGCCCCGGCCGTGGCCACCGGCTCCGTCCGGACCCCCGAGGGTGGTGACCGGCGGCACGGATCGATAGCCTCACCGGGCACTGCTGACGCATGGATCGAGTGAGGACCCGTCGTGCCCCTGCCCTTCCTGACGGCCGACCGCGCTTTCGACACGGCGGACGATGTCGCCCTGCCGTACGACGACCGGGACCGCTGGCGACGCCCGTACCGTCCCGGGCCGTGGCGGGTGGGGGCGGCGGCGCTCCTGCTGCTGCTCGCGTCGTTCGTGCTGTTCGCGGCGGTGATCATCGCGGCGACGGCGACGCCGGCGTCCGCCGGGACGGTCTTCGCCATCGCACTGGTCGGCGTCGCCTGCGCGCTGCGGCTGCTGCGCATGGGCGTGTGGGTGAGCTCCCGCGGGCTGCGCCACGTGGCTTTCGTGAGCACGCGTACGACGTCCTGGGAGCAGGTCGTCTCCGTGCGCACGGTGCAGCAGCCGGTGCGCTGGCTGGGGCTGCCCCGGACGGTGCAGGGGCAGGCGCTGACCCTCGCCCGGCGGGGACGTTCGGCGGAGTCGCCGGCACCCCTGCTGACCTCGCACAACGCGGACTTCCTGGGACGGGACCAGCTGGCCTTCGACCGGGCGGCCGACACCGTGGAGGTGTGGGCCGCCGAGTACCGGCGCGACTGAGCGTGCGGGGCTCGGAGCCCCGCACGCTCAGTGAGAGGTCTTGTGCAGGGCGATCGCCCGCTGCATCGCCTTGCGGGCGCGGGGGGTGTCGCGGGCGTCGTGGTAGGCGACGGCGAGCCGGAACCAGCTGCGCCAGTCGTCGGGGGCGTCCTCCGTCTCGGCCTTGCGGCGGGCGAAGACCTCGTCGGCCGAGTCGCGGTCGACCCGGCCGCTGGGCAGCCGCTTCAGCTCGTCGACGGGCAGGCCGCCCTCGGCGTCGAGCAGGGCGGCGAGCCGGTTGGCGTCGCGGACGAACTCGGTGTTCTTCCACAGGAACCAGACACCGATGACCGGCAGGATCAGCACCGCCACGCCGAAGGTGACGGTGAGGGGCGTGCCGGCCTCGATGAGCAGCACGCCACGGCTGCCGACCAGGACGAAGTAGACGACCAGGACGGCGGCCGTGATGGCGTAGGAGATCTTCGCGCGCATGGGGTCGGCTCGGGCTCAGTTCAGGTCGAGGAAGTGTTCCAGGCCGAAGGTCAGGCCGGGAGTGGTCACCACGCGGCGGGCGCCGAGCAGGATGCCGGGCATGAAGCTGCTGTGGTGCAGGGAGTCGTGGCGGACGGTGAGGGTCTCGCCCTCGCCGCCGAGCAGGACCTCCTGGTGGGCGAGGAGTCCGCGCAGCCGGATCGCGTGCACCGGGACCCCGTCGACGTCGGCGCCGCGGGCGCCGACGAGAGCGGTGGTGGTGGCGTCCGGGGCGGGCGCGCTGCCCGCCCGGCGGCGGGCCTCGGCGATGAGCTGGGCGGTGCGCGTGGCGGTGCCGCTGGGGGCGTCCACCTTGTTCGGGTGGTGCAGCTCGACGACCTCGACGGACTCGAAGTAGGGGGCGGCGATCTGCGCGAACTTCATGGTGAGGACGGCGCCGATGGAGAAGTTCGGCGCGATGAGCACGCCCGTCTCCGGGGACTGCTCCAGCCAGCCCCTCAGCTGTGCGAGGCGGTCGTCGGTCCAGCCGGTGGTGCCGACGACGGCGTGGATGCCGTGACGCACGCAGAAGTCGAGGTTGCCCATGACCGAGGCGGGGGTGGTCAGCTCCACGGCGACCTGGGCCCCGTTCTCTGCGAGGGTCTCCAGCTTGTCGCCCCGGGCGAGGGCGGCCACCAGCTCCATGTCGTCGGCGGCCTCGACGGCCCGTACCGCCTCGGAACCGATCCGGCCCTTGGCACCGAGGACCGCCACGCGCAGCTTGCTCATGTTCCTTGTTTCCTTACCGGGAGGGGTCAGGCGACGGCGTCGTGCAGGCGGGACGCCTGCTTGTCCTTGAGCGGGCCGATGACCGACAGGGAGGGCCGCCGTCCCAGGACGTCGCGGGCGACCGAGCGGACGTCGTCCGGGGTCACCGAGGCTATCCGGGCCAGCATGTCGTCGACCGACATCTGCTCGCCCCAGCACAGTTCGCTCTTGCCGATACGGTTCATCAGCGCGCCGGTGTCCTCGAGGCCGAGGACGGTGGAACCCCTCAGCTGGCCGATGGCGCGCTCGATCTCGTCGTCGGGGAGTCCGTGCTCGGCGACGTGGTCGAGTTCGTCGCGGCAGATCTTCAGCACGTCGTGCACCTGGGAGGGCCTGCAGCCCGCGTACACGCCGAACAGGCCGCAGTCGGCGAAGCCGGACGTGTACGAGTACACGCTGTAGGCCAGTCCGCGCTTCTCCCGGACCTCCTGGAAGAGGCGGGACGACATGCCGCCGCCGAGGGCGGTGTTCAGCACGCCCAGGGCCCAGCGCCGCTCGTCGGTGCGGGACAGGCCCGGCATGCCGAGGACGATGTGCGCCTGTTCCGTCTTGCGGCCGATGAGCTCGACCCGGCCGGCGGTGCGCAGCGCGCGCGAGCCGCCGCGCGGGGCGATCGGATCGGCGTCGGCGTTCCCGAGGGCGCCGGCCTTCTCGAAGGCGGCGCGGACCTGGCGTACGACCTTGTTGTGGTCGATGTTGCCGGCGCAGGCGACCACGAGGTGGGTCGGGTCGTAGTGCTTCTTGTAGAAGCGGCGGATGCGGTCGGCGGTGAGGGCGTTGACCGTGTCGACCGTGCCGAGGACGGGGCGGCCGAGGGGGTTGTCGCCGAACATGGTGTGCGCGAACAGGTCGTGCACGCAGTCGCCCGGGTCGTCCTCGGTCATCGCGATCTCTTCGAGGATGGCGCCGCGTTCGACGTCGACGTCCTCCTCCTGGATCAGCGAGCCGGTCAGCATGTCGCACACCACGTCGATGGCGAGCGGCAGGTCGGTGTCGAGCACGCGCGCGTAGTAGCACGTGTACTCCTTGGCCGTGAACGCGTTCATCTCGCCGCCGACGGCGTCGAGGGCGGAGGAGATGTCCAGGGCGGAGCGGCGGGAGGTGCCCTTGAAGAGGAGGTGCTCCAGGTAGTGGGTGGCGCCGTTCAGGGCCGGGGTCTCGTCGCGGGAGCCGACGTGGGCCCAGATGCCGAAGGTCGCCGAGCGGACCGAGGGCAGCGTCTCGGTGACGATGCGCAGGCCGCCGGGCAGGGTGGTCCTGCGGACCGTACCGATGCCGTTCTCGCCCTTGATCAGGGTTTGGGTACGGGCGACGGCCCGCGCCTCCGAGGAGGTGCGGGCCGTCGCCTTGGCGCTACGGGACGTCACTGGTCGGCGTCGTCCTTCTTGTCGTTGTCGGAGGCGCCCTCTTCGCCCTCGATCACGGGGATCAGGGAGAGCTTGCCGCGGGAGTCGATCTCGGCGATCTCGACCTGGACCTTGGCGCCCACGCCGAGCACGTCCTCGACGTTCTCCACGCGCTTGCCGCCGGCCAGCTTGCGGATCTGCGAGATGTGCAGCAGACCGTCCTTGCCGGGGAGCAGGGAGACGAACGCACCGAAGGTGGTGGTCTTGACGACCGTGCCCAGGTAGCGCTCGCCGACCTCGGGCATCGTCGGGTTGGCGATGCTGTTGATCGTGGTGCGGGCGGCCTCTGCGGCGGGGCCGTCGGCGGCGCCGATGTAGATGGTGCCGTCGTCCTCGATGGTGATCTCGGCGCCGGTGTCCTCCTGGATCTGGTTGATCATCTTGCCCTTGGGGCCGATGACCTCGCCGATCTTGTCGACCGGGATCTTCACGGTGATGATCCGCGGCGCGTTCGGGGACATCTCGTCCGGCGTGTCGATCGCTTCCATCATCACGTCGAGGATGTGGAGACGGGCGTCACGGGCCTGCTTGAGGGCGGCGGCCAGGACGGAGGCGGGGATGCCGTCCAGCTTGGTGTCGAGCTGGAGGGCGGTCACGAACTCCTTGGTGCCGGCGACCTTGAAGTCCATGTCGCCGAAGGCGTCCTCCGCGCCGAGGATGTCGGTGAGGGCGACGTAGTGCGTCTCGCCGTTGATCTCCTGGGAGATCAGGCCCATCGCGATGCCGGCGACCGGGGCCTTGAGCGGCACACCGGCGTTCAGCAGCGACATGGTGGAGGCACAGACCGAGCCCATGGACGTCGAGCCGTTGGAGCCGAGGGCCTCGGACACCTGGCGGATCGCGTAGGGGAACTCCTCGCGCGTCGGCAGCACCGGCACGATGGCACGCTCGGCGAGCGCGCCGTGGCCGATCTCGCGGCGCTTGGGGGAGCCCACGCGGCCGGTCTCGCCGACGGAGTACGGCGGGAAGTTGTAGTTGTGCATGTAGCGCTTGCGGGTCACCGGGGAGAGGGTGTCCAGCTGCTGCTCCATACGGAGCATGTTGAGGGTGGTGACGCCCAGGATCTGGGTCTCGCCACGCTCGAACAGCGCGGAGCCGTGCACGCGCGGGATGGCCTCGACCTCGGCGGCCAGGGTGCGGATGTCGGTGACACCGCGACCGTCGATGCGCTTCTTCTCCTTGATGACGCGCTCACGGACCAGGGACTTGGTCAGCGAGCGGTACGCGGCGGAGATCTCCTTCTCGCGGCCCTCGAACTCCGGCAGGAGCTTCTCGGCGGCGAGCGCCTTGACGCGGTCCAGCTCGGCCTCGCGCTCCTGCTTGCCGGCGATGGTCAGCGCGGAGGCGAGCTCCGGCTTGACGGCGGCGGTGAGGGCTTCGAGGACGTCGTCCTGGTAGTCCAGGAAGACCGGGAACTCGCCGGTGGGCTTGGCGGCCTTGGCGGCGAGGTCGGCCTGGGCCCGGCAGAGCACCTTGATGAAGGGCTTCGCGGCGTCCAGACCGGCGGCGACGACCTCCTCGGTCGGCGCCTCTGCGCCGCCCTCGACCAGCTTGATGGTCTTGTCGGTGGCCTCGGCCTCGACCATCATGATCGCGACGTCGCCGTCCTCCAGGACGCGACCGGCGACGACCATGTCGAAGACGGCGTCCTCGAGCTCGGTGTGCGTCGGGAACGCCACCCACTGGCCGTTGATCAGCGCGACGCGGACGCCGCCGATCGGGCCGGAGAAGGGCAGACCGGCCAGCTGCGTGGACGCGGAGGCGGCGTTGATCGCCACGACGTCGTACAGGTGGTCGGGGTTGAGCGCCATGATCGTGGCGACGACCTGGATCTCGTTGCGCAGGCCCTTCTTGAAGGACGGGCGCAGCGGGCGGTCGATGAGGCGGCAGGTGAGGATGGCGTCCTCGGAGGGCCGGCCCTCGCGGCGGAAGAAGGAGCCGGGGATCCGGCCCGCGGCGTACATCCGCTCCTCGACGTCCACCGTGAGGGGGAAGAAGTCGAGCTGGTCCTTGGGGTTCTTGGAAGCGGTGGTGGCCGACAGCACCATGGTGTCGTCGTCCAGGTAGGCCACGGCGGAGCCGGCGGCCTGGCGGGCCAGGCGGCCCGTCTCGAAGCGGATGGTGCGGGTGCCGAAGGAGCCGTTGTCGATGACGGCCTCGGCGTAGTGGGTCTCGTTCTCCACTAGCGTTTTCTCCGTTACTTTGTCGTCTTTACGTCCCGCCTCGCCCGTGTGGCGGGGGGACGGGGGCGGAGAAGCGCTCCGCTGGTGCGGGCCGGTCTTCGATCGAAGCTCCCGGGGTTCACTCTCCCGGGGGCCACTACCGAGGACCGGCGGCGGCGAGGTGCGCTTCTCCTCGTGCGTCGTTCGTACCTATTGCGTTGTGCTACCACACTACAAAGGCGCGGTGACAGTCCGCACGTACGGCAAAGGGAGCGGTCCCCTTTCCCAGGGAACCGCTCCCTTCACGGCGTCTTACTTGGCGCCCGCCGCACCGCGGCGGATGCCGAGGCGGTCGACCAGCGCACGGAAGCGCTGGATGTCCTTCTTGGCGAGGTACTGCAGCAGCCGGCGGCGCTGACCGACCAGGATGAGCAGACCACGGCGGGAGTGGTGGTCGTGCTTGTGGGTCTTGAGGTGCTCCGTCAGGTCGGAGATCCGACGGGAGAGCAGAGCGACCTGGACCTCGGGGGAGCCGGTGTCACCCTCCTTGGTACCGAACTCGGAGATGATCTGCTTCTTCACTGCGGCGTCGAGCGACACGCGTACTCCTCATAGTCTGTGAGTGGCCACCGAGCGCCCCCGGTCTTCGTCTCGGGGGGTCTTCCATGACTCGGAAGGCGGGGATCCGCTGGGCGCGACCTCCGGAGCGAGCCCGCTCCGGAGGCGCGTACACACACGGCCGTCACTCAGGGTACCAGGCTGGACCGGGGCCCTTTCCCCCGGTCCGCCGAACCTGCCGGACGGGACGTCGCAGGCCACTAGGGTGAGCGCTCGGACAGTTCGTACGTCGGGAAGGGGTCGCTGCGGCATGGCGGAGACGGCTGAGGAGATCAAGGCACGCAAGGAGCGGGAGAAGGACGAGCTCTACGCCCTCGACATCTCCGGCGTCGAGTGGCACAGCGCGCCGGGCACCGAGGAGCACGAGGAGCGGGTCGAGATCGCGTACCTGCCCGGCGGTGCCGTGGCCATGCGGTCCTCGCTCGACCCGGACACGGTGCTGCGGTACACGGAGGCGGAGTGGCGGGCCTTCGTGCTGGGGGCGCGGGACGGTGAGTTCGACCTGGAGCCGGCACCGGGTGACGGAGGACTTGCCGCGGCCTCCGAGTGATGCGGAGATGTGGCAACGGGCGGTACGCGTGCGTGCCGCCCGTCGGTCTGTGCGCCAACGGGCGGCTTTCCAGGGCGGGTTGACGGTGTCACACGTGTGATGGACCGGGCGGCCCGTCTGTTGACCGTTGCATGGGTGTTGAGCGAGTTTGCCCGCTTAAGTAGCGAAATTCGTACGGCTCTTGACCGCGACGCATGAGGCGGAACGGCCCGTGCCGAGGGGTGGGCGGGGCTGACGGGGTGGGGCTACTGGTGATTAGGCTGGTACCCGGCGCGACGCCAGAACCCGTGAACCGGGCCCCGGCGTCCTACGGGGAGGGCACACGGTCGCCCCCAGCACGCACGAGGGTGCTCGACCACACCAGGAGGAACTGTGAGCAGCGACCGGGACGGGACGCGCGGGGGCTGGGCGACACCCGGCGATGACCAGCCCGACGCGGAGTCCGCCATCGAGACGACGGGCGAGTTCACCATCGACTACGCGCCGCCGGCCTGGTACACGCAGAACGCTTCGGGGAGTCCGGAGTCGGGGGCGTCGTCCGCTTCGTCGTCCTCCGGTTCCTCGCCCTCCTCACCTGCTTCGGCTCCTTCCTCCCATGGGCCCGTTCCGCCGCTGCCGGGGCTGACTCCGCCGCCGCACGCGGTGGGAGCGGCGGGGCCGTCGTCCCTTCCGGCGCAGCCGCCCGCGCCCGCGCCGGGGGCGCCCTTCACTCCGCCCGCGCCCGCTCCTGCGCCGGGCGCCCCGTTCACGCCTCCCGTGCCCGCGCCCACCGCGCCGTTCACGCCGCCCGCACCACCCGCACCACCCGCGCCGCCGTCCGGGGGGCCGGTGGCCGTGCCGAGGCTTCCGGTGGGGAGCGGGTTCGAGCCGCAGCGGTCGGAAGCGGGGAAGGAGCCCGAGGAGTCGGGTGCGGCTTCCCCTTCGGCCGTGCCGAACATCCCGGTCGGTGGGTTCCGGGCCGGCAACGGTGATCTGGAGAGCGGTGCGACGATCCGCTTCTCCGCCGCCGCGTTGAAGCGGGAGATCGCGGAGCGCGAGGCGGAAGCGGAAGCCGAGGCGGTCGTGGAGGACGAGGCCGAGGCGGAGGTGCGGCTGGAGCCGTCCGACGGTGAGGACGGGACCGACGACGACGCCGCGAGCACCGCGGAGGTGTCCGACGCCGCGGTGGATCCGTCGGACGCCGACGACGCCGAGGAGACGTCCGGTACGTCCGACGAGCGCGAAGCCGGCGAGGTCTCCGACGCGGAGGACGTCACACCTGAGGACGCCGAGTCCTCGGTGACCGACGTGGAGGACGACGCCGCGCCGGTGGAGCCGGAGGCCGAGCCCGAGGACTCGGTGCCCTCCGAGGACGTACCGGTGACGGACGAGCCGACGGCTGTCGAGCCCGAGGACGCCGAGCCGGTGAACGACGCGGTGCCCGCGGAGGCCTCCGAGGACAACACGCCCGAGGATGCCGTCCCGGCCACGCCCGAGGCCCCGTCCGCCTGGACTCCCCCGGCGCCGCAGGGCGTACCCCCGGTGCCGTCGGCGTACCCCGCCGCCCCGGCGCCGGCCGGCCAGTGGCCCGCGCAGCCGCAGCAGGCGCCCGCCCAGCCGGCGGACGGGGGTGCGCAGCCTCAGCCCGCGGCAGCGCAGGACCAGCCGGCCGTCCCTGCCCAGCAGCCGCCGTTCCAGCCCCAGGCGCCGCAGCCCGCGCCCGCCGCCTGGAACCCGCCGACCGCCCCACAGGCCGGCTACGGCTTCCCGCCCGCCGGCCCGGCACCCCGGCAACAGCCCGAGACCCCGCCCGCGCCGGCGCCCGACGCCCCGGCCGGCTACGGCTTCCCCCAGCCGGGCGCCGCCCCGACGCCCCCGGCCCAACCTGCCGGTTACGGCTTCCCGCCCGCCGG